>JBBRGF010000001.1:0-59262 GCA_038240975.1 Gemmatimonadales bacterium
CGCCCGATTGCGAGATGCCCACGACGAGCGTCCGCTGGTCCACCACAGGGTTCCGATACCGGAACTCCGAGGCATACTCGACTTCCACCGGAACCCGGGCCATCTCCTCCAGCATGTATTCGCCGATGAGCGCCGAGTGCCATGACGTGCCGCAGGCGGTGATGATGATCCGCTCGAGTCCCTTGAGCTGCTCATCGGACAGGTTGAGACCGGTGACGCGCGCCGTGCCTTCGTCGTCGAGGAGGTGGCCGCGCAGCGCGTTACAGAGGCTCTCCGGCTGTTCGTAGATCTCCTTGAGCATGAAATGGGGAAACCCGTTGCGCTCGACCATGGCCAGGTCCCAGTCGATCTGGTTGACCGGCTTGCTGATCCGCATGGTCTCGAGGTTGCGCACGCGGTAGCCTTCACGGGTGAGCACGACCATTTCACCGTCGTCCAGATAGACCACCGAGCGCGTATGCTGAAGAAGCGGCGAGGCGTCGGAGGCGACGAAGAACTCGTTTTCGCCGACGCCCACGAGCAGCGGCGAGCCCTTCCGGGCGGCAACCAGCACACCCGGCTCCTCGCACGAGATGAGTGCGAGGCCGTAAGCGCCGTCGACGTCGCGCAACGCCGCCGCGAGCGCTTCCTCGAGGTTACCCTGATAGAACTCGCCAACCAGATGGGCGAGGACCTCGGTGTCGGTTTCGGACTTGAAGGTATGGCCCCGCTGCTCGAGCGCCTTACGGATAGCGCTCGAGTTCTCGATGATGCCGTTGTGAATGAGGGCGATCCGGCCGGACTGGTCGGTGTGGGGATGCGCGTTGGTGGCGGTGGGCGCGCCATGGGTGGCCCAGCGGGTGTGGCCGATGCCGAGCGTGCCGACGGGCATCGCATCCTTGAGCTCCTGCTCGAGAACGGTCAGCTTGCCCGCCGCCTTGGCGATCTTGAGACCCGCCCCGTTGACCACGGCGATGCCGGCCGAGTCGTATCCGCGATACTCGAGGCGCCGCAGGCCCTCGATGATCAACCCGGCGGCCTGCCGGGGTCCGATGTAGCCCACGATGCCGCACATCGAGACAAGCCTCAGCGCAAGAGTTCTCGGGCCGCCGCGACCAGATCTTCGGCCGCGCTGGCGGTGGGAGCTTCAGCTATCAGTCGAACGATTGGCTCGGTTCCGGAGGGTCGCACATGAAGCCAGCGATCCTGCCATGAGAGCCGCAGCCCATCTCTCTCATCCGGCTCCGCATCCGGGAATCGATCTCTCAGCCGATCGTACATCGGCCGCAACTCCGGACCGCGGGGACCCTTCGCTTTGACGATGGTGTACCGAGGCGCCGCTGCAACAAGTTGCGATACTGTTAGTCCAGACGTGGTAAGGAGATGCAAGATCAAGGCCACGCCCAGTGGTGCATCGCGGCCGATGTGGAGCGCGGGAAACATGACCCCTCCGTTTCCCTCGCCTCCGATGACGGCTCCCTCGTCCCGAATCGCTCTAGCCACGTTGGCTTCGCCAACCGGAGCGCGAAGCAGTCGGGCTCCGGCCGCTCGTGCCGCATCTTCAACAACCAGGCTCGTGGAAAGGTTCACCACGACCACCTGGCCTCCCGCGGTGCTGCCGCGAACGCCCAACACCGCCCGAATCGCGAACGCCAGGGTGTAATCCTCGCCGATCGGCCGCCCGGTTTCGTCGACCAGTGCCAACCGATCGACGTCGGGATCGACCGCCAGACCGATCGAGGCCCCGCTCTGCTGTACCAGGGCACCAAGCTCGCCAAGGTTTTCCGGAACCGGCTCGGGCGCCCGGGGAAAGAGGCCGTCGGGCTCCAGATTGATTCCGCTCACCCGGCAAGCGAGTCGTTCGAGCAACGGCACTATTGCCGTCACTCCGGCGCCCCGCACACAGTCGAGTCCAACATGGAAGCGCCGCTCCCGAATGGCGGTGACATCGATCATTGACAGGGCGAGAATGGCGTCGAGGTGCCGGGCCACCGCCTCGTGATCGTGTCTCACCTCACCCAGGCCCTCCCATCCCATTCGCGCCGGCCCTTGCTCGACCAGCGCCCGAACTCGGGCTCCCGATGCGGCGTCGAGAAAGATGCCGTCCGAGCCCACGAACTTGAGTGCGTTCCACTCGATGGGATTGTGACTGGCGGTGAGAATGAGCCCGCCGCCTGCGTGGTGATGCTCGACGGCCATCTGGACGGTCGGCGTGGGCACCACGCCCAGCTCGATCACGTCCACGCCCACCGACATGAGTCCCGAGGCCGCCGCGCTCTCGAACATCGGCCCGCTGGTGCGCGAGTCACGGCCGATCACCACCGCGGGCTTGCGGCCGCCGTCAGTCGAACCGGCTTCACCGACCCAGGCTCCGAAGGCGGCGGCGTGCCTGGCCACGAGCTCTGGTGTGAGGTCGGTACCCACGTGACCCCGCATCCCGGAGACGCTGATCATCAGAGTGTCGGACATCAAAGACCGGTGCCGAAACGGCAATCAGATGGGAATGGGGAGGGCTGAGACGTCGGTGAAGGCCTTCTGAAACGCGTCCACCACGCGGGGGTCGAAGTGGGCGCCAGCGCAGTGCTGCAGCTCTCTCACCGCATCGGCCGGCGTGCGCGAAGGACGGTAGGCCCGATTGGTCGTCATCGCATCGAAGGCGTCGACCACGGCGACGATGCGCGCTTCCACCGGGATGCTCTCGCCCACGAGGCCGTCCGGAAAGCCGACTCCGTCCAGCCGCTCGTGGTGAGAGCGCACGATTCCCAGTACCACCGGTGACTCGGCGAGGAAAGGAGCGAGGATCCGTTCACCCAGCGCCGTATGACCCTTGATGTGCTCGAACTCCTCGGGGCTCAGCGGCCCGGGCTTGTTGAGGATGTCCTCGCGCGTGCCGATCTTGCCGATGTCGTGCAGCTCGCCGCCCAGGCGTACCTGCTCGAGACGGTCGCCTGTGTACCCGAGCTGGACGGCGGTCTTGACCGCATAGCGAGCTACCCGCGCGGAGTGGCCGCTGGTGTAGGCGTCCTTGGCCTCGAGGGCGTGGACCAGCATCTGCACTCCGTTGATCATCGACTGCCTGTTCAGGCGGTCGAGCTCTCGAACGCGGCTCTCGAGGTTGGCCTGGTAGTACCGATTCTTGAGTACGAGATCCCGCTTCTCGAGCGCCTTGTCGACCCGGGCCCAGACCTCCTCGACCATCGCTGGCTTCGAGAGATAGTCGAGGGCGCCGATTCTCAAGCATTCGACGGCGGTCGACACCTCCGACACACCGGTCAGCATGATGACCGCCATGTCGGGATAGAGACTCAGCGCTTCTCTGAGGAAGGTGACGCCGTCGAGTCCCGGCATGTGAATGTCGGAGATGCACAGTGGCACCGCCCCCTGCTCGCGCAGCAAGGCGAGGGCTTCGGCGCCGGAGGCAACCTGGGTGACCGCGAGGCCGTGAGCTTCGATCACGCGCGCCAGGCTCTGCCGCGCCTGACCGTCGTCATCGACGATGAGGCAGCGCGCCTCGATGCTGCCGGATTGGGTTGCGCTCACGGCTCGAAGGTAACCGCGGACCGCCCCCCTCTTCAACCGAACCGCTCGCGCCATTACGCTTCTCCCACCCCATTTTCCCCGGCCTCAGATGACCAGGATCCTGCCCCACGATCACGACCATCACTTCGCCACCCGCTCGGTTCACGCCGGTCAGATCGCGGAGCCGCTTTCGGGCGCCGTGATGACCCCGATCTACCAGACCTCCACATACATCCAATCGGCGCTGGGAAAGCACAAGGGCTACGAGTACGCCCGCACCCAGAATCCCACCCGCGAAGCACTCGAGCGCAACGTGGCGAGCCTCGAAGGCGGCGAGCACGGCTTCGCCTTCGGGTCAGGACTGGCGGCGCTCGACACCGTGCTGAAGCTGCTGCGCTCCGGCGACCACGTCGTGTGCGGCGACAACCTCTACGGAGGAACGCACCGCCTGATGGAGCGGGTGTATACCGAGTTCGGCGTGCGCTTCGCCTTCGTGGACATGCGGGACATCGGCAACATCGAGCGCGCCGTGACGCCGTCGACCCGAATGATCTATTGCGAGACCCCCACCAATCCCATGATGAATCTCGTGGACCTCTCCTCGGTGGGCGACCTCACGAAGTCCCGCGGATATCTCTACGTCGTCGACAATACCTTCGCTACCCCCTTCTTCCAGAGGCCGCTCGAATCGGGCGCCGACATCATCCTCCACTCGACGACGAAGTATCTCAACGGCCACAGCGACATGATCGGAGGAATGCTGGTCACCGCACGAGACGATCTGGCCGAGCGGATCGGCTTCCTGCAGAACGCCGCCGGCGGGGTGCCGGGACCCATGGACTGCTGGCTGGCGCTTCGGGGAATCAAGACGCTGCCGCTCCGCATGCGGCAGCACGATGCGAATGGCCGCGTGGTGGCACAGTGGCTCACCCGGCGCCCGGAGATCCGCAAGGTGTACTACCCGGGACTTCCATCGCATCCGCAACACGACCTCGCCTGCCGACAGATGACCGGCTTCGGCGGAATGATCTCGTTTGATCTGGGCGACCCGGCCGCCGCCAGGCGCTTCGTCGAACGCACCCGCATCTTCGTGCTCGCCGAGTCGCTGGGCGGGGTCGAGAGCCTGGTGGGACATCCCGCCACGATGACCCACGCCTCGGTGCCGGCGGCGATGCGACAGACACTGGGGCTCACGAACAGTCTGGTGCGGCTGAGCTGCGGGGTCGAAGACTCGGCAGACCTTCTGGCCGACCTCGATCAGGCTTTGTCTGTAGCAACATGAAACAAGCGCGAGGTCCTGCCGTAGTTGAGCCGTCACCAACCTCGAGAAGAACATGACCGGTACACTCCCGGCTCCCCGCCCCCGGCGGATCTTTCCTCAGATCGCCCCGGTATCATGGGAGCATCCCGCCGACCGTGCCGCGCTGCAGACGCTGCGAGGCGTCCCGGGTGTCGACGATATGATCCGCAAGGTGCTGGCCTTTATCGGCGGCGAGCGCGGCGTGCGACTTCTCTTTCAGGGTAACGCAGTGCGCCTCGGGCCGGCGCAGTTTCCCCGGCTCTGGCACCTGCACAACGAGATCGTGACGACCTTCGACTGGCCCGACGTGCCCGAGCTGTACGTGTCCCAGACGCCGTTCTTCAATGCCGGTGCCTACGGAATCGACAAGCCGTTCATCGTCGTTCACTCGGCGGCGATCGAGCTGCTCGACGACGACGAGCTTCGTGTGCTCCTGTCCCACGAGCTCGGACACGTGATGAGCGGGCATGCCCTCTACCGCACCATTGCCGCCATCCTGGCGCTCATAAGCCTCGGCGCGCTGCCCGCCCTCGCGGGCCTGGCGGTGCTGCCGATCCGTCTGGCCTTCCTGGAGTGGTCTCGCAAATCCGAGCTCTCAGCCGACCGTGCCGGCCTCGTCGGACAGCAGGACGTGGTTGCCGCCCAGCGGCTCGACATGAAGATGGCGGGAGGCGGGCGCGGCAGTGCCTTTGCGGGCGAGTTGAACGTGGAGGCCTTCATGGAACAGGCCCACGAGTACGTCGCGGCCGGCGAAGGGCTCGACATCGTCTACAAGGTGCTGAGCACGCTCGCGCTCACCCACCCGATGCACACCGTCAGGGCGGCGGAGCTTCAGCGGTGGGTGGCCTCGGGTGAGTACGACCGCATCCTGCGGGGGGAGTACACCCGACGGGGAACCGAAGCGAGCGACCGGTCGCTGCGCGACGACATGGGCGCGGCCGGGAGCTATTACGCGGGCGAAGCGCGAGAGATCGTGACCCACGTGACGGATGCCGCCAAGCGGGCGGCGGAGCGGGCCCGAGAGGCGTTCCGCAACGCACAGAAGCAGTCTCCGTGAGGATCATGGTCGTCGGGGGCGGAGGGCGCGAGCACACGATCTGCTGGGCCCTCCGCCGGGAAAACCCCGATGCCGATCTGTACTGCTCACCCGGCAATCCAGGCACCGCCGAGCTGGCCACCAATCTCCCCATCGCCGCCGACGACACCGACCGTCTCGCCGACGCGGCCGACATGCACGGTATCGATCTCACGGTTATCGGGCCCGAAATTCCGCTCGCCCTCGGCCTCGCCGACAGGTTGCGGGCGGAGGGCCGGGCGGCGTTCGGCCCCAGCCGGATGGCGGCGCAGATCGAGGCATCCAAGGCCTTCGCCAAGGAAGTCATGTTCGCCGCTCGAATTCCGACAGCCGAGAGCGCCACGTTCGAGGACCTGACGAGTGCGCTCCGATTCGTAGATGCCCATGCCGAGCCGCTGGTCGTAAAGGCGTCGGGGCTGGCGGCCGGCAAGGGGGCGGTAGTCTGTGCCACACGGCGCGAGGCGGCGGGAGTGGTGCGCGCCATGGTCGGCGAAGGAAAATTCGGCGCCGCGGGACGCACCGTGGTGATCGAGTCGTTCCTGACCGGCGAGGAGATCTCGGTCCTCGCGGTCACCGACGGACGGGACTTCGAGCTGCTTCCGGTGTCGCAGGACCACAAACGCCTTCTCGAGGGCGACGCCGGACCCAACACGGGAGGGATGGGCGCCTACAGCCCGGTATCGGTTGCTACACCCGCGTTGCTCGAGCGAGTGGGGCGCGAGGTGATTGCCCCAACGCTCGGCGAGATGCGCCGCCGGGGCACTCCGTTCTCCGGCGTGCTGTACGCCGGGCTCATGGTCGATGACGGCGGGACGCCATCCGTCGTCGAGTTCAACTGCCGGCTCGGCGATCCGGAGACGCAAGTGGTGCTGCCGCTCGTGTCCGATGGACTCACGGATTGTCTCTGGCGGGTGGCGCACGGCCAAGGCGTCTCGCCCATCAGGCAGCGGCATGGCGAGGCATCGGTGACGACCGTACTGGCTTCGCAAGGATATCCGGACGACCCGAGGCGCGGCGCGGCCATCTCGATTCCCGACGCACTGCCCGACGGCGTCACGGTCTTTCATGCCGGCACCGCACGTGGTCCGGATGGGACGCTTCGAAGCAGCGGAGGACGGGTCCTCAACGTGACCGCGGTGGCTCCGGTGTTCGCCGAGGCACAGCGCAGGAGCCGCGAGGCGGCAGAGGCGATCGACTTCGAGGGAAAGGTGTTTCGCCGGGACATCGGCTGGCGCGAGGCGGAGCGGGCGAGCGTGTAGATTTCGTCGCGATGCCCGAGCTTCCCGAAGTCGAAACCATCGTCCGCGACATTCGCCCCTCCCTGCTCGGCCGCCGTTTCGGGCGCGCCACGTTGAGCCACGACGACGTGCTGCGCGGCGTGACTCGCCGCCGCCTCCTCCGGCAGCTCAAGGACGCCCGGGTCGAGGACGTTTTCCGCCGCGCCAAGCATGCGGTGATCGATCTGGGCGCGCATCGGCTGGTGATCCAGCCCGGCATGACGGGATCGCTCGTCGTGCACGACGAGCCCATCTCCCCGGAACGCTCGCGCTACGCCGTCCTCCGTGTTCCTCTCGACGACGGGCGCGAGTTGGTCTACGACGATGTCCGCCGCCTCGGCACGCTGCTGCTCCTCGACCGGCGAGGCTGGGAGCGGTACAGTGCCGCGCTCGGACCCGAGCCGCTCGACCCGGGATTCACACCCCAGGAGCTGGGTTCCGCGCTGGCCGGATCGAGGCAGGCGATCAAGAAGACGATCATGGATCAGCGATATCTCGCGGGGGTGGGCAACATATACGCAAACGAAGCGCTCTTCGCGGCGGGCATCGATCCCTCCAAACCGTCCAACCGCTTGACTCCCGATGACCACGCCAGGTTGTACACCGAGATCCGCAGAATTCTCAATGCCGCGATCGAGTCGAAAGGCAGCACGGTGCGCGATTACCGCACCGGTACCGGGCTGCCGGGGAATTTCCAGCTCGAGCTGCTGGTGTACGAGCGCGAAGGCCAGCCGTGCGTCCGCTGCGGAACCAGGCTGGCGGGCACCCACGAGATCGACGGCCGCATCACGGTCTTCTGTTACCGGTGCCAGCGGTGAGCGGACGCCGGTCCCGGCGGGCCGCTCACCTTCCCGCCGGCGACCTCGATGAGCTGCGGAATCGCGTCCGCGCGTTGGCGGAGAATCGTCCGGCGGTGTACCAAATGCTCGACCCGACCGGCCGGATTCTCTACGTCGGCAAGGCCAAGCGCCTCCGCACCCGGCTGCTCTGCTACTTCCGGGCGGCGTATCCAGACGACAAGGCGGCCCGCATTCTGTACGCGGCGTCGAATATCACCTGGGACTATGCGCCGAGCGAGTTTGCGGCGTACCTGAACGAGCTGCGACAGATCCGACGGTACCGACCACATTTCAATCACCGCGGCAACGTGACCCGTCGCTCCGTGCTCATCAAGATCTCCAGCGATCCGGCGCCGCGGGTCTATGCCGGAAGCAGCGCGTCCCGCGATGATGCCGGATGCTACGGTCCCTTTCGATCGCTGGCGCGCACCAACGAGGCGGTGCGCACGCTCAACGATCTCCTGGGCCTCCGCGACTGCACCGCCAGGATGCCGACCGTGTTCGCCGGCCAGGGTGATCTCTTCGAGCAGCCGCGGCAGGCGGGATGTCTTCGGCACCAATTCGGTTTCTGCAGCGGGCCATGCGCGGGATTCGTCGCTGAGTCGGAATATCGGCAGCGCGTCGAGACGGCGGCGGCATTTCTGGAGGGCCGCACCATCCAGCCGCTCGACCGGGTCATTGCGGCGATGCAGGAAGCCGCTGCGGCCGGGCGCTTCGAGGTGGCCACACGCTGGCGGGAACGCTTCGAGCAACTGGAGTGGCTGTTGGCCGCGACGAGCCGAGCTCGCACCGCCCGCGATCTGCTCACCTTCGTCTATCGTGACCCTGGAGTCTTCGGCGACGACCGGGTTTACCTGATTCGGCAGGGCGTCGTTCGAGCCGCGTTTCCATTTCCCAGCACGCCCATCGAGCGTGAAGCATTCCGCGCCGTCGTCGCCGAAGAGGCGGAGCGGCCGCCGGTACCGACCGGTCCGTTGCCGCTCGACTCGATTGACGAGATCCTGCTTCTGACGGCATGGTTCCGCGCGCACCCGGATGCGCTCAGGCGGACGACGCCTTATGGGGACTGGTTGAACTAGGAGGGTCGTCCTGCACAGGAGACAGTCGGAGCGCACTCGTCGACGATTCAAGATCGCAGGTCATTCTGTTTCAATTACTTCCTCCACTGCAATGCATGGCATTCGACCTGCCTGTTCCGGGGTTCGTGCGCATTCGGCGCGCCTGTGGAAACCATGTGCAGCAGGAGGTCCAGATGATCAAACGACTCGCGTGGGCCGGCGCCATCACCGGCCTTTACCTGGCGGCACCGCTCGAGGCTCAGCGCGCCGCGACGGGCTCCCTTCAGATCACTCCGTACGCCGGCTACATCAAATTCGGAAACATCGCCAACGGTCCTCTCGGCACCAGCCTTCGCAATGCCGGAGCCGTGGTCTACGGTGGAGAGCTCAGCCTCGGCCTGGTCCCTTCGCTTGCGCTCGTCGGCAACGTGGCCTACTCGCAGCCGGACCTTCAGATCGGTGCGCCGATTCTCGGCGGTGTCTCGATAGGGCAGACCTCGGTTCTCCTCTATGACGCAGCTCTGCGGCTGCGAGTGCCCACCGGCGGCGTGCTGCCGCTCAGCCCCTTCGTGCAGGCAGGCGCGGGCGCGATACGGCAAAACATCGACGTGAGCCCGGTCAGAACTCATTCCACGAGCTTCGCATACAACGTCGGCGCCGGGGCGGACCTCGCGATCGCGCCGCGCATCGGACTTCAGCTCTTGGCCAAGGATTACATCGGAAAGTTCGACTCGCGGGAGGCGACCGCGCTGAACGTGGGCACGAAGACCACGCACAACTGGGCGCTCAGTGCGGGGCTGCGGCTGGGATTCTAGAAGAGCAGAGAAGGGAGAAGAGAGAAGGGTTCACCACGGGAACACGGAAGAGCCAGTGACACACGAGAAAACCAATAGAGAAACTTGTGGTTCTCCGTGACCTCCGTGGTGGATACATCTCAATGTGAAAGCAACTCGCGGCGGATCGGGATCTCTACTCGACGTCGAGCGGAGTCAGCGGGACGAGTCGTCCGCGGGGCGGTATTCCTGCCTCCAGCTCCAGTATCCCCACCGAGGCCGGTAAGTCGAAGCGGCGCGGGCCGGCGCCGCCCGGATTCATCACGGTCACGACCACATCGACAAGCGTGAGCATGGGGCGGTGCGTGTGCCCGAAGATCAGGATTTCCGCGTCGGGATACGCGGCGTGCAGTCTTGCGGGGTTGGGCACGCCGAGCTGATCGCCGTGGGTGACGACGACGTTGAACCCGTCGAGCTCGAGCGCGGCGACTTGCGGCAAGCGCTCGCGCAGATCCCATCCGTCGGTATTCCCGTACACTGCCGTGACCGGCGCGATGGCCTCCAGATCGGTGAGGAGGGAAGCCGAGCCGACGTCGCCGGCGTGTAGGATGTGGTCGACGCCGCTGAATACGTCGAAGACCTCCGGCCGGAGCAGTCCGTGGGTATCGGAAATGACACCGAGTCGCACGCGGCGCTCAGCCGCTATCGCCCGACCAGCGGCGTGCGATTTCGATGTCGATATCGAATTGGTCGAGGATCCGTTGCACCACGAAATCCAGCAGCTCGGAGATCTGGGTCGGCCGGTGGTAGAAGCCGGGAGCGGCCGGAATGACGACCGCGCCCGCCTCGGTGACCGACACGAGATTGCGCAAGTGCACGAGAGACAGAGGCGTCTCGCGCGGCACGAGGATGAGCCGGCGCCGCTCCTTGAGCGTCACATCGGCCGCGCGCTCCACCAGCGAGCGGCTGGTGCCCGCCGCGATGGCGGCGACGGTGCCCATCGAGCAGGGACACACCACCATCCCGCTCGTGCGGCGCGAGCCCGACGCGGGCAGGGCGCCGCGATCGTCGTCGGGGAATACGGTCACCGACGACCAGTCTTCCCCGGTAGCTCGCTGGAGCGATTCGATCGAGTCGATGCCGCACTCCTCGCGGAGCAGTCGTGACCCGTGACTCGAGGGTATGAGCCAGACGGGCACCCGGTTCCGAGCCAGGACTTCGAGAAGGCGGACGGCGTACGGAGCGCCCGACGCTCCGGTGAGCGCCACGACAAGAGGATGCCGGCCGGCGGCAGTCATCCGACCGCCCGGTCGATCAGTGCGAAGGCGAAGACGGTGACCGACATGACGCCGTTCATCGTGAAGAACGCCGCATCGAGCCTCGAGAGATCGCCCGGCCGCACCAGGTGGTGCTCGTATACCAGGATGCCCGTCGCTACCGCGAGCCCGGCGTAGTACCAGGCGCCGAATCCTACTCCATATCCAAAGAGGGCAAGGGCCGGAATGGTGACTCCGTGCAGAGCCTTGGCCAGGAAGATCGCCCGCGGCTCGCCGAGCCGCACCACCGCGCTCCGAAGCCCGTTGGCGCGGTCGAAGCCGGCGTCGGGCAAGGCGTAGAAGATATCGAACCCCGCTACCCACGTCGCGACGGCGGTGCTCACGGCAAAGAGCAGCCAGGGCGGCTGGCTCCAGTGTCCGGTGACGGCGAGGTAGCCACCCACCGGCGCGATGGCGAGGCTCATACCGAGCCACAGGTGTGGCCACCAGGTGAACCGCTTGGAGAGGCTGTAGGTGAGTACCCAGGCGAGGGCGATGGGGCTCAGTATCATGCAGAGAGGGTTGAGGAGCGCGGAGGCGAGCACGAAGAGGGCCGCAGCCACCACTACCGACACCCAGGCCTGCACCGACGTGAGTGCTCCGCGGGGGAGCTCGCGGTTCATGGTGCGGGGGTTTCGGGCATCGTAGGCAAGATCGGCGATCCGGTTGAATCCCATGGCGGCCCAGCGCGCCGCGGAGAAGGCGAGGACGACGAGACCCACCCTTCGTACACCGACGGTGGCGATGCGAGAGGCGGCGAGGACGCCGAGCAGAGCGAACGGAAGGGCGAAGAGGGTGTGCGGCAGCTTGACGAGATTGACGTAGCGGACGAGAAGCGACTCGCCGACGAACGTCTGGCCCTCACGCAGACCTCCGGTCATAGGTGAATGCCCAGACTCGACCACATCTCATCGACACGCTTCCTGGTCTCCGCATCCATCTCGATCAGCGCGGGCCACTCCCGATCGAACCCCTCCTCCTTCCATTTCCGCGTGGCGTCGATGCCCATCTTGCTCCCGTATGTGAAGCCTCGGCTCGAGTGGTCAAGCACGTCCATCGGGCCCATCGTGAAGCGCACGTCGCGCTCGGGATCGATGTTGTTGAGTGCCACCCACCACGCCTCGTCGGGGTTGCGGACGTTCACGTGCCTGTCGACGATCACCAGCACCTTCGCGAGCGACATCAGCCCCTGACCCCACAGGGCGTTCATGACCTTGTACGCCTGCCCCGGGTACTGCTTGTCGATCGATACGAAGACCAGATTGTGGAATATCCCTGCCGCCGGCATATGGTAGTCGACGATCTCCGGGACCGTGAGCTTGAGCAACGGCAGGAAGATTCGCTCGGTGGCATGGCCGAGGTAATAGTCCTCCATCGGCGGCCGGCCGACCAGGGTGGCGGGGTAGATCGGATCGCGGCGGGCCGTGATCGCGGTGACGTGCACGAGCGGATAGTAGTCGGCGAGAGAGTAGAACCCGGTATGATCGCCGAACGGTCCCTCCAGAACGAGTGGTTCGGCGGGGTCGATGTACCCCTCGAGCACCAGCTCGGCTTCGGCCGGCACTTCAAGAGCGCTGGTGACGGCCTTGGCGAGCTCCACCGGCGACCGGCGGAGGAATCCGGCGAAGAGGAATTCGTCGATGGTGGGTGGGAGCGGCGCGCTGGCAGAGTAGATGCTGGCTGGATCGCCGCCGATGGCGATCACCACCGGCATCCGCTCGCCCCGCTCGGCCATATCGCGCCAGTGCGCCGCGCCCACCTTGTGGCGCTGCCAGTGCATGGCGAGGGTGTTGCGCCCGAGCACCTGCACGCGGTACATGCCGACGTTCCGGATGCCGCGCGCCGGATCGGTGGTGATCACCATGGGCAGGGTGATGTATCGCCCGCCGTCCTGCGGCCAGGTGGTGAGAAACGGTATCTGGTCGAGATTGACCGCTTCGCCCTTCAGGATCACTTCCTGGCAGGGAGGGCGGCCGCCCTTGAGCTTTGGCGGAAACTTGCCGACCTCGGCAAGCTTCGGCAGCAGCGCCAGCTTGCCAAAGAAGCCGCCGGGCACCTTGAGCTCGAGCATCTCGGCGATGCGGTCGCCGATGGAGTCGAGGTCGTCGACACCGAGGGCGAGGCACATGCGACGCATCGAGCCATAGAGATTGATCGCGACAGGCTGAGAGCTGCGCTTGCCGTCGTCGAGGATGACGTGCTCGAAAAACAGTGCCGGCCCCCCGCCGGGGCTCTTCATGCAGCGGTCGGCGATCTCCGCGATCTCGAGCCGGGCGCGCACCGGATGCGACACGCGGGTCAGCTCACCGATCGCCTCGATAGCCCTGATGAACTCGCGGAGGTTGTTCATAGGCAGACGGAGAACGGAGAAGGGAGAACGGAGAACGGGACACAGGGAACGGGAACCGCTGAAAGGCGAACGGGGAAAGGGTTTCGGCTGTCAGGGAACAGGTTTTTACCGTTCTCCATTCTCCCTTCTCCGTTCTCCGTTCTCCGTTTCCCGTTCACCGCTTCACTCCCACATAGAGTGCGCAGACTCCGCCCATGAACAGCTTGAACGTCACCTCCCGGAAACCCCCGGCGGTCATGCGCGCGGCGAATTTGGCGGGTGCGGGAAACGACTGGGTGGACTCTGGTAACCACTCATACGCGGTCGTATGTTTGGAAATCAGGCGTCCGATCCGCGGTATCACACGGCGGAAGTAGAACTGGTAGATCCGCCGAAACTGCGGCTGCGGCGGCAGGGTCATTTCGAGGATCACCAGCCTGGCTCCGGGGCGGAGGGTCCGCGCGGCTTCGGCAAGGCCGGCATCGAGATCGACCAGGTTCCGGATTCCCCAACCCACCATCGCCCCATCGAAGGATGCATCCGGGAACGGCAGGTCGAGCGCGTCGGCCGCGACCGGCTCCAACCCGTGGGCCTTGTTACGGCCGAGGCTGAGCATGGCGCGCACGAAGTCGGCGCCGACGATCCGTCCACGGAAGCCCGGTTGGCGTGCCAGCATCGCCCCGAAATCGAGTGTGCCCGCGCAGAGGTCGAGATAGATTCCTTCGGGAACCCGCTCCCAATCCAGCCGTCCGACCGCAAACCGCCGCCAGCGCCGATCGAATCGGAGGCTGATGATGTGGTTGAGACGATCGTAGGTGGGCGCGATGGCGGTAAAGACCTCACGGACGTAGGCTCGCTTTTCCGGGCCCGCGACAGGTAACTCACGATCTGAGGCTAACATAGGCCATCAATGTAGTCCGCCCGCGAGATCCTTGGCAAGCCACGGCGCCGATGGCTAGCGCCTCCGAGTGGGCTCCGCTCACCGATCAGCAAGTTGTGCTGCTCGCCCGCGGCGGGCGCGAGTCGGCGTACCGGGAGCTGATCCGGCGGTACGAGCGGCCGGTCTTCGCCCTCCTCTTTCGCATGGTGCGCGACCGGGAGTTGGCGGAGGATCTGTCGCAGGAGACGTTCGTAAAGGCGCTCAACGCCATTGCCTCCTACCGTCCCGAGTTCAAGTTCTCGTCGTGGATATTCAAGATCGCGAACAACGCGGCCATCGATCACCTGCGTCGCCGCGAGCTGGATACGCTCTCACTCGACGGGTCTCCCCACGCCGAAACGCCCGAGGCGATGCAGGCCACGGCGCTTCAGATCGGGGCGAGACAGGAGACTCCGCTCGAAGCGGTGGAGGCGAGGGAGTTGGGCGGCGCGATCGAGGCCGCGATCGGTCGCCTCAGACCGGAGTATCGCTCGTGCATTCTATTGCGGCATGTCGAGGGACGCGCCTATGAGGAAATCGCCGAAATCCTCAGTCTCCCGCTCGGCACCGTGAAGACGTACATCCACCGGGCCCGCAACGAGCTACGCCTCTCGCTCGCCCACCTGAAAGAATGAAACCTTCGCCCAGACCCGACCGTAGGAGGGTCCACTTATGAATCCGGCACAGGGTCCGCATCTCTCTCACGACGATTTCGATGCGTGGACGTCAGGCGCGTCGCTCTCAGCACAGGTGCGGGACCATCTCGCCGGCTGTCCGGAGTGCCTCGAACGGGCCGAGGCGGAGCGCGAGGTCGTCGCGCTGATCTCGGCACTCGCGCCCATGGCTCCGGCTCCCGACTTTGCCGACAGAGTCATGCAGTCGGTGTCGGTGCCCGATCCCTTCTCGCTCCGATCGCTCGCCGGCATCCACCGGCGCCTCTTCGCGACTCCGCGTGCCGCCGCGCTGGCGGCCACGCTCGCCCTCTTGGTGGTCGGGTCGATGACCGCGAGCGTCATGTGGAGTCTCGGGCACCCCGAGGCGCTCGCCGCACTCGGCTCATGGATCAGGTCCGAAGCGTGGCAAGCCGGGTGGATCGCCGTGCGCGGCCTGGCGTCCAACGTGATCGAACAACCGTGGTACTCAGGGCTACGCCAATCGCTCGATCATCCGGCCCGATGGGGCGCCGGCTCGGCGTTCGTGTCCCTGTTGTACGCTGGAGGCATCCTGGCAATGCGCCGGCTGATGTCAGATCCGGCGCGGCAGGTGTCACATGCCAACGTCTAGCCGGGCGGCGGTGCTGCTCCTGCTGGTTTCCGCCGGGGTTCCGGCGGTCGCCGGCGCGGCCTCGCCATACGATCCGACGGAGTCTCGCACCGTGGCCATCGTACACGATTTCTGGCGCCTCGTGTCCGACGTCTCCACGTTGACGAGGCCGCCGCAGCAGCGCCCCAAGCCGCAGATTATCGACTCCGCGGCGCGAGGAGCTCCCGAAGTTCACCTCAGCGACCTCAGCAAGCCCAACGAAATCGAATCTACGCTGCGACAGGCACTGCGTCCCACCGATGGCACCATGAGGGTGACGGTCAGCGGTGGCACCGCAATGCTCGGCAATTTCAATCTCGGCACCAACGAGCAGATGAAGGGCCATCTGCTGGTCGTCCGAGGCGATGCCGACGTGTATGGCCATCTCCTCGGTAACCTCGTCACCGTCGAGGGCGACGTCTTCGTGCACGATGGTGGCGTCGTGGCCGGCGATATCCTCGCGCTCGGCGGGCAGGTCCGCCGCGGCGACAGCGCCGAGATCGGCGGAGAAGTACGTCAGATGAGCAAGGCGTCGGTGCTGGCTGCGCGGGCCGTTCCCACCGCGCCGTCCGCGCCGTCGGCCATCGAGACCCTGTTTCGCCGGGGCGCCGGCGTCGTTGGCGTCTTTCTCACCCTCGGCGCTCTCGGCTTTGGACTGGTGATGTTCGGCCGGCAGAATCTCGAAGTGGTCTCCGATACCGTATCGCACTCATTCGGCCGGTCGTTCGTCACCGGGCTTCTCGGCCAGATTCTTCTCCTTCCCACCTTTGGCATGCTGGTCGTGGGGCTCGTACTCAGCGTCGCAGGCATCCTCCTGCTGCCGTTCGCCGTCGCGGTGTACGCGTTGCTGATGGTCGTCGGGGTTCTGGGCGGTTTCCTTGCGGTGGCCCATGCCATGGGTGAGACCTACGTGCGCAGGCGGATGGCGCTCGGTGAGATCGTGGGGTCGCCCAACAGCTACCGCTATCTCCTGATCGGCCTCGGCGCGCTCGCCGCGTTCTGGCTGGCCTGGGCGGTATTCGGCTGGGTGCCCGTGGCGGGCAGCCTCATCCGCGGCGTGGCGTTTCTCATCACCTGGCTGCTGGCCACGGCCGGCTTCGGGGCTGCGCTCCTGAGCCGCGCCGGCATCAAAGAAAGCTTTGCCGGCCGCCTGCTGCCCCCCGAGGCGCTCACCGACGAGTACCTGTGGGCCACCCCACAGTTCGGCGTGCAGGCGGCACGCCGCCCCGGCTCCCGGACCCCCACCCGGGGGCTCTGAGCGTGCGAGCCTCCCTGCTCGCTGGAACCCTCATGCTCTGCGCGGGAAGCGCCGCCGCGCAGAGCATGCGTCCGTTCAGCACCTATCGCCAGTGGCACGGCGAAACCCGCCTGGCCACGCGACTCGAGTATGCCGCGGGCGCGCTCAGGGTGGGCGTCGGAACCGCCGACGAGCTCTACCGCATGGACATCTCGTACGACGAGAGCCGATTCGTGCCGTTGAGCGATTTCGACGCCTCCAGCAGCAGCGTTGCGCTGGGAGTTGCCGCGGCGGGCGGCGGAGGTGTCAGAGTCGTGTCCCAGAGCCAACTCAGACAGACGGCCGCCGTGACCTTCTCGCCTAGAACCGATCTGGCTCTCGACGTCAACCTCGGCGCCGTTGACGGCGATCTCGATCTGGGCGGGCTCCGCGTAACCGACCTCGATCTCTCGGCGGGTGCAAGCCGCGCCACGGTCCGGTTCAGCCGGCCGAATGGCACGCGTTGCCGGGCTGCCAGTCTCCGGGCCGGGGCAGCAGAACTCTCGGCTGTCGGACTCGGCAACAGCCGGTGCGACCGTATCGCCTTCGAAGGAGGCGTCGGCAGGGTCATGCTCGATTTCGGCGGCGCCTGGACGTCGAGCTCCCGGGTCGCGGTCAAGATGGCGCTCGGAGAAGTGCTGCTCAGGCTGCCCCGCCAGGTGGGTGTGAGCATCACGCTCGACAAGTTTCTCAGCACGTTCGACCCGGAGGGGCTCGAGCGCCGGGGCACGAGCTATCGGTCGGCGGGGTACGAGCAGGCGGCGCGGCATCTCGACATCAACATCTCGACGGCGGCCGGGGCGGTGAGAGTCGAATGGGAAGGCGAACGGTGAGAAAGCGGGGAGTCCTCCCCTTCTCCTTTCTCCCTTCTCCCTTCACCTTTTAATGCATGTCTCCCCTCGAAACCCTCGGCTTTACGCTCGGGACGTCTTTCGCGTCGGGGCTCAATCTCTACGCCACGGTCGCGGCCGCGGGGCTGTTTCAGCGTTTCGGCCTGGTTCACCTTCCCGACCAGCTTCAAATCCTTGCCAATCCTCTCGTCATCGGCATCGCGGCCGCCCTGTTCGTCATCGAGTTCGTCGCCGACAAGATTCCCTACTTCGATAGCGTCTGGGATGCCGTGCACACCTTCATCCGTCCACCTGCCGCCGCGCTGATTTCCTACGGTGCCTTTGCCGGTGGTGTGCCGGAGGAATGGCGCGTGGGTGCCGCCCTGCTCGCGGGTGGTGTAGCCCTTACCTCGCACAGCGCCAAAGCGACGACGCGCGCGGCCGCGAATGTGAGTCCGGAGCCGCTCACCAACTGGACGCTGAGCCTGGCCGAAGACTCGATCGCGGTGTTCCTCTCGTGGATGGCCTCCACGCACCCGCTCATTACCGCCGCGATTGTCGCGGTGCTGGTGATTCTCGCGTTCCTGCTGATTCGAAGACTGTTCGGGTTCTTCAAGCAGGTGGTGGCCCGTCTGTCGGGCAAGCAGGTGCTAGCCGAGCCGGGCCCGAACTCTCCCCCCAACGCCCAGGCCCAGCCGCCGGGCGGCTGACCCGTCGCGCACGGCCACCTCGACCTCTCCGCCCGAACCCACGTAGGCCAGGAGCCCTCCCGTCGGCACGTCGCCGAAGGTGCGCCGCAGAGTACCGAGGTCGAGTCCCTCGACTTCGATCGACGCGTAGGGCGGCACCAGGTCGGGCGTGAGATTGGTGACGAGAGTGCCGAACCGGTCGACGTACAGGATCTCGCCAACGACCGATTTCCCTTCGTAGTGAGGCTCGGTGTACGCGAGCCGGTGCGGCAGGTCGGTGAGCGGTTGCCCCAACGACACGAGCGCCGCGCCGCTCGCCAGCGCGGCCGCGGCCGGAGCGAAAAGATCTCGTCCGTGAAAGGTGGGAGAGGCGTCCGCGGGCGTGGGGAGTGCGACGATCTCCACCTCCGCATCACGGAGAACGGGTGAGAAGACTCCGTTATCCGGTCCGACGAAGGCGTGGCCTCTTGCCTTAATGGCCACCGCCGCCCTGGTCGTGCCTACGCCGGGGTCCACTATGACGAGGTGGACGCTGCCGGGGGGAAACCGGTGCCAGGTTCGGCCCAGGAGGTAGGCGCCCGAACGGATATCACCCGGAGGCACCGAGTGCGTGATATCGAGGAGGGTGGCGCCCGGGGAGCGGGATAGAACGACCCCCTTTACCTCCGCGACGTACGAATCGGCGGTGCCGAAGTCGGTCAGCAGAGTGACGAGGGCCATGGGTGTCCCGGAGGAGCTACCCCCTGAGAATGGGGAGCTGGACGCCCGGACGGGCGGCCTTCTGTTGGAGGGCCTCGGCGATGTTTCGAAGGCTCACGGCCGCCGCGCTGTGGGGTTCGGCGACAAGGATCGGCTGACCCGCATCGGCCAGCTCCGCGAGACGAGGCTGCAGCGGCACGGTACCGAGCAACGGCACGCCGATCTCCGCGGAAAGACGCGCTCCGCCACCCGAAGAGAACAGCTCGAACCGTCGGCCAGTCTCCGGATCGACGAAAGCGCTCATGTTTTCGACGACCCCCAGCACGGGCACGCCGACCCGCTCGAACATCTTCGCGCCTCGGAGCGCGTCGCCGACGGCGACTTCCTGCGGCGTGGTGACGATGATGGCGCCCGCCACGTGCGTCGCCTGAACCAGCGACAGTTGCGCGTCGCCGGTGCCGGGAGGCATGTCGACGATCAGGTAGTCGAGCTGCCCCCAATCGACGTCGCGCAGGAACTGCTGCACCACCTTCATGATGATCGGTCCGCGCCAGATCGCCGGGGCGTCGCGCTCGACCAGAAAGCCGAGTGACATGAGCCGCACGCCATGCGCCTCGAGCGGCTGAATCCGGCCCGACACCACGGGCGGCTTTCCGGAGGCGCCGAACATACGGGGAATGTTGGGACCGTAGATGTCGGCGTCCATCACACCGACCCGGTGACCCGCCTCGGCGAGAGCGACGGCGATATTTGCGGCAACCGTCGACTTGCCCACCCCTCCCTTGCCCGATGACACCGCCAGGATGCGCCCGAGGTTGGGCTGCTCCGGAGGTGCGGGAGCCGGGCCGGGCCCCGTCGGGGCGGAGGCGGTGACGGTGGGTGGCCCGTGTGTGGGGCGGACGGGGCCCGCCGGGTTGGTCACCGCGATGCGGATGCCTTCGCGGCGCACACCCTCGACACCCTGAACGGCGGAGCGGGCCTGGCGGACGAGCGTGGCCGGATCGTCGGAGGCGAGCAGAAAGGAGAAGCTCACGTCACCCTCCGCGCTCACCGTGAGGTCGCGGACCATGCCGGCCGACAGAATGTCGTTCTCCAGGCGCGGATTGTGGATAGCGGCCAGCGCGGCAGTCACCCGGGCCTCGAGGGACTCCGCCACTACAGCGCCTCCACGTGCTTGACCTCCGGCACCATCTCGCGCAACCGGACCTCGATTCCCTGCTTGAGTGTCACGGAAGAGGCCGCACACCCGTGGCAGGTTCCACCCAGACGAAGGAGGAGCACGCCCTCCTGCTCGTCGAAGTCGACCACCTCCACCTGTCCCCGGTGCGAAGCGATGTAAGGTCGTAGTGTGTCGAGCGTTCGCTCGATCCGTTCGATGGTGTCCATGTCTCCCCTCAGGCTAATTCCTACTCCATTAATCGGAATATAGGACCGTGCTTGAGAGGGTCAACGCCTGTCTACCTTCCGTTCGATCCGCGCGAGCCGAGGTAGGTCCGCGCCGCTTCGAGAATCGAGGCCTGCACTTCCGGCAGGGAGCCGGTGATGGCGATGCCGGCGGCCTTCGTATGTCCGCCGCCGCCGAAGCGGTTGGCGAACGCCGCTACGTCCACGTTCCCTACGGAGCGCAGCGACACCTTGACCCGGCCCTGGCTCATTTCCCGGAACAGAAGCGCCATACGCACGCCCTCGATTGAGCGGGGGAACTCGACCACGCCGTCGAGGTCGTCTGACGAGACTCCGTAGCGCTCGATGGCGCCGGGCGGAACCGTCACCCATGCAAGGCCCCATTCCGGCTCGACGACCAGCGTCTGGAGTGCATCGGCGAGCAATCGCGGACGCCCTTCTGGCGCGCGCGCGTATACCTCCAGATAGATCTCTTCTGGATCGACTCCCGCCTCGAGCAGCTCGGCGGAGATCCGGAGCGTACGCGGCCGCGTGTTGCTGAAACGGAATCCGCCGGTGTCGGTGAGGATGCCGACGTAGAGCCCTCGCGCCGCCTCCTGGGTCAGCGTCCATCCGTTGGCTAGTGCGATCTCGAAGACCAGCTCCGCCGTGGCTGCGGCACCGGCATCGAGGTAGCGGGGCCCATCTGGAAGGAAGCCGGCGCTCACGTGGTGATCGATACATGCCGTAGGCACGCCTCGCTGCTTCACCGCCTCCCCCAGCATGCCGAGACGGCTCAGCTCCGAGATGTCGAGCACGACGATAAGGTCGGCGCGGCGGAGCTCCTTGATCGCCTCGCTGGTCTTGTCGACACCGGGGAGATCTTCGAACAGGAAGGCGAAGCGGGGCGGCGTGGGCGTCGGGTTGGTGATCGAGACGTCCACGCCCTTCGACCGAAGGAGGTGGGCGAGTCCCGCCTCGCTACCCAGCCCGTCGCCATCGGGGCTCACGTGGGTGGTCAGGCAGATACGCTGCCCGGGCGTAAACGCGGAGGCGAACGCCCGGGCAGCGGCAATACGGTCTGGAGAGAGAGCAAACGGCATGGGCCAAAGGTAATCCCCTACCGCCCCCCGCCGGCCGCCTGCTGCACTTTCGAGTGGCGGCGCCCGTACAGGAAGTAGATGGCGAGCCCGAGCGCCATCCAGATGACCAACCGTGCCCACGTGTCTACCGGCAGGCCCAGCATCAGGTAGACGATGGCGAGAATGCCGGCGACCGGTACGAACGGAACCAGCGGCGTGCGAAACGGACGCGGCCTCGTGGGATCGGTATAGCGGAGCACGAGCACGCCGGCGCACACGATCGCGAACGCGAGCAGGGTGCCGATGGAGACGAGCTCGCCGAGGAGGCCGATCGGAAGCAGCCCGGCGAACGCCATCGCCGCGACGCCGGTGACCAGGCTGGCGACGTAGGGAGTGCGGAAGCGGGGATGCACCTTGCTGAACACGGGCGGCAGCAATCCATCCTTCGCCATGGAGTAGAATATCCGCGGCTGCCCCAGGAGCATGACGAGGATGACCGACGAGAGCCCCGCGATGGCGCCGATCTTGACCACGGGCCGTAGCCAGGCGAGGGCGGGCCCGGCGGCGTTGATGCCTACGGCGATCGGATCGGGCACGTTGAGCTGGGTGTAGCTCACGATGCCGGTGAGCACCAGCGCCACGACGATGTAAAGCACGGTGCAGATGGCGAGCGAGCCGAGAATCCCGATCGGCATGTCGCGCTGGGGATTTCGTGTCTCCTGCGCCGCGGTGGATACGGCATCGAATCCGATGTAGGCGAAGAAGATCACCCCCGCGCCGCGCACGATGCCGTCCCAGCCGTACTTGCCCGGTCCGGCCGCCGGCGGGATGAAGGGCTCCCAGTTCTCACGGTTGATGTACGCGAGCCCGAAGCCGATGAAGAGGAACACGACGGTCAGCTTGATGATCACGACGACGTTGTTGAAGCCGGCCGACTCGCTGATGCCCACGATGAGCAGAATCGTAATGAGCGCGACGATGATCATGGCGGGCACGTTCAGTACCGCGCCGGTGCTCGACCACCCCTCGGTGAAGAGCCTCCAGATGTTGAATCCGGCGCCGGCCGGGGTCGTGTGCGTGTAAGGTGCCGACGTGTATTCCGGAGGGATGTTGATCCCCAGATCTTTGAGGAAGGAGACGACGTATCCCGACCATCCGACCGCCACCGTGGAGGCGGCGAAGAGGTATTCGAGGATGAGGTCCCACCCGATGATCCACGCGACCAGCTCGCCGAGTGTGGCGTAGCCGTAGGTGTAGGCCGACCCTGCGATCGGGATCATCGCGGCGAACTCCGCGTAACAGAGCCCCGCAAGCGCGCAGGCCGTACCGGCGAGGATGAACGAGTACACGATGGCGGGGCCAGCGTAATTCGCCGCGGCCTGGCCTGTCAGAACGAAGATGCCCGCACCGATGATCGCGCCGATACCGAGCGTGACGAGGTTGAGGGGACCGAGCGCACGCTTGAGGCTCTGGTCCGAGGCGGCCTCCGCCTGCAGCGCTGACAGATCCTTGCGACGGAAAAGGCTCATGGGACACTCATCGGAAGAGGTGGGATGACCGACGGGAGATCTGCTTCGGACGCGACCGGATCAGGCGCTGTAGTTCGGCGCTTCCCGGGTGATAGTCACATCGTGCGGGTGCGATTCGCGCAGGCCGGCGGACGTGATCTGAATCATTTCCACGTCGCACCTGAGTTGCCCGATCCCGCTCACTCCACAGTAGCCCATGCCGCTGCGCAGTCCGCCGACCATCTGGTAGATGACGTCGGCGACGGCGCCCTTGTACGGCACGCGCCCTTCGATGCCCTCGGGCACCATCTTGCCGGGGGTCATCTCTCCCTCCTGAAAGTACCGGTCGGCCGATCCGTCCTGCATGGCGGAGAGGCTTCCCATTCCGCGAATGATCTTGTACCGGCGACCCTCGGCGAGCACCGACTCGCCCGGGCTCTCCTCGGTGCCGGCCAGCATCGAGCCCATCATGACGGAGGACGCCCCAGCCGCCAATGCCTTCACGACGTCGCCGGAGTACTTGATCCCGCCGTCGGCGATGATGGGCACGTCTTCGGCTCCGCGGAGCGCGTCGACGATCGCGGTTACCTGAGGGACGCCGACACCGGTGACCACGCGCGTGGTGCAGATGCTCCCCGGTCCGATCCCCACCTTGACCGCGTCGACGCCACGCCGGACCATCTCGCGCGCACCGGCCTCGGTGGCGACGTTGCCCGCGACCAGCTGGACGTCGGGAAATGCCTCGCGCAGCTGCGAGACGGTGCTCAGCACCCCTTCGCTGTGGCCGTGGGCTGAATCCACCACCAGCACGTCGACGCCGGCAGCGACGAGGCCGCGCGCGCGCACCGTGGCGTCGGAGCCGCCACCGACCGCGGCGGCGACGCGGAGGCGCCCGTGCTGATCCTTGTTGGCGTCGGGATGCTCGCGGCGCTTGAAGATGTCCTTGACCGTGATGAGCCCCTTGAGCACACCCTGGCCGTCGACCACGGGGAGCTTCTCGATCCGGTGGCGGGCGAGGATGCGCTCGGCGTCGTCGAGGCTCGTGCCCACGGGAGCGGTGACGAGGTTGTCCCGCGTCATCGCTTCGCGCAGCGGCTGGTCGAGATTGTGCTCGAACTGCAGGTCGCGGTTGGTGATGATCCCGATGAGCCGGCCCTGGCCGTCGACGATCGGCACGCCCGAGATCTTGAACCGCCGCATGAGAGCGTACGCCTCGCGCAGCGGCCGATCCGGCCCGAGTGTAATGGGATTGAGGATCATCCCGCTCTCACTCCGCTTGACGCGGTCGACCTCCGCGGCCTGGCGCTCGGGCGTCATGTTCTTGTGCAGCACGCCGATGCCACCCGCACGCGCCATCGCGATGGCCATGTCGGCTTCGGTGACGGTGTCCATGGCGGCGGAAATGAGCGGGATGTTGAGGGGAATGCTGCGGGTAAGGCGGGTGGTGGTGGAGACTTCGCGCGGATGCACCGCGGAGTATCGCGGAACCAGAAGCACGTCGTCGAACGTGAGGCCGGGCTTGGCGCGGATCACGGTCATGAGCTCGGCTGCCGTTCGGATATTCCCATCTCCAAGTGTAGGGAGCCGCCCGGCCGGGGTCAAGCCGGAGTGGAGGCCGCGAGCCTCCTCCAGAGGAGGTAGACGGGAACTCCTAGCGCCACGATGGCCAGCCCGCAGCCGGTGTAAAGCGGCCGCTGGACGAGGAGGATCACCATGATCGTGCCGACTGCCATCATGTAGAGCGCCGGCAGGACGGGATAGCCGAATGCCTTGACCGGCCGCGGCAGATCGGGGCGAATGCGCCGGAGCCGGAAGAGCGCCAGCGTGGTGAGGAAGTAGAACACCAGCGCCGCGAAGATCACGTAGTCGAGGAGCTGATTGTAGGTGCCGCTCACGCAGAGAACGCTGGCCCAGATGGCCTGAAGCACCAGCGCCAGCACAGGGGTCCGAAAGGTGGGATGCAGTACGCCGACGCGGCCGAAGAAGAGCCGGTCGCGCGCCATGGCGTAGTACACCCGCGGCCCCGACAGAATGAGTCCGTTGTTGCAGCCGAAGGTGGAAAGTAGAATTGCGACCGCCATCAGCGTGGCCGCGCCCGCGCCGAGCACGACCTCGATGGCCGCCGTGCCGACGCGATCCTGCGCCGCATACTGAAGGCCGCGCGCGAGCACGTCGGCGCCGTTGGGATCGCCCTTGAAGGGCAGGAGATTCAGGTACGCCACGTTCGCGAGAATGTACAGCAGGCTCACCGTGGCCGTTCCGATGGCGAGCGCGCGGGGAAGGTTCCGGCTCGGGTTCTGCACCTCCGCCGCGGCAAACGTCACGTTGTTCCAAGCATCGCTCGAAAAGAGCGAGCCCACCATCGCGGCGCCGAGGATGGGGATGACGGCGATCGACCAGTCGCCGGTCCCCCACATATTGGAGAAATTCGCGGCCGCGATGCCGGGTTGCCGAAAGAGCGTCAGGCCACAGATCACGAGTACGGCCAGTGCCCCGACCTTGGCGACGCTGAACACCGTCTGGATGGCGGCCCCAAGCGTGACGCCGCGGATGTTGATGGCGGTGAGCACGAGAATGGAGAGAATGGCCACCACGCGCTGGGGCGAAAGGCCGAGTTGGATGGCGTCGGAGGCGCCGGGCAGGTGAATCTGTCCGAGCGGCAGGAAGACGTCAGGGCTCAACGACGGCACGAGGACGCTGGCAAATCGCGCGAACGCCACCGCCACCGCCGCGATCGTGCCTGTCTGAATGACGGCGAAGAGGGTCCAGCCGTAGAGGAAGCCGGCTAAAGGGGAGAGTCCTTCGCGCAGGAAGACGTACTGCCCGCCGGCCTTCGGCATCATCGCGGCCAGCTCCGCGTAGGCCAGTGCGCCGGTGACGGTCATGGCGCCGGTCACGATCCAGATGAGGAGCAGCGCGCCCGGACCCCAGGCGCCCACCTGCCTCCCGATATCGGCGGATACAATGAAGATCCCGGAGCCGATCATCGAGCCGACTACCAGGGAGATGGCCGCCAGCGGTCCGATGCCCCGAATGAACTCGGCTCCGGACGACGAGGTCGTGCTCGCGGGTGCCTGCGCAGGAGCGGCCATGATGTATCCGGATTGTGGGGGGGCTTACTACTTCTCCTGCGTGGGGAGCTCGGTCGGCTTGGCCGGCCCTTCGGCGGCCTTCACGGCTTCATCCACCACCGCCTGTCCAGCCGCGGCCAGGCCCCTCATCACCTTGGCGGCGCTGTCCATGATCCCCATCGTCCCGCTGATGGCCTGGATGGGCAGCTTGCTGGCGCGCATCGTGTCTTCGACCGTCTCGGTGAGTCGCGCCAGGATGCCGCCGGGACGCGCACGTTCGGCGTACTTACTGTCGAGGAATTCGATGTAGTCGAGAATCTCGTATCCGCGCTCATCGCTCAGCGCGTCCAGGAGCCGGGCGATACGCTGCTTGAGCAGATCGTTCATCGGACCCTCCTACGTACCTTCCATCCCTGAAACAACCGACACCAGTTCCGCTACCGGGGTGGTGAGATAGCGTGTGCGCGCCGCCCGGATGGTCACTCGCAGCACCAGCTCGCGCAGGGGCGGCAGCGCGCTGAATTCGGCGACCTTGTCGGCGGGTATGGTAACGTACACGAATCCGGGCTCGGGCAGCGGTCCCCTGGTCAGGAGGTACGGCTGCCCCGGAGCCATTTCGCTGCGAAGCTCATCGGCGCTCTGCACCGCGATCAGCTGGAGCTTCCACCGCAGGGTCTGTCCCACGAACCGGTCTGGGGACGCTCGAACCTCGTCGGCGGTGACACCGTCGAGGGCATCGGCCGAACTGGGCTTGAGATCGTCCTCCTTGACCCAGCCGTCGACCTGGACCTTGACCCACCCGGCGGCGCGCCCCACCACCCGGGCGGGCACTCCGGCTTGCACCCGAGCGAGAGGGGCTCCGTCGGGGGCGACACTCAGTGCCGATTCGTGAGCCAACTCCATAGGCTCTTGCTCGGGAGCCGCCTTTAACTGGGCGGCCGGCTTGGACTGAGCGGGGGAACGGGACGCTTTGGAGGCGGGAGTCTGATCGCGACCCTGCCGGCGGCCGGCGCTCACGGACGTGCTGGGCACCCACCCCTCGCGCCGCACCTGAGTCCAGACGCCCTTGGCGCGGATGCGATCGAGAAGGGTACCCCCCCTCACTCGACCGATGAGCGGACCATTGGGGGAGCTGCGGAGGTTTTCACCCTCCTTGGGTGTCACGACCAGGTCGAATCCGTCGCGGCCGGTAGGCGAGGTGGAAGGGGTGTACACCCAGCCTTCGATCGTGGCCTGCTTCCAATCTCCGCGGGCCTCGCCGGTTTCCACAGGGGCTCCGGCGGGCAGCGAAACGAGCGGCGCACCATCGGGGTCGCGATGCAGTTCGGCCGGCACCGAGAGGGCATCATCCTGCTGGGCCGCGGCCGTGCCGGCAAGCATGAGACAGGCCACGATACAGGCTGGTAGCCGGAAGAAGCCGGAACTAGATTGTGGCGCGTAACTCACAGTCGGGCATTGTAGAACACGCGGAGAGCCATGTCAAACGGTGCGCCCCGGAGCCGGGTCGTCCTGCTCGTTCTGGACGGCTGGGGCTACCGGCCCGAACGCGAGGGCAACGCGATCGAGCTGGCAAACACTCCGGCCTGGCACCGGCTCTGGAATTCCTATCCGCGCACCCTGCTCGATGCCAGCGGTTTGCCGGTGGGTCTGCCGCATGGCCAGATGGGCAACAGCGAGGTGGGCCACCTGAACCTCGGCGCCGGCCGAGTGGTGCCCCAGGATCTGGTTCGAATCTCCCAGAGCATTCAAAGCGGTGAGTTTTACGAGCGCCCGCCATTGGTCGAGCTGTGCGCCAGACTGAGGCAGAGCGGCGGCACGCTTCATCTCGTAGGACTGCTGGGGCCCGGTGGCGTGCATGCGCTCGACCGCCATCTCCTCGCGTGCGTGGAGCTGGGCGTGAGACACCGCGTCCCGGCCATCGCCATCCACGGCTTTCTCGACGGCCGCGACTCCGCTCCGACTCTGGGCGGGGAGGTGGTGCGGACCCTGCTGCAGGACATGCGGCGGATCGCGGGCACCAAGGTGGACGTCGCCTCGCTCACCGGGCGGTATTTCGGCATGGATCGCGACAGGCGCTGGGAGCGCACCCGCGTGGCCTACGACGCGATGGTGCACGGCATCGGCACGGCGGTCGACCACCCGGTCCTTGCCGTGCAGGCCGCCTACCAGCGAGGAGAAACCGACGAGTTCATCCGTCCGCTCGTCCACTACCGCAAGGGCGCGCCGGTCGCTCTGATGCGCGACGACGACGGTGTGCTGTTCTTCAACTATCGCAGCGACCGCATGCGGCAGATCGTGGCCGCGCTCGCGCTGGAAGACTTCGCGGAGTTCGACCTCGGTGCCCGCCCCCGGCTGGTCTGCACCACTATGACGCAGTACGACCAGACGTTCCCGGTTCCCCAGGCCTTTCCGCCCTTCAGTCTGGCCAGAATTCTGGCCGAAGTCCTGGCCGACCATGGACGCACTCAATTCCGGACGGCGGAAACGGAGAAGTACCCGCACGTCACCTATTTCTTCAACGGCGGGTACGAGCCACCCTACCCTGGCGAAGATCGGTGCCTCATCCCGTCGCAGCGCGTGGCCACCTACGACCTCGCCCCTGAGATGAGCGCGGCGGGGATCACCGAAGCGCTCTGCCGGGAGATCGAGGCGGGCGGCCACGATTTCATGCTCTGCAACTACGCGAATGCGGACATGGTGGGACACACGGGAGTCATGCCGGCTGTCACGAGGGCGGTGGAGACTGTCGACGCCTGCCTGACGCGGGTGCTGGCGAGTGCGGAACGGGCGGGCTGCCGCGTCCTCATCACCGCCGACCACGGAAATTGTGAGACGATGATCGACCCGATGACCGGTGGCGTGCACACCGCCCACACCACGAATCCCGTACCCTTCGTGGCGGTGCGCACCGGCACCGAGGCGCTGCGCGCCGGCGGATCGCTGCGTGACGTGGCCCCGACGGTGCTGCGTCTCCTCGGCCTGGAGCCACCACCGGAGATGACGGGTCGCGACCTCAGGGAGCCATGATGAGAGCATTGTGGGTAGCGCTTGCCGTAGTCCTGCTATCCGCCTCCGCGGCGGCGGCGCAGGTAGGACACACGCCCGGCAAGTCGCCTTACCACGACATCTACAAGGGCCACGCCTTCACGGCGACGTACGGCCATCTGGGCGGCGGCGGCGGAGACTTCGGCATCGCGCCGCACAGCGGCGACTCGTACGGCTTCCGGTACGACATCCGCGCCGGTGCGCCGGTGCAGCTGGGACTCGGATTCTCGCACGCCAGTCTCGAGCGACTCATCGTGAATCCGTTCGTCGTGCTCGCCAATCGCGTATCGGGTCCGGTCAAGCAGACCGTGAATTTTGTCGAGGCCAATATCCAGCTGAATCTGACCGGCGGCAAAACCTGGCACCACCTGGCGCCGTTCGTCGGTGCATCGGTCGGCATCGCCATTGCCGGGAACACGCCGGCCGACACCAGCGGTTTCAAGTTCGGCAAGAAGATTTATCTGGCCCCTGCCGCCGGCGCGCGCATCTTCATCACCAGCCGGCTCCACATTCGCGCCGAGGCACGGGCGACATTCTGGAAGATCAAGTATCCTGCGTCGTTCCAGCAGGAGCCGGTGGACGAACCGGGCATCCCTCCCGACAACTCGAATGCCGTGATTCCTCCCGGCGGCAAGGGGTCGGAATGGACGGCAACTTCGTGGCTGCAGGTGGGCCTCGGCTACTCCTTCTCGCTCTGACCGATGGCAGTCTTCCTCACTCGTGTCGTCGGTTTTCGAGCGATGCACCGCCTGTACCGCTCCGACTGGACCGAAGAACGGAACCGGGAGGCCTTCGGACCACTCGCCGACGCCCCGGGCCACTCCCACGACTATCGCTGCGCCGTCACGGTGTGCGGTCCCGCAGATCCCCCGATGGCCATGGTGCTCGACCTTTCGCTCCTCGACCGGATTCTGGAAGAAGAGATCGTGGCGCCGCTCGACCACAAGCACATCAACCTCGACGTCCCCGCGTTCGCCGACGGCCGGACGGTTCCGACCTGCGAGGCCTTAGCCGTTCACATCTTCAGCTGCGTGGCCGCACGCCTACCGGTGGGCGTGACGCTCGAGCGGGTTCGCGTTCTCGAGGATCCTTCCCTCTATGCCGACTGCACCGGACCGTCCTGACGGCGCTGTGTGCGGGGGGTGCCGCGCAGCCGTCTCCAACGACCCGGGCCTCGCGCAGCTCCTTCGCCACGCCAGGCAGATTGCCATCGTAGGGTTGAGTCCACGTCGCGAGCGCCAGAGCCACGGCGTCGGACGGTATCTCCAGCGAGCCGGATACACGATCATTCCCGTCAACCCGGCCGGTGGAACCACTCTCCGCGAACCGGTCTTCGAGAACCTCGTGGCGGCGGCGGCCGCCGCGGGGCCGATCGACGTCGTCAACGTCTTTCGCCGGTCGGAGTTCGTGGCCGAGCTGCTTCCGGCGATACTTCAGGTTCGGCCATCCCTGGTATGGCTGCAGCAGGGCGTACAAGACGCCGAGACGGCGCGGCGGCTGGGGGAGGCGGGCATTCCGGTCATCATGGACCGATGTCTGGCAGTGTTCCACCAACTCATGGGGGTCTGATGGGAATGCGAGGATGGGCCGGCTTCGCGGCGATCGCACTGGTGACCACGCCCGGCGCCGCGCAGAAGAGAGGCGATCAGGCCAGCCTCGTCCTGACCGCATCGATCGCCTACCTCAAGGGTGGGGGGCTCTGGGGCATCCCGGCGCAACCGGTTTCCAACCCTCCGCTGCAGGATATCTTCATCCTCAATCGCAGCATCAAGTCGAGTCTGGCCGCGAACGCATCAGGCACGTATTACCCGGGACGTAACGTCGGCATAACCGGCGAGGCTTTCCTGATGGGCCTCGGATTCGACGACAGCTGCCGCCTTGCCGCTCCCGCTCAATCCACGGCCCTCTCCGAGGTCTGCGAAAGCATCGATCGGGAGGAGCAGTCCGCCGCCGCGGTGGCGCTCTCGACGGGCCTCATCTTCCGAGTGGCCAGCCGGGAGGTGGTGTCGCCGTTCGCACGTGTGAGCGGGGGAATCCTGTTCACCAACCAGAGCTCGCTCCTTACCGAGGGGGTCAGCCGGTCGAACGCGGGCGCCCTCCTCATCGTGTACGACGACGACCGCCGCACACGGGTCCGCCCCGCCTTCGCGCTCGGCGTCGGCGCCACCTTCGCGATCAACAAGGCGTACTATCTCAGGTGGGAAGTGCGAGACAACTATATCGGCGTCGTCAAGGTCAGCGGGGCGACGCCAGACGCCGGATTCATTCCGCCACACGAAACCGCGTACAAGCACCTGTTCAGCGTGCACGTGGGCTTCGACGTCGTCCTCGAGCGCCAGCGTGGGAGGAGATACTGATCCAGGGGGCCATTCTCGCCGGAGGCGGCGCGTCGAGGTTCAAGGGAAAGCCGAAGGGGCTGGAAGAGGTAGGCGGCGAGCGGATTCTCGACCGGCTGGTGAACGTCCTGACGGCGGCGCTGGGAGCGCCGCCGTTGCTCGTTGCGAACAGTCCTCAGGCCCCGACGTGGCGGCCGGACCTCCGGGTGGTGCCCGACGTGAGGCCGGGCGCCGGATCGCTCGGCGGTATCTACACCGCGGTGATCGAGGCTCCGGCACCGGTGGTGTGCGTGGCGTGGGACATGCCCTTCGTGCCGGCCGAGCTGGTAAGCGAGATCGCCCGGGCGCTCCAGCGATGCGACGCCCTGATTCCCGAGAGCGGCGGGCCGCGCGGTGTCGAGCCGCTCTGCGCAGGCTACGCCACCGCCTGCGGTCCGGCCATCCGAGCCAGCCTCGACGCCGGAGACCTCCGGGCCGTCGCCTTCCACCCGCGCATCACCATCGGTATCCTACCTCTCGCGGACGTGCGTCGCTTCGGCGATCCGGAGCTCCTTTTCTTCAACGTGAACACCGCGGAAGATCTCGCGAAGGCGAACGAGCTGTGGCGGCGACGCGGATCATCTCGATAGTCGGCAGAAAGAACGCGGGGAAGACGACTCTCACCGTGGCGCTCGCCAACGAGCTCATCAGGCGCGGCCGCCGCGTGATGACCATCAAGCACACGCACCACCCGGTCGAGGCCGACCGCGCCGGCTCGGACAGCTGGCGCCACTATTTCGAGGGACGCGCCGAGCGGGTGCTGCTCGTTGCGCCAGGGCAACGGATCGTCTTCGAGCGGGCGACCCCTCGGGCCGACACTATCGGTCCGCCCGACCCGGTCGATCTGGCCCGGCAATATCTCGGGGGGGCCGATATCGTGCTCGCCGAGGGATTCAAGCAGTCTCCCATCCCCAAAGTCGAGGTCTACCGGCCCGCCGCGGCGGGTGGACCGCTCTACAACGCCGACTCGGCCGATGCATCGCTCTGGGCCGCGATCGTCACGGACGACTACGGCTTCGAAGCCGGATGCACCGTCATCCGGTTTCAGGACACGATGTGGCTCCAGCTCCTGGCGTCGCTCGCGTGGGAAAAGGCGATGGAGCTTCCAGCGTGACCGAACCCCTCGCGGCGTCCGACGCCGCGCGCCGCATTCTCGCCGAGATCTCCCGCCAACCTTCACTCCGCATTCCGCTCGACGACGCTCTCGGCAGCACGCTCGCCGAAGACGTCGTAAGCCCGATCGACATTCCGGCATGGGCCAATTCCGCGATGGACGGCTACGCCCTTCGCGGGGAGGATGTCCGCGGCGCCTCGCCCGAGCACCCGGTGCGGCTCAGGGTGATCGAGCACATCCAGGCGGGACGGTCCCCGACGCGCCGCGTCGGCGCGGGCGAGTGCGCGCGGATCTTTACCGGCGCTCCCACACCCGAAGGCGTGGACTCGGTCATCAGGCAGGAAGACACCGACGGCGGAGGAGACGTCGTCACGATCGTATCCGATCGCGACGCACGCACCAATATCCGCGCGGCGGGCGAGGACATCAAACGCGGAGCCACGGTGCTGAAGGAAGGCATTCAGCTCGAGCCGGCACAACTCGGCGTCCTCGCGTCGGTCGCGCGGGCGCATCCGCTGGTCTATCGCCGTCCGCGCGTCGCCATCCTCGGCAGCGGAGACGAGATCGCCGACATCGACCAGCCCGAGGAGATCCTCAGCGGCCGCAAAGTGGCGAGCAGCAACACGCACGCCCTCGTGGCCCTGGTCCGGCGGGCCGGAGGCGAGCCGGCCAATCTCGGCATCGCACGCGACACACCTGACAGCCTGCGCGAGCACCTTCGCCAGGCAACCGATTGCGACCTGCTGGTGACCAGCGCGGGCATCAGCGTCGGCGAACACGACTACGTCCGCTCCGTGCTCGAGGAGATGGGCGCGCGTCAGCGGTTCTGGAGGCTCAGGATGCGGCCCGGAGCGCCGGTGGGATTCGGGTTTCTGGGCACGACACCGTGGATCGGACTGCCCGGAAATCCGGTCAGTACCATGGTGACATTCGAGCTGTTCGTGCGGGCCGCCATCCGGAGGATGGCCGGCCACTCCCTGCCCTTTCGGCGCTCGGTGCCGGTTCGGCTCGAGGAGCCAGTCAGCCTCAAGCCCAGGCTCCAGCACTTTCTCCGGGCCATCGTCACCGAGTCTCCCGATGGCCCGCGAGCGCGCCTGACCGGGCCGCAGGGTTCGGGAATTCTCATGTCGATGGCGCAGGCGAATGCTCTCCTGGTGATTCCCGAGGGCCAATTCGAGACGCCGGCGGGCGCGGTGGTTCAGGCCCTCCGGCTCGACGAGCCGAGGCACCAGACCGACCCGGCGTTCTGACTCTTCGCGTTGCAATAAGGCCGTCGGGCCCTTAGATTTGTGGCAGTTGAAGGGGAGTAGCTTATCCGCCGCGTGGCGGACGTCCGGATCGTCAAGACTGCTCGCTCCGGCGGGCACGGTCCGGCAGGAAGCGGGGAATCCCGCCTCAGAGCGAGACCTTCGTCCATCGCGCAATGCGCGGAGCGGACGGGGTCTCGCTCTTTTTGTTGGACCCCGGCAGGGGCGGGCACCAATCGCCCATTTGGAGAAAACGATGAACAACGTGAAGACCATGGTCCTCATGGCCGGCCTGATGGGCCTCTTCCTGCTCGCCGGCCAACTGCTCGGCGGGTCGCAGGGGCTGGTTCTCGCGCTCGTCCTCGGCAGCGCGTTCAACCTGGTCATGTACTATTTCTCGGATCGTCTCGTACTTCGCATGTACGGCGCCAGAGTGGTGACGGAAGCGGAGGCCCCGGAGCTGTACCGGATGGTCGACCGCCTGCGCCAGCGTGCGGGGCTTCCGATGCCCGCAGTGGCGGTGGCGCCGCACGAGCAGCCGAATGCCTTTGCCACGGGGCGCAGCCCGGAGCACGCCGTCGTCGCGGTGACGACGGGCATCCTCAAGTCGATGCCGCAGGACGAGCTCGAGGGAGTGATCGCCCACGAGCTGGCGCACGTCAAGAACCGGGACATGCTGATCACCACGATCGCCGCGGGCATGGCCGGCGCCATCAGCAACCTGCCGTACCTGATCATGTTCGGCGGGGGGCGTGACAGCGATGACGGCGGGCACCCTGTTGGGCAGCTCGGCCTGCTGCTGCTCGCGCCCATCGGCGCCATGCTGATTCAGTTCGCCGTGTCCCGCCAGCGTGAGTTCGAGGCCGACCGCGTGGGCGCCGAGATTCTGGGCAAGCCGCTTCCGCTGGCGAACGCGCTCCGGCGGCTCGACGCTATGGCACAGCGGATTCCGATGGAGGTGGCGCCGGCGGCGGCTCCCCTCGCGCAGGTCAATCCGCTCGCGGCCCGGAGAGGCGGGATGCTCCGGATGTTCAGCACCCACCCGCCCACGGAGGAGCGGGTCGCCCGCCTCGAAGCGATGGCCGCGGGCCGATAATTGGGCCACCATGGCCTCGCCGTATGGCTCGGATTTACCGGGCTGGTCGTGGCCCTCCTGGCCATCGATCTCGGCGTCCTCAACCGGCGGTCACACGTCCTGGCGTTCAAGGAGGCGATGAGCTGGAGTCTCGGGCTCATCGCCTTCGCGTTGCTGTTCGGCGGATTCATCTACTGGCGCGAGGGGCTGCATCCCGCGCTCGAGTACTACGCCGGATATCTGATCGAGCTCTCGCTCAGCGTCGACAACCTCTTCGTCTTCATCCTCATCTTCAACTACTTCGGCGTGCCCGCGGAGGCGCAGCCGAAAGTCCTCAAGTGGGGAATCCTCGGCGCGATCGTGATGCGGTTCATCATGATCGCCACGGGCGCGCTCCTGTTGCAGCGGTTCGAGTGGATCATCTACGTCTTCGGCGCGATCCTCGTGTTTACGGGGGTCAGGATGTTCCTGGGCAACGACAACCGGATCGAGCCGGAGAAGAACCCGATGGTCCGCCTGGCGCGGAAGGTGCTGCCGTTCTCGCAGAGCTACGACAGCGCGAAGTTCTTCTGCCGAAGCTCGAAAGGGCGCCTGCTCGCTACCCCTCTTCTTCTGGTGCTCCTCGTCGTCGAGTGGTCGGATCTCGTCTTCGCCATCGACAGCATCCCAGCCATCTTCTCGGTGACCCGGGACCCCTTTCTGGTCTACAGCTCCAACGTCTTCGCCATCCTTGGCCTGCGGGCGATGTTCTTCGTGCTGGCGGGGATGATGGACCGGTTTGTCTACCTGAAGCCGGGAGTGGCCTTGATTCTCGTCTTCGTGGGTGCCAAGATGACGCTCACTCACTGGATTCACATGCCTATTTACGTTTCGCTCGCCGCGATCGTGCTCATCCTGGTCGTGGCGGTGCTGCTCTCGCTTCGGCGCACCGCCCGGGAGTCGCGTCTCGCCGCCTGACATGCCGAGCACAACCCTCCTGTCCCGCCTGGGTCTGGGACGACCCGAACTACGCGCCTGGGCGATGTACGACTGGGCCGCGTCGGCGATGCAGACTACGGTCATGGTCGCCGTCTTTCCGATCTACTTCGTCAAGGCCGCCGGGGCCGGGCTCGCGGAGAGTGGCGCCACGCAGCGGCTCGCCACCGTCAATACAGCCGCCCTCGTCATCATCGCGCTCGTATCGCCCGTTCTCGGTGCCATCTCCGACTTCGGCGGCACCCGGAAGCGCTGGGCCGCGGCCTTCATGTTCCTGGGCGTGGCCGCGGTCGCCGGACTCTTCTTCGTCCACCGCGGCGACATCGAGCTCGCCTCCATCCTCTTTCTTCTTGCGCTGATCGGCGTAGCCGGCAGCTTCGTCTTCTACGAGTCGCTGCTGCCGCACATCGCACGCAGAGACGAAATCGACCGCGTCTCCACCGCTGGATACGCCGTCGGGTATATCGGCGGGGGACTGCTCCTCGCGCTCAACCTCGCGTGGATCCAGAAGCCGGAATGGTTCGGGCTGCCGTCGGGGCCCGAACTCACCGAGTCGCAGGCGACTCTCCCAGTCAGGCTGGCATTCCTCTCGGTCGCGGTCTGGTGGCTCGTCTTTTCTATCCCGCTCTTTCTCCGGGTGCCGGAGCCGCCGCGTCGCCTCGAGCCCGACGAATCGCGCCGCGAAAGCCCCGTGCGGGCGGCGTTCCTTCGACTCGGCGAGACCTTTCGGGAGCTGCGCGGATACCGTCAGGCGTTCCTGATGCTGCTGGCCTTTCTGATCTACAACGACGGCATTCAGACGATCATCAAGATGGCCACGGCGTACGGCACCGAAATCGGCATCGGACAAGGCTCGCTCATCGCCGCGATTCTGCTGGTGCAGTTCGTGGGAATACCCTTCTCGTTTCTTTTTGGGATGCTGGCCGGAAGGATCGGCGCCAAGCAGGCGCTGTTCCTCGGTCTGCTCACCTACACGGCCATCAGCATCCTGGGATACTTCATGAAAACGGCCGCGCACTTCTTCGTGCTCGCGGCCCTCGTGGGGATGGTGCAGGGCGGCACCCAGGCGCTCAGCCGCTCGGTGTTCGCGAGCATGGTCCCGCAGCACAAGTCAGGTGAGTTCTTCGGATTCTTCAGCGTATTCGAGAAGTTCGCGGGGATCTTCGGGCCGCTGATCTTCGCCGGGACGATCGCCGCCACCGGATCGAGCCGAAACGCGATCCTGTCCGTGATCGTCTTCTTCGCGGTGGGAGCGGTGCTGTTGTCGAGGGTGAACATCGAAGAGGGCAGCGCGGCCGCGCGGGCCGGAGAGGCGGCGGTTACGGCGCCGGCCGACGCTTAGGGCGAGCCCCCGGAGACTTACGCACAGACGACGACGATCGATACTCCGGCCATGCCGCCGCCCACGGTAACGGTGCGCGGGTTAGCGCCGTCTACCAGACAATTCTCCGCGAGCCCGACCACCTCGACCCGGTGGCCCCCCGGCGGCAGTTGCAGGGAGAGCGTACCGGTGGAAGGCAGCGCGTACATCCTTCCGTCTACAATGAGGCTGTAGCCGCCCGCATCGGGATCTGACCCGCGCGTGCGAATCGCGATCTCGATGATTCCGTCGGAATCGATGACGAAGGCCGATTCGCATCCTCCCCAGAGAAGGACTGCGAGTGCCGGCAGGATGTTCCACCTGTTCATGGCCAGGAAGCGCCCTCCGCGCCGTCGAAGCACTTGCCGGGGACGGACCCCGCTCCTAAGTTGCCATTCAGTCCATCTTGGAGATAGAGGCACATGGCTTCGACCCACCGCTGCGCTACCGCAATGACGAGCAAGCTCGAGAAGCGCACCAGGTGGGGCGGGCCTCGGTCGGCGTAGAGAATTTTTCGGCCAACATTCGACCAGGAGCCCCGCCGCGCACACCGCCGGCGGGGCGTTTTCGTTCATGGACCCATTCGAACTGACCCGCGCGTTGGTCGCGCTCGAGACCCCGACAGGATCCGAGGGTGCCGCCACCGACTTCCTCGAGGGCGCCCTCAGGAAGGCAGGCTATCGCGTTTCGCGCCAGCGCGTGTCGAGCGGCCGGGACAATCTTTACGCCTACCGCGAAACACCGGCCCTGGTTTTTTCCACCCACCTGGACACGGTGCCTCCCTACCTCCCGCTTTCGGAAGACGGCGAGACCATTCGCGGACGGGGAAGCTGCGATGCGAAGGGGCTGGCCGCGGCGATGGCCGCGGCAAGCGAACGGTTGGCAGCCGGCGGCGAGCGACGCATCGGCCTCCTCTTCCTCGTCGGTGAGGAGAATGGCTCGGACGGGGCCCTGGCAGCGGCGGATTTCGGGCCCCGAGGCAGGTTTCTCATCAACGGAGAGCCCACCGAAAATCGGCTCTCGATCGGCCAGAAGGGAACGCTGCGAGTGGATCTCGCCGCGGCCGGGCGCGCCGCACATTCGGCCTATCCCGACGAGGGCGTGAGCGCTACGGCCGCACTGCTCGACACCATCGAGCGGCTCCGCCGGCTGGATCTGCCAGCCGACGACTTGCTCGGCGCCTCCACGCTCAACGTGGGCCTCATCGCAGGCGGAGTCGCTCCGAACGTCATCGCGCCGAGCGCCAGCGCCCAGATCCTGATCCGCACGGTCGAGCCGACAGATGGCCTCAAAGCCAGGATCAGGCGCCTCGCCGCACCAGGAGTCTCGGTTGCGTTTCCGGTCGAGCTGCCGTTTCACAAGGGCGGAGGTGCACCGGCCGGCTGGGAGACGACGGTGGTGAGCTTCGCGAGCGACCTGCCCTTCCTCGGCGCCTGGGGTGAGCTCTTTCAGCTCGGCCCGGGATCGATCAAGGTGGCCCACACCGCCGACGAACACATACGCAAGGCCGATCTCCTTCGCGGCGTCGACCTCTACGTCAGACTGGCCGGCGACCTCCTCACCCGCGAGGCACCATGACTCCGAAAATCCCGGTCTCGATTCTGGGAGCCACCGGTACGGTCGGGCAGAAGTTCGTGCGGCTTCTCACCGGCCACCCGTGGTTCGAGGTCGCGGCGGTGGCCGCGTCTTCGGCCAGTGCCGGAAGGCGTTACCGAGACGTCGTCCGCTGGCGGGAGAGCGTTCCGATTCCGGAGCGCATAGCGGAACTGGTCGTTCAGGACTGCACGCCGCCATTGGCCGGCCCCGTGGTCTTCTCCGCGCTCGACGCGGAGGTCGCGGGTCCGATCGAGGAGGCCTTCGCGCGGTCAGGGGCGCACGTCGTGAGCAACGCGAGGTGCCACCGGATGGACGGCGATGTTCCCCTGCTTATTCCGGAGGTCAACGCCGATCATCTGCGGCTGGTCGACGGCCAGCGCGCGACCCGCGGCTGGCCGGGCGCCATCATCACCAATCCCAACTGCTCGACCGCCGCGCTGGCCCTTGCCCTCGGGCCGCTGCACCGCGCGTTCGCCGTGGAAAAGCTATTCGTCTCCACCATGCAGGCGGTCTCGGGCGCGGGTTACCCCGGCGTTCCCTCGCTCGACATTCTCGGCAACGTCGTTCCCTACATCGGCGGCGAGGAGGAGAAGATCGAGAGAGAGAGCCGGAAGATCCTCGGCACCTTTGGCGAGGGCGGCGTGTCACCGGCCGCCTTCGCGGTGAGCGCTCACACGAATCGGGTAGCGGTGATCGACGGTCATATGGAAACGGTGTCGGTCGGCTTTTCCCGCCGAGTGAGCGTAGACGAGGCGGTTGCCGCGCTCGAGGCATTCCGCGCACCTCCCTGCGTGGCCGACCTACCGTCCACGCCGGCGCTGCCGATCGAGGTTGACGCGCGAAACGATCGCCCGCAGCCCCGGCTCGACCTCGATCGCGGCGGCGGAATGGCAGTAACCGTGGGCCGGGTGCGGCCCTGCCCCATTCTCGACCTCCGCATGGTGGTGCTGGGGCACAATACCATCCGTGGCGCCGCGGGGCAGGCCGTCCAGATCGCGGAGCTTCTCGTCGCCGACGGGCGAGTGAGCCGGCCGGGATGATCGTCATGAAGTTCGGCGGCACGTCTGTGGCCGACGCCGCCGCGATCCGAAGACTGATCGAGATCGTGCGCACGAGAGCCGCGGCGCGGCCCGTCGTGGTCGTTTCGGCGCTCGCCGAGGTGACCGACGCGCTCCTCCGGATCGGAGCGCTCGTCGAGACGCGTAAGAGCGGCCCGCTGGACGAGGCGGTGCTCGCGCTGGTGCGGCGGCACGCCGACACGGCGCGCGAGCTGCCCGGCGCGGAAGCCGCACTCGAGCAGATCCGCCTGGACGCGGAATCGATGTGCCGCGACCTCAATCGCGGCATCGGCCGCCGGCTCTCGCCGGCCTCACTCGACGCGGTGTCCGGGCGCGGAGAGCTGTGGAGCTCCCGTCTCATCGCCGCGGCCATGACGGGGGCCGGCCTGAACGCCGCCTGGGTGGATATCCGGCCGATCATGGTCACCGACGATCGCTTCTCACGGGCAGCGCCGCGAACGGAATTACTCGAGGCCCGCGCCCGTGACGCCCTCGCGCCGATCGTGAACGCCGGACGCATCGTGGTGACCCAGGGCTTCGTCGGCGCCACGGAGGATGGCCGGCCGACGACACTCGGCCGTGGCGGATCGGACTTTACCGCCGCCCTGCTCGGGGCGGCGCTCGGCGCGGAGCGGGTGGAGATCTGGACCGACGTCGATGGCCTCATGACCGCCGATCCGCGCATCGTGCCCTCCGCGCGGACGCTCTCGGAGGCCAGCTACGAGGAGGCCGCCGAGCTTGCCACCTTCGGGGCCAAGGTGCTGCATCCCGCTACGGCCCAGCCGCTCGTTCGCGCCGGCATACCGATCGTCGTCCTCAACTCGACCCGGCCGGCCCAGGCGGGGACCGTCATCGAGCCCTCCGCCGATCTCGAGCGCATGGGCGACTCGCCGATACGGTCCATTTCGTTCAAGCGCGGCATCTCGGTGGTCAACGTTCGCGCTCCCCGGATGCTCGGCACTCATGGCTTCCTGCGTGCCATGTTCGAGGTGTTCGAGCGGCACGAAGTCGTGGTGGACGTGCTTGCGAGCAGCGAAGTGAGCGTCTCACTCACGGTCGAAGACCGGTCCCGGCTCGACTCGGTAGTGAGCGAGCTCTCGGAGCTGGGAGAGGTCTGGGTCGACGGCGGGCGCGCCATCGTGGCAGTCGTCGGCATCGGCCTGCGCAACACCCCAGGGCTCGCCTCGCGACTCTTCACCGCGGTACAGCCGGCCAACGTCGAGGTGATCTCGCAGGGGGCGTCGGCGATCAATATGACCTTCGTAGTACGTGAGGAAGATGGCCCCGGGGTGGTCCAGCGACTGCACCTGGAGTTCTTCGGAACGTGATGCGTATTCTCATCGTCGGAAATGGACAAATGGGCCAGGCGGTCGCGGTGCTCGCGGCGGCGCGTGGGCACTCGATCCATGCCGTTCTCGGTCACGACCAGAATGCGGGAGGCCGCGGGCTCACCCCCGAGTTGCTGGCGGGTGCCGACGCGGCCATCGAATTCACCGAGCCGGACGCGGTAGTCGCTAATCTCGAGCGCCTGATCGAGGCGGGCGTGCCCACGGTAACCGGTACCACCGGGTGGTCAGCGGAGCTGCCTCGGGTCGCGCGCCTCGTCGCGCAGAAGAGGGGCGCGCTCCTTCACGCATCCAACTTCTCGGCCGGCGTTCACTTCTTTCTCCGTACCGCGCGCCACCTGGCCCGCCAGTTGGCCGGCCAGGCCGGCTTCGATTCCTTCGTACTGGAAAAGCATCATGCGGCCAAGCGAGACGCCCCGTCGGGAACCGCTCTGTCACTGCAGGCGGCGTTGCTGGAGGGTGATCCCGCCCGCACCGTCCCAATCACTTCTATCCGGGCCGGCGCTATTCCCGGAACTCACGTGGTCGCCTACGACGGGCCGTCGGAGACCATCACACTGAGCCACATCGCCCGGAGCCGCGAGGGATTCGCCACGGGAGCGCTCGCGGCGGCGGAGTGGCTGCCGGGACACCCGGGCCTCCACACCTTCGAAGAGATGCTGTTCGGGGCGACGGAATGACTCGCTTCCGGGGATGCGGCACGGCGCTCGTCACCCCCTTCACCGACCGCAGCGAGGTGGACGTCCCCTCTCTGCGAGCGCTGGTCGAGTGGCAGATGGCGGAAGGCATCGACCTGCTGGTTCCGTGCGGCTCGACCGGTGAGGCTCAGACCCTCGCCGACGGCGAGCGGGAGCTGGTGGTGAGGACGGTGGTCGAGGCGGCGGCGGGACGCGTTCCCGTGATGGCGGGCGCCACGAGCAACGACACCGCGAGAGCGGTCGAGGAAGCCCGCCGAATGTGCCGCGCCGGCGCTGACTACATCCTCACCGCCACCCCGTACTACAACCGGCCCACGCAGGAAGGGCTTTACCGTCATTTCATGGCCGTCGCGGATGCGTCGGCGCGGCCGGTCTGCCTCTACAATGTCCCCGGCCGCACCGCGATCAATCTCACGGCCGAGGTCGCCCTTCGTCTCGCGGAGCACACCAACGTCATGGGGATCAAGGAGGCGAGCGGCGACCTGCGGCAGATTATGGACATTCTTTCCGGTCGGCCGGCCGGCTTCGCGGTGCTCTCCGGGGACGACTGGCTCGCGCTGCCGATCATCGCGATGGGCGGCGACGGCCTCATCTCGGTCACCTCGAACGAGGTGCCGGGGCCAATGGCGGAGCTGGTGCGCCTGGCGCTGGCCCAGGACCTCGATCGGGCGCGGGAGTGCCACAACACGCTGCTACCGCTCATGGATGCCAACTTCATCGAGACCAACCCCGTGCCGGTAAAGGCGGCGCTCAATCTCATGGGGCGCATTTCGGACGTCCTTCGGCTTCCACTCCTTCCTGCGTTACCGGCCACCCGCGCCGCGCTCTCAGCGGCGCTGGCCGGAGTGGCCGGTGACTGAGTCCGTCTCGCGGCTGCGCGCCGCCATCGAGCCCTATCTCGAAAGCGTCGCTGAAGGAAGCGAGTCGGCCGCGCGCGCGGCATTTCTCGACCTCAAGGCGGCGCTCAACGCGGGAACGGTGCGAGCCGCAGAGCGTGGGGCCGATGGAATCTGGCGTGCCAACGCCTGGGTCAAGGCGGGCATACTGCTGGGATTCCGGCTCGGGCGACTCTTGCCGGCGGCCACCGGTGGCCCCTTTCCCTTCTTCGACAAGGACACCTATCCGCTCCGGCCCGTCGGGCCCGACGACGGCATCCGCATCGTTCCCGGCGGTTCCGCCATCCGCGACGGATGCTATGTCGCGCGCGGCGTCATCTGCATGCCCCCGATGTGGATCAACGTCGGCGCATACGTCGACGAGGGTACCATGGTCGACAGCCATGCGCTCGTCGGCTCCTGCGCGCAGATCGGCCGCCGCGTACACCTCTCGGCGGCCGCACAGATCGGCGGTGTTCTCGAGCCTGCCGGAGCGCTGCCGGTGATCGTCGAGGACGATGCGCTGATCGGAGGGAACTGCGGGGTCTACGAGGGGACCATCGTGCGGGAGCGCGCGGTGCTGGCGCCGGGCACCATCCTCACCGCCGGCACCGCGGTGTTCGATCTCGTTCACGATCGCATCTACCGCCGCGACGGTGACAAGCCGTTGGAGATCCCGGCTGGGGCGGTGGTGGTGCCGGGCACGCGCCCTGTGCGGAGCGGCCCGGGGCAGAGGTCGGGTATTGGCCTCTACACGCCGGTGATCGTCAAGTATCGCGACGAGAAGACTGACACGGCCGTGAGGCTGGAGGAGCTGCTGCGCTGATGCTGGCCCACACCCACTATCTCTGGTTCGAAACGAAGAAGCGTCAGGAAATCATCGACATCACCGATGAGGTCGAGGAGCAGGTCCGCGCGAGCGGCGTACGCGAGGGGTTCGCCCTCGTTTCGGCCATGCACATCAGCGCCTCGGTATTCGTCAACGATCACGAGTCGGGACTCTGGCAGGACATTCTGAAGTGGCTGGAGGAAACGGTCGCGCCATGGGATCCGCCGCGCTACCGGCACAACGAGACGGGCGAGGACAACGCCGCGGCGCACCTTCGGAGCCTCACCATCGGTCACGAGGTAATCGTGCCGATTACCGCGGGCCGGCTCGACTTCGGGCCCTGGCAGCGGGTGTTCTACGGCGAATGGGACGGGCAGAGGCGCAAGCGTGTCGTGATCAAGATTCTCGGAACGGCCTAGCGCATCCAGTCACAGAGCGGCACACCCTCCTCGCCCGCCATCTCGTGATCCTCGTCGGTCCTCGGCGACTCGACCCCGTCCACCGTGCCCACGAAGATCACACAGCTCTTGCCGGCCTGCAGGCGATGCGCCGCACGCGCCTGCCAGCCCTTCGGTCCGGCGGCGAGAATCTGGATCTGCACGTCGCGCTCGGGCTGGAGGGCGAGCGCCTCAGCGCTCGTCGCGTACGTCTTCCAGGTCTGGAAATAACGGACCTGCGCTGCGGTGACCACGCGGAGCGCGCCCTTGAGTACCGAGGCCGGCGTGCCCTGCCATGTCGCGGCGGTGCTCGTCTGCGCTTGAGCCGAGCGAGCCCCGAGCGAGAGGAACAGAGCGAGCGCGCAACGACGCAAAGTCCTATGGAGACACATCCGCCCCTCCCGGCAGAGGTGGGAGCCGATGGCGGGCGGTCAAGCGGCAGTCGTTGAGCCGGGGAGATTCGGTTCCCGACCACCGCCCACCACCTGCCGCCCGCCCTTGCTCCTGATCCCGCCCCAGAGTCAAAAGCCGGACCAGCCCGCCGCCGGTGCCGAGCGAGACAAGCCCCAGGAACCGAACACCGTCCAGCTAGTTGTCGGAGGAAGCGAGCGAGTTCGTGAGGGCGCAATCCAAACACCGGAGCGGATTGAGCATTCGAGCCGTGCAACTTCTTGCTCCGGCTACACACGCTCCTCAGGATTCAGGATCGACGAGGCGAGGCGGAGCGCATGCGCGGGAACCGCAAGAGTTGCGACTCGCGCGAAGTAGCTGCGATTCGAGGGGGAAAGGCGTGACGAAACGGGCTACATGAGACGGTACTTGGGGCCGCTTCCACCCTCACGGGGTGTCCATCGCGGACCCAGCACGTCGGTGGCCTTGCAGTCGACGCAGTTCGGAGGGTTGACCCTGAGCTCGTCACCCACACGCTCGTATACGCCCGCCGGGCACATATGCGCGTAAAAGTCGGCCGTTTCGGGCGGCACGTCGTGCCCGACGATCAGGTGCGAGGGGATCGTGTCTCGGGTGGCGTTTCCCGATTTGAACACCGCATCCAGCTTGCCGAACGTAAGCGTGCCGTCGGGCGTGAACGCGGGCGGCTGGGTCACGCGCCGCGGCATGGCGGCGTCTTCGGGCATGTCGATCTTTCCGCCGGGAAAGCGGCCACCGGTGAGGGTCATCAATCCCGCCTTCACGCCGCCGGCCCAGAAGCCGTCCTTGAAGGCGAGCCTCATGTTCCGGGTGCGATGCATGTCGGCCACGATATAGCTGCCCTCGACCATGCGGTCGTAGGCCGAAAGGGCCGCGCCCGTCACGTCGCCGGTCTTGAGTGCGGCGAAGGCCGTGCGAGCGGCAAATATGCCCGACTGCATAGCGTAATGGATTCCCTTGAGCGAGGGAACGTCGACGAACCCCACGGTGTCACCTGCCAGCATAATTCCGTCGCCACTTTTCCGTTCGGGCAGGGCGTAGTACCCGCCTTCGGGGATGGTCTTGGCCCCCCACTCGAGCAGGTGTCCGCCCTCGAGCTGACTGCGGAAGAGCGAGTGGAGCTTGAGCCGCTGGAGAAGCTCGTGGATATCGAGCGCGGCGTCGTGATAGTCGAGCCCGACGACCAGCCCCAACGCGACCTGGTTGGAGCCGAGCGGGTACATGAAGCTCCCGCCGAATGCGTCGGTGGGAAGCGGCCAGCCGAGGGTATGGATCACGGCATCGAGCGGGCGGCTGGTCTCCCATACCTCCTTGACGCCGAGCGCGAAGAGCTGGGGATTGGCCGACCCGACGCGCTGCCACTCGCGCCACGCCTGCCCCAGCGTCCCGCGCGTCCCTTCCGCCACTACCGTTACCCTGGCCGCCAGATCGGTGGGCTCCGTGAAGGCGGCGGTGGGCTCCCGATTTCGGTCGAGACCCGAGGGCGTGGTGCGAACGCCGCGCACCGCGGAGCCCTCGACCAGCAGCGCATCGGCGGGAAAGCCGGTGAAGAGATTGATCCCAAGCGCCTCTGCCTGCTGCCCCAGCCACCGCACGATTTCGCAGAGCGACGCCGTGTAATAGCCGGAGTTGTGCATCGTCGGAGGCGTGGGAATCCTCTGCGCGCGGCCTTCGGTCAGCAGATAGACCGCTTCACCGGTCACCGGCACTCGGAATGGAAAATTCTCTATGGCAAGCTCGGGAAAGAGCTCGCGGAACGCGCGGGGATTCACGACCGCCCCCGAGAGACTGTGCTCACCCAGGCTCTCCGCTTTCTCCAGCACACCGATGGCGAGGTCGGACATACCACCTCCGCTTTCCTGCTCGCGCTTGACGAGCCTTGCCAGCTCGATGGCGCAAGCCAGTCCGGCGGGCCCGGCCCCTACGATCAGCACGTCCATCTCGATCGCCTCGGCGCCGGGGGCGTCGCGCAGGATGAGACGGTCGAGGGGGAGTGGCGGCTGATGACGGGCCGGCAGGATGGAAGACACGACAGCGGACTCCTCGGAGGCCTGGGGAAGTCGGGGGCGAAGCGGCGGAAATATAACCGCGCCGATGGAGCGCTACGCCGCGGCATTCCTCCGTGCGGCCACGAGGTATACCGGATAGCTGACCGCGAGAAGCGCGAGCGACCAGAGGCTGTTGCGGGTGTCGCCGACGCACTGGCCCACCAGAAACGCGACCGAACCCACGAGGGCGATACCTGTGGTCCAGGGGTAGCCCCAGGCGCGGTACGGCCGTGGCGTGTCGGGCTCGCGGCGCCGCAGGACGAACACCGATACGAACGAAAGCAGGTAGTTGGCGACGAAGAAGAAGGCGAGGAGTGAGAGCGCACTGTCGAAGGTGCCGGTGGCGATGAACGCGAGCGCCACGCCCGTGCTCGCGAGCGTGGCCACCGTCGGTGTTCCCCCCGGGTTCACCTGGCTCACGGAGGCGGGCATGAGTCCGTCGCGTGACATCGCCAGGATCACACGCGGCGCCATGAGCTGGCAAGCGCTCACCGCGCCCAGCGCCGACACGATCATGATGGTCCGTATGACCGTGTCGCCGGAGGGGCCGAACACCACGGTGGCGGCGCTCCCGGCCACGAACGGGTCTCCGGCCATCCTGGAGATCGGGAGGACGTACATGATCGCGAGGTTGATGAGAAGGTAGATCGCGATGATGAACAGCACCCCACCCGCCATCGCCCGCGGGATGTCCCGCCCCGGGTCGCGCACTTCCCCGCTGAAGTACACCATGCCGTTCCAGCCGTCGTACGTGTAGATCACGCCCTGCAGCGCCAGAACGATCGCCGTGGCGAGCGCCCCGCCGGCAGGCACGGCGACGGGGGCCGTGTCCCGAGCCGGGGATCCCATGACGAAGCATGCGACGACGAGCACCGCCAGCGCGAGGGCTTTGAGAAGACTCAGGAGCTGTTGCCCCCGGTCTCCCCATCGGATCCCTCGCCAATAGAGCGCTGCGAAGCCGCACACGACCGCCGCGGCTACGACGGGTCCGCGCCCCGCCGCCGCGGGAGCCAGCACTCCCAGGTATTCCCCGATGACCATCGCGATCGCCGCCGCCGTTCCGGCCGTCGAGATCCAGTCGCTCCAGCCGACGACGAATCCCGCATAGCCTCCCAGGGCGCGGCGGACGAACACGTACTGTCCCCCTGACTGGGGAATCATCGCACCGAGCTCCGCGACCGAGACGGCCCCGAGCAGGGCGTAGATCCCGCCGGCGATCCATACGCCAAGGAAGAGAAATGGAGTCGGAAGGTGCTCGGCGATGGCTCCAGGTGTCCGGAGAATGCCGACGCCTATGGTATTGCCGATGATGACGGCGACCCCGAACGCGGCGCCGAGCACACGAAGGAGTTGGCCGGTCCGGCGCGGCGGATCGGCGACGTGGGACAGGGCCAGAAGACCTCACGATGGATTTGAGCCGTCACTACCTTACAGCGCCATGACTCCTCCCACCATCCCCGGCTTTCGCTCAGTTCCGTTCACCGGCGTCATCTACGTGATGGCCGAAGCCTCGCGTCGCGGCTACCGATATGGACATCCCGAGTGGTGCAATCTCGGGCAGGGACAGCCTGAGACCGGCCCGCTGCCCGGCGCTCCGCCCCGTATCGACCAAGTGGTGATCAGCACCGAGGATCAGGAATACGCCCCGGTGCCCGGCATCTGGGAGCTTCGCCGGGCCGTGGCCGACCTCTACAACGAGCTCTACCGGAAGGGCAAGCGCTCGCAGTACACCGATAGAAACGTCTGTATTTGCGGTGGCGGCCGCGCCTCGCTCACGCGTGCCGTCGCGGCGCTCGGCGAAGTGAATCTCGGCCATTTCCTGCCCGACTACACCGCGTACGAGGAGCTGCTCGACATCTTCAAGCTCTTCACGTCCATCCCGATTCTCCTGGAGGGCGAGCGCGGGTACCACTTCGGACTCGACGACCTCGAGCGCGAGATCACGGGACGAGGGCTCTCGGCGCTGCTCCTCTCCAATCCGTGCAACCCCACGGGAAGGGTGATTCAGGGCGAGGAGCTGGCCGGATGGGTGGGATTGGCGCGAGAGCTGGGCTGTGCCCTCCTGATCGACGAGTTCTACTCGCACTACATCTGGACCGGCGACGGATCGGGAATGGTATCGGCCGCGAAATATGTCGAGGATGTCGACGCCGATCCGATCGTGTTGTTCGACGGCCTGACCAAGAACTGGCGCTATCCCGGCTGGCGGACTACCTGGATCGTGGGCCCGAGCCAGGTGATCGACGCGGTGTCGAGCAGCGGCTCGTTCCTCGATGGCGGCGGCAGCAAGCCCCTCCAGCGTTCGGCTGTGCCGCTGCTCTCGCCGGCCGTCGCCTGCGCCGAGACGGCGGCGATCCGCGGGACGTTCTTCCGCAAGCGGCGGATTCTCGGCGAGGGATTGGCGCAGGCGGGAGTCCGGTTCGATCTCGAGCCCGAGGGCACGTTCTACTGGTGGGGAGACGTCTCGGCGCTTCCGCCGTCGATCAATACGGGCATGTCGTTCTTCAGGGCAGCGCTGGATCGTCAGGTCATCTGCGTGCCGGGGGAGTTCTTCGACGTGAATCCGGGTAAGCGCCGGAGCGGCCGCCCGTCGCGCTTCCGCAATTACGTGCGGTTCTCCTTCGGTCCCGAGGAACCTGCGGTGAGTGAAGGCGTGAAGCGGTTGCTCGAGATGGTCGGGGCGGCTGGTGCGCCACCATGATGGGCTTACAACCACCCGCCCCTGAAGCCGGCGCGCCTCAGACCGCGCACGAGATGGGGGCATTCGCGCAGCAGCCGCCAGATGAGGCCGCTTCGGAAATTCTCCACCATCAGCACGATTGGTCCCTGATTGAGCCCGAAGTGCCAGCGAGAGATCCAGCCGTTCGGGCTATCCTCCTGCTCGAACGTCGGATTGAACGTGGCCTTGAAGCCATACTTCTCATCCCGGGCGAGCTTGAGATTGTCGATCATGTGGTGAATCGCCGGGAGCACGAGGTCCGGCGCGAACGGCAGGGACGCGACCACCGCCCAGGGAGCGAGCGTCCCGTCATCGGGGCCGAATGGCACTCCCCGCGCGATGTAGTCGTAGAAGCGGCGCTCCACGCCATCCACGTGCCGCACCACCGGTCCCGGCCCGTCGCTCGCGGTGATGCCCCAGCAGTTCCGGTCGTAAAACGCGAAGCCGTTCGGGTTGCGCATGGCGTACTCACGCTGGACCACCGTCGCCCGCCGGCTGTTCTCGAAGTAATCGAGACCGCGCTCACGAACGTAACGGTCCTGGATACCCCGGAAGTCCACCCAGAGGTGGGATAGCTGATGGATGAAGAGCGGGCCGGCATAGATGTACTCCACTCCGTAAATCCGCTTCCATGCGTAGGACGACAGCCAGGCCTCGTAGGATTCCGCGGGCAACGCGTACGTGGGCGAGCCAAGGCCGAGCAGGTAGAGGAGCAGCGCCTCGTCATATCCTTGCCAGCGGTAGCGCAGAAATCCCTTCAGCGGCTTCCATCCATGGGTGACGGTGGCTCCGCCGTTCTGTGCCCACCGCCAGTCGGTGCGGCAGTACAATTCATCGGCCAGCGTCCGGATCTGGACCTCCGTCTCGGCGTCACCGCCGAAGTATTGGGCCGCCGTGAGGGCGCCGGCCAGGAGCAGTGCCGTGTCGACTGTCGACAGCTCCGACCGCCACGCCCGGCGGCCGGTCTCCATGTCCAGGAAGTGGTAGTAGAATCCTCGGTGACCGGTCGCATCGTCCTCGGGCCCTTGCGGGCTCTCACGAAAGAAGCGCAGCGTGGCGATCGTGCGCTCGGCGGCCTCCTCACGGGAGATGAACTTGCGCTCCACCCCTACGGGATACGACGCCAGGGCGAGGCCGGTCGCGGCGATCGAGCACGGCCAGCCCAGGCGCGTCTTGTCGGCGACCAGACCGTTGACGGGATTCACCTCCTTGAGGAAGTAGCGAAACGCCTGCTGCTGGAGATGATGCAGCATCGCCTCGTCCGCGGCCTGCTCGCCGGGACTCATCGCTCGAGGGTGATCGCCGCGACCGCATGAGGCAGCAGATCCACCTCCAGGCGCAGGCTTCCGTCCTCCAGCGTGCAGGGATGCGGCTGGGGGCTCAGGACCGCCGCCGCCTCGAGGGCACTCACTGCAGTGGGCGACAGGTATTCCGGTGCACCCATCTCGGTCCATTGGCGATAAGGGTTGACGTGGTCGTCGTCGATTCTGACGATGCCGGCGGAGCGAGGGGCGGCGGGCAGGCCTTCGAGCTGGACCAAGACGATCTCCCGCGCGATGGGATGGCGCGGCAAGGCGTGGTTCGTCAGGACCACCGTGATGTTCCGGTCGCCCCGCGCCACCCAGGCATCGACCGTCGCATGGCTGCCCTCGACCGGAAGCAGCTCCGTTCCCAGGCGATGCAGGATGAGGTATGCCGAGTAGGTCGGCTTCGGTATGCCGTGCAGGTTCAGCAGGCCGAAACCGCCGTGGAATGGCACGCTGGCAAAGTAGTTCTCAGCGAACACGTCAGTGAACGCCCAGAAGCTGTAGCCTTCGGCCAGGCCGTTCGTTTCAAGAACGGTTTTCACCACGAAGGCCGCGGCGTAGGGCTGATCGTGCAGGAGGTCTCTCGAGTTCGACGACGTGTTCCATTCGGTGTAGTACAGTGACCGGCCCCGCGCTCGGTCCCGGGCGGCTTGCGTCTCCTCGCGCATGGCGCCGCGGTGGCTCTTGGCCAGCTGGGTGATCGTATCGTCACCCGGCGCGCCGAAGGCGTCGGTCGGATAGTGGTGCGTGCTGACGAAATCGGCCGCGAGGTGCTTGTCCTCGCAAAAATCCAGGAACTCGGTGATCCATTCGTTCTTGGCGGAGGCCGGACCACCGACCCGGAGTGCCGAATCGATGCCCTTGATGGCCTGCACGGTGTGCCGGTAGAGGTTGAAGTAGTCTTCCCGAGTGCCCGTCCAGAAGGTGCGGAGGTTTGGTTCGTTCCACACCTCGAAGAACCATTCCCGCACCTCGGCGATTCCATAGCGATCGACCCAGTGGCGGACCAGCTTCCCAATGAGAGTCGCCCACTCGCGATAGTCGCGCGGCGGCGTGACGTTTCCCTGATAGCGGAAGACGGTCGTCGTTCCCGACGCAAGCGTGGCCGGCATGAAGCTCAGCTCCACAAAGGGCCTCATGCCTATGGACAGAAGAAAATCGACGATGCTGTCGCCGTTGAAGAATGAGTAGAGCAGTTTCCCCTGCTGGCAGGTCAACGTTCCCATCTTGTCCGAGAGGATGCCGTGGAAGCGCACGTGGCAGATCACACTGAAACCGAGGCATGGCCCGCTCCGCCATCGAGGACGAGTTCAGCAAGAGATGAATGGAACGGAGTCAGCAGCTCGGCCCCCCAGGGCGGTGACGGCTACCATGTCGCAGTGCCGCAGCCCTCCAAAGCCATCGATGTAGATCGCGGGCTCGACGTTGAAGACCATCCCCGCTTCGAGCACATCCTCGGATTCAGGATGGATCCGCGGGCGAGCGTTATGGTCGATCGCGGCGAATCCCACGCCGTGGCCGGTGGCATGTTTGAACCCGTGACCGAAGTCGCGAGCCTCGAGAGCCTCGCGCGCGGCGGCGTCCACGGCCGAGGCGTACGCACCTGGCCGGATCGCCGCCAGGGCGGCCTCGCGTGCCGCGAAGACGGCCTCGTACATTGCCCCCTGTCGCATGCCAGGCTCGCCAACGCAATAGGTACGGGTGACGTCGGTCCAGTACCCGTCGACGTAGGAGTTACAGTGGAGAAGAAGAAAGTCGCCGGCCGCTGCCCGCCTCCCTGCCGATCGGGCGTAGGCTGCGTACGCTCCGGCGGAGTTCGGGCCGGACATGCAGAACGTGAACCCCCCGGAACGCGCTGCGGAAAGTTCCTCGTTCGACCGGGCCAGCGGCTCGCGAAACCCGTCGGCGATCTCGGTTTCGCGCAGGCCGCACCTTACGCAGCTGCGACCGATCTCATATGCCGTGCCCACAACGGTACACGCGGCCCGGATACGCGCGAGCTCTCCGGGCGTCGGGATCGAGCGCAGACCGGCGAGCATCTCGTCCGCGGGCGCGAGGGAGGCCCCCACGCCGTGCCGGAGCGGTGGGTGTAGTGCGTCGCGATAGAAGTGCATCCCCACGTACGTGCACGGCTCGACGTGGGGGCCGGTCTCGACGCCCACCCGCCTCCCCTTCAAACCCAGGGATTCGAGCAACCCGGAGAACGGCCGGCCGGCGGCGCCGGCGGCGGTCTGGATGTCGTCGAGGGACCCGGCGTCGAACAGTACGACCTCATCCGCCCACCCCCGTTCCACGAGGTCCTTCTCGTCCCGGGGGGCAACGAGACCGACGCGTCCGGCGGCCGTCGCCACGGCTATGGCGGTCCCGACAACCGGCCAGTAGCCGGTGAGAAGCAGCACGTTGCCCGGGAGCGAGCACACCACGGCATCGAGGCCGTTCAGTTCGAGAGCCAGCGTGATGCGCGAAACCCGCTCGTTATCGCGCGCCACGATCCAACGCCAGTTTGATGACCTGCGCCAGGTGCAGGGGCCTGCGGCTGGTTCGCTGGAGAATCTGCTCGTGGCAACTGAAGCCGTCGGCGATGATCAATGTGTCGTCTCCGACCTCGCGGACCGCGGGGAGGAGCACTCTCTCGCCGCAGGCGACCGAGACGTCGTAGTGATCGCCACGCTCGAACCCGAACGCTCCCGCCATGCCGCAGCAGCCGGACTCGGGACTCCGGTAGTCGAGCTGCATCCGCTCGAGCAGCGCCTCTTCATCTTCCATTCCCATCAGCGACTTGTGATGACAATGTCCGTGTACCAGCGCCTGACGGTCCAATGCGGGAATCCGGTAGTCGGCAGCCTTCCGCTGGAGGAATTCGCTCAACAGAAAGACCTGCCCGGTCAAGCGGCGCGCGTCCTCGTCGTTGGGAAAGAGGTTTGCCAGCTCATCGCGGAATACCGCGCAACAGCTCGGCTCGAGCACCACGAAGGGGATGCCGGCACGAATCTGGGGGCGCATGATGCGAAGAGTCCGATGCAGCCATCGCTCCGCCATGTCGAGGAAGCCATAGTCGTAGAGAGGGCGGCCGCAGCACATGTCCTGGTCGGGCACGAGAACACGGAAACCGGCATCCTCGAGGACCTCGACCGCGGCGATGGCGACATCGGGATGGAAATAGTTGTTGAAGGTGTCGGGCCAGAGCACGACGGGGTTGCCCGATGAGTTCCGGGCCTCATGAGTTCGGAACCACGCCTTGAAACTTCGCGGCGCGAAGGGTGGGAGCCTCCGTTCGCGTGCAACGCCGGCGAGCCATTTGGCGACATCCCTGAACGGCGGTGTTTGAGAGAAGAAATTGGCCAGCATGGGAGCCGTGCCGGCCAAGCGCGACCAGACATGGACCCAACCGAACGCGTAGGCGTGCCGGGGCCGAAGCCTTCCCTTGTAATAGTGCGACAGGAACTCGGCCTTGTACGTGGCCATGTCCACGTTGACCGGGCAATCGCTCCGGCATCCTTTGCAGGCAAGACAGAGGTCGAGCGCATCCTTGACCGCCTCATTCTTCCATCCGCCCTGCACCACGCCCCCGTTGAGCATCTCCCAGAGGAGGCGTGCCCGGCCGCGGGTGGAGTGCCTCTCTTCCCTGGTCGCCATGTAGCTGGGGCACATTGTCCCGCCTCCCTCCCGGCGGCACTCACCGATGCCCACACACCGCAAAACTGCCCGAGTGAAGCTGGACCGGTCGTGCGGATACGTGAAGTGCGTCCGGAGTACCGGGGGATCGTAGCCGGTGCCAAGACGGAGGTTGTCGGTGATCGAATAGGGATCGACCACCTTGCCGGGGTTCATCTTCCCGTAGGGGTCCCAGATCGACTTGAATTCCCGGAACGCCCGCACCAGACGCTCGCCGAACATCTTCGGGAGGAACTCTGCACGGGATTGTCCGTCACCGTGCTCGCCCGAGAGGGAGCCGCCGTATTTCACCACCAGGGTGGTGGCCTCGTCCATGAACGAGCGATATTTTCTGATGCCCTTGGCTGTATAGAGATCGAAGGCGATTCGGCAGTGCACGCACCCCTGTCCCAGGTGCCCATAGAGTGAGGTCGTGTAGTCGTACCTGGCCAGCAGATCCCTGAAGTCACGCAGGTACGCGCCGATCTTTGCCGGCGGCACCGCCGAATCCTCCCATCCCTCCCAGGTATCCGGTCGGCCCGGCACCCAGGCGGTCGAGCCCAGACCGCCTTCGCGGACCTTCCAGATCATTTCCTCTTCCACCGAGTTGTCATAGAGCTTCATCGAAGGTGGATTGCTGCCGCGCCCGAGCTCGTCCATCAGACGGCGAGCCTGGTCGTCGGAGTCCTGTTTGGTCTCGCCGCCGAATTCCACGAGGAGCCATCCATTGCCGGGTGGCAACAGGGCGAGGTTGGCGCGTTTGTCGCCCTTATCGCGAACCCATTCGAAGAGAAGCTTGTCGATCCCCTCCAGTGCTGTGGGCTCGTACTGGAGAACCTCCATGACGTGGTCGCCGGCGGTGAACACGTCGGGGTAGCCGAGGATGAGGAGCGACCGCGCGGGAGGACTGTGCACCAGGCGCAGGCTGGCCTCGAGAATCGTGACGCAGGTGCTCTCGGTGCCGACCAGCGCGCGGGCCAGGTTGAAGCCGTTCTCCGGCAGCAGCTCGTCCAGGTTGTAGCCTGACACTCTCCGCGGCAGCTCGGGGAATCGTTGCCGGATCTCGTCGGCATACTCGTCTCGGAGCGCCTTGAGGGCAGCGTAGATCTGTCCGCGCCGGCCGCCGGCGCCGATGATCGTCTCGAGCTCACGTGGCTCCGTCGGTCCCACTCTCATCCCGGTACCGTCGTAGGTCATGATCGTCATCGCCTCGGTATTGTCCGAGGTCCGCAGACCGGTACCCTCCTTCGAGCAGAGCAGCGAGTGCACGCCGCAGGAGTTGTTGCCCAGCATGCCACCGAGGGTGCAGTGGGTATGAGTGGATGGATCGGGTCCGAAGGTGAGCCCATGAGGCTCCGCCGCGCGACGGAGGTCGTCGAGCACGCACCCCGGCTCCACGCGGGCGAGCCGCTGCCCGGGATCGATATCGATGACCCGGTGCATGTACTTCGAGAAATCGAGCACTACCGCCACGTTGCAGCATTGCCCCGCGAGGCTGGTGCCGCCGCCCCGTGAGAGGATCGGCGCGCCGTACTCCCTCGCAGCGGCCATCGCATGGATCACATCGTCGGTGTCCCGGGGGATGACCACGCCGATCGGAACCTGGCGATAGTTGGAGCCGTCGGTCGCATAGAGCGCCCGGCTGCCCGCGTCGAACCGGACCTCGCCGCGGATGCTGCGCCGGAGCTCCGCCGCGAGCCCCCCGGCATCGACATCCGTCGAGGTGATCTGCTCGCCCATCAGGAAACCATGTCCGCGGTCCGCTCCTCCGCCTCATCGTCCACGATCGGGAGAATGTGGCCGCCGTAGCGAAGCACGGCAATCGAGGCAGCCGGTCCCTGGCGATCCATCGCCATCTTCAGGGCCTCCTGCGCGGAGGGGGCGTAGCGGAAGCCGATCCTCTCCGCCTGGTCCGCCGTCACCCCTGGCGACACCATGATGCAATCGGTTTTGTCCACGATCTGACAGACGTCGGCGAGGACGGCGACGCCGACCAGATCCTCGACATTCCCCCGCTGTACCATCGCGACGATCTCCGCGTGCGGCCGGTAGCCGATTTCGAGCAGATTCTTGTGATTTGTCGCCATGCCCTCGGGATTGGGCGACACGAGGATTAACGAGCCGCCGTCCTTGACCGCCATTGTGCCGGCGTATAGGCCCTTAGCCGACTGCCAGAAATCCCGGTCGGCGGAGTGCGAGTCGATGATCACGATGTCGGCGCGCGTCGGAAGGTGCGCCGCGTAGACCCGTCGCGAGCATTTGCAGCCTTCGCGGTGCGCATCCACCACGTCACCGGTGAAACACCCGACGATCCGGCGACGCACGTCGTACACCACATTCACGATGTAGCCGAGACCCGCCATCCGCGCCGCCTCCTCCATGCGGAGCCGCATGGGATTCTCGGGCACGCCCATGACCGTCTCGGACATGTGCATCGACGCTTCCCACTGGTTGCGCTCCATCATCTCGACACCGGACACGCCGGGAAAGGCGATCTTCGCTCCTCCCGACAGCCCTTTGACCCGGTGCGGCAGGATCGAGCCGACGCCCAGCACGAAATCCACCTCTGTCAGGAGCCTGTTGGCCGTCACCGGCGTGCCGTCACGGGTGCGCCCGAAGCCGTGGAGGCGCGAGCGGTCGAGATAGTGGTGCTCGTGCACTAGATACCGCCCGTATATTGACCCGAGCTTTTCCTTCAGCTCTTCGGCCGTCATGGCCCTGTGAGTGCCTGGGGCTTGAAGAAAGACGATGTGCTCATCGTCCACCCCGGCCGCGTGCAGCTCATCGAGCACGCTGGGCAGGATGCGCGCGGCGGGTGTCATGCGGGTGCCGTCGTCGATCAGGATGAGAACTCGCTCGCCCTCTCGCACCGCGTCGCGTAGGCGGGGGGCGCCGATCGGTTGCTCGAAGCCGCGCCGGAGGACGTCGGCCTCGTCCACATCGAACTCTCGAGGACTGAACACGCCGAGCAGATTCGAGCCGGGCACCTCCAGGGGCGCGATTGCCTCGTACCCGGGATAGGGAAAATCGATCCTCACGTCATTGCCTTTCTCGTCCCGCCTCCCTGCTTACATCACTCCCGGTGCGGCAGGTAGCTCTCTACCATGTCCTTCGCGGACTGCTTGATCATGTTCCATCCGCCCGAATCGCCTTTCACGATCGCCTGGGCGTAGGCCTGGGCCTGGGCAAAGGTGATATGCGGAGGAAGCGGAGGCACTTCGGGATCGGTATGCGCCTCGATGACCACCGGGCGCTTTGCGGCGAGGGCCTCGTCCCACCCCGGGCCGATATCACCGGGAGTGGACATCGTAATGCCGGTGAGTCCAAGCAGCTCGGCGTAGCGTGCAAAAGGAAAGTCCGGCAGGTCCTGCGATCCCTCGAACTTAGGGTCGCCGGAAAAGGCCCGCTGCTCCCAGGTGACCTGGTTCAAGTCGTGATTGTAGAGGACCAGAATGACGAGCCGAGGATCGGACCACTCGCGCCAGTACTTCTCGATGGTGATGAGTCCGTTGATGCCGTTCATCTGCATCGCGCCATCGCCCACCATGGCAACCACCGGCCGGTCGGGATGCGCGAACTTGGCTGCGATCGCGTACGGCACGCCAGGTCCCATCGTGGCGAGATTGCCGGAGAGCGAGGCCATCATGCCGGCGCGGATCTTCACGTCCCGGGCGTACCAGTTTGCCGAGGAGCCGGAGTCGCAGGTGAGGATGCAGCGGTCCGGCACTCTCGGTGAGAGCTCCCAGAAGACGCGCTGCGGGTTGATCGGATTCGCCTCGTTCATCGCGCGCGCCTCGAGCACTTTCCACCACTCTGAGACCCAGCCCTCGATTTTCTCCCGCCAGCCGCGATCGGTCTTTGGCTTGAGCAGTGGGAACAGCGCCTGAAGCGTCTGGCGGCTGTCGCCACACAGGCTCACCTCCATCGGATAGCGCAGACTCAGCATTCGCGGCTTAATGTCTATCTGCACTCCACGAGCCTGGTCCAGCTTCGGAAGAAACTCGGAGTAGGGAAATCCGCTTCCGATCATCAGGAGCGTGTCGCACTCCATCATCATGTCCCAGCTCGGCTTGGTGCCCAGGAGGCCAATCGAGCCGGTAACGTAGGGAAGGTCGTCGGGCAACACCGCCTTGCCGAGCAGCGCCTTGGCCACGCCGGCATTGAGTCGCTCGGCGACTTCTATGACCTCATCCGACGCCCCGAGCGCGCCCGCGCCCACGAGAATTGCGACCCTCTCACCCTCGTTGAGGACCCTTGCCGCCCGATGGAGGTCGTCCTCCGTCGGGATTACCAACGGCGCAGAGTATCCGATCCCGCTGAACGAAGAGCCATGCCGGCGAGGTGCGTGCTCCACGGCATCCATCTCCTGGACGTCGTTTGGCAAAATGATGCAGGTGACGGTGCGCTCGGCCTTGGCGATGCGCATGGACCGATCCACGAGATGGCGGATCTGCGCCGGCGTCGACGCCATATGGACGTAGTGGCGCGCGACGTCCTTGAACAGCGAGATGAGATCGACCTCCTGCTGAAAGTCGGCGCCGAGGCCGACCGTGGCCTGCTGTCCTACGATGGCGAGCACGGGCTGGTGATCCATCAGCGCATCGTACAGGCCATTGAGAAGGTGGATGGCGCCGGGCCCGGAGGTCGCCATGCAGACCCCGACTTCGCCCGTGAACTTGGCGTGGGCGCAGGCCATGAACGCCGCCAGCTCCTCGTGCCGAGCCTGCACGAAGGCGATCTTGTCTTTTGCGCGGTCCAGCGCGCCGACCACACCATTGATTCCATCTCCCGGATATCCGTAGATCCGCCGGACACCCCACTCGTAGAGACGGTTGACCAGGAAGTCGCTCG
>JBBRGF010000002.1:0-51485 GCA_038240975.1 Gemmatimonadales bacterium
ACCGGGGGACAGGTGCCCGCGAACGCAATCTTGAGCTCGGGGCCATGCTGCGCTCGCAGATATCGGGCCTCCGCCACCGCCGGAACGGTGACCGGCGCGAGGTAAGGCACGAGCTCGGGATACTGCGACCGGACCGTCTCCACGACTACCGGATCGGTGGACCGGATCATGGTACCCCAGGGCTCGTTTTCCCAGAGCTTAAGGTATTCTGCCGCAACGAGCTCATCACCGATTACGCCACGGGTTACGGCCCGGAAGCCGGCGGCGTAGCAGGCGTTGATGAGCTGTTCTGGTGTGGCCGGATAAAAGTGGGCGACGGATTCGGGGCTCAGGATGAGCACCCCGTCGCCCTCGGAAGCCATCGCGAGGGCCCGCCCGATCTCGCCATTTACCTTGACCGCGCCGTGGGGGCAGGCCGGGACGCACTGGCCACACCGAATGCACGATTCATCGACGACCTGAAGGAGCAGCAATGGCTCGTCGCCCGCCACCGCGATGGCGTCGGTGGGGCATATCCGCACGCATGCCAAGCATGCGACACAGAGCTCCGCGTCGATGACGAAATTCAAATGGGTCTGGCCGCCATATTGGAGGGACTTATCTGCAATTTGACGGCCGGGAGAGATACTGTCAATAGCCAGGACTGATGCAAAGTAATGATACAGTAGAACTTAGGACGCGCGCTTCAAAACGCATCCACTGGGCTAAATCATTCCAGGTGATAGGCTTTGATTTTCCGGTAGAGGGTGCGCTCCCCGATGCCTAAAATCTCGGCAGCTCTCCGGCGGTTGCCCCGGTGCTCCTTGAGCACGGCATCGATCGTCGCCTTTTCCACGTCCGCCATGGTCATGCCCGGCCTGTACACCACCGGGCCGTTGCCATCCCGCTCCTCCTCGGAGACGACCTCGGCGACGGTTGCATGGTCAGACAAATCAATGACTTGCACCCTCTGGGGGTGGTTGTCGAGCCGCCGGCGAAGCTCCTCCACCTGAAGCTTGAGGTCCACCAGGCTTCGCAGGATGAACTCCAGTTCGTGCCCGGGAAGGTCCCTCCCCAGGGGCGGGAGACGAACCGGGAGCAGACTGCCGGGGCCATCGAGGATATCGGAGGGAATATCGGAAGCCCGGATCTCGGCACCCGGTGCCAGGACGACCATCGACTCGATGAGGTTGCGAAGCTGACGCACGTTGCCCGGCCACGGCGCATTCACCAGCCGCTCCATGGCCTCGGGGGTGATGCCCCGGAAAGTCCGGTCGTGCTCCCGGGCCAGATCGCGGATGAACCGGCGGACGAGCAGCGGAATGTCTTCGCGTCGTTCCCTGAGCGGCGGCAGGTAGATGTTGAGGACGTTGAGGCGGTAGTAGAGGTCGTCCCGGAACTCGCCGAGGGCGACCGCGTCTCGAAGGGACCGGTTGGTGGCGGCCAGGACCCTGACGTCCACTTTGATCGGCTGCACGCCGCCGACCCGGAAGAAGGTGCGGCTCTCGAGGACCCTCAAGAGCTTGACCTGGGTGGCGGGCGGGATCTCGCCGATCTCGTCCAGAAAGATCGTCCCGCCATCGGCCAGCTCGAACCGTCCGAGCCTCCGCTCCGCCGCGCCGGTGAAGGCCCCTTTCTCGTGGCCGAACAGCTCGGATTCGAGCAGAGTGTCGGGCAGCGCGGCGCAGTTGACGGCAATGAACGGCTTGCCGCGCCTGGGTGAGAGATCATGAATCGCCTTGGCCACCAGCTCCTTGCCCGTGCCGCTTTCGCCCTGAATGAGCAGCGTGCTCGAAACCGGAGCCATCTGCTCGATTTTGACCAGCAGTTCCTGGATCGCGGCGCTCTCGCCGAAAATGCCGGTGCGCTGCTGGAGCTTGCGTCGCTCGATGAGCCTCCGGGCCGTGGCCACCGCATCGTCTGGCGCCACCGGCTTCATCATGGTCTCGGTAACGCCCAGCCGGCCGACCCGCTCCGCACGCTCCGAGTCGGTGGGTTCCAGAATGGCGAGTGTCGAGATTTCGCTGTCGCGAGCCAGCGTGGCCAGCTGCTCCGCGTGCGGCTCGTGCACCGCGCCGGTGAGGATCACGAGCTCGGGATTCTCTCGCCGCACCGTACCTCTCGCATCGTCGAGCGACGAGAACATCGCGGTGGAAAAGCCCGCACTCTCGAACGCCGCGTTGAGACGTACGGCGGTCTCGAGATCGTCCATCGTGATGAGGATCTGGGAAGGCATGACATGAAGATAAGCGCAGCGTCGTGGCCTACGTGCCGCGGAGGCGACCATCAGTGGTCCGGCTTCACCCCCCTCACCAGCTCCACCGCATGCTCCACGATATCCGCCAGCACCGCGAGTCCGTCGCGTACTCCGCCCGGGCTGCCTGGCAGGTTTACGATCAGCGAGCGGCCGCGGACGCCCGCCGTGCCCCGCGAAAGCGCCGCCCGGTGGAAGCGCGGATACGCGCTCATGCGGATGGCTTCGGCGATACCGGGCGCTTCCTTGTCGAGCACCGCTCTCGTCGCTTCGGGTGTGACGTCGCGGGACGTGAGCCCGGTTCCGCCGGTGGTAAGGATCAGGTCGGCCCGGTCGCCGTCGGCCCACGCGACGAGCATGGCCGCGATTCGCTCGGTCTCGTCGGGAACGAGCTCACGTGCGGCAAGTGGGTACGCGCGCTCGGCGGCCCAGGTGGCGATCGCATCGCCCGAGGCGTCGTGCCGCTCGCCCCGGTGGCCAGCGTCGGAAATGGTGAGGATGGCAAGACGGATGGTCACCGGAACCTACTTCCGCACCGATCCATGCTTGTAAAACGGCCTCGAAGCCACGACCGCCGGAAGGCGCTCCCCCCTGCAGTCGACCTCGAAGCGGGTGCCCACCTTGGCTGCGGCCGCGGGCAGATAGGTGGTTCCGAGACCGCGGCCGAGCGAGGGGCTCATCGTTCCACTCCGCACGAGGTCCACCTCACGACCCTCGTGATACACGGGATAGCCGTGACGGGGGAAGCCCCGGCCCTCCAGCTCGAAGCCGACGAGCTTTCGCGTAACGCCCCGTTGCTTCTGCGAGCGGAGTGCGACGTCGCCGACGAAGGGCGCGCCCTTGTCGAGCTTGACGATCCAGCCGAGCCCGGCCTCGAGCGGAGTGATGGTGTCGTCGATGTCGTTGCCGTAGAGGGCGTAGCCCATCTCGAGCCGCAGGGAGTCCCGCGCGCCGAGGCCGATCGGAACGGCGCCCGCTGCGGTGATGGCTTCCCAGAGCGCCACGGTATCCCGTTCGCGGCAGTACAGCTCGAACCCGTCCTCCCCGGTGTACCCGGTGCGCGAGATGAAGCAGCCGGCGCCGGCCACCTCTCCCGTCGCAAAGTGGTAGTACCCTATGTCGGAGAGTGAGACCGGGGTCAACGGCTGAAGGAGCGCCTGGGACGTCGGCCCCTGAAGGGCCAGGAGTCCCACCTCGGCTGAGATGTCTTTCAGTCTGACGTTCACGCCGCCTTTGAGCGCCACGATGTGATCCCACGCGCGTGCGACGTTCGAGGCGTTGACCACGATCATCATCTTGTCGTCGAACCGATAGACGGTGCAGTCGTCGATGAACGTGCCCTCGGTGGTGAGGATCGCGGAATACTGCACACCCCCGGCCTCGAGCGCCGCAACGTCGTTACAGGTGACGCGATTGACGAACGCATTCCGGTCGGGGCCGGTGACCTCGAACTCTCCCATATGCGAGATGTCGAACAGTCCCACCCCGGTGCGCACCGCCCGGTGCTCCGCGAGAATGCCCGTCGTGTATTGCACCGGCATCTCCCAACCGGCGAACGGCACCATCTTGGCGCCGAGCTGCCGGTGAACCTCGTAGAGCGGGGTGCGTTGCAAGGTCAGACCCACGTAGGGGAAAGGAGAAAAGCCATGAGGGCCTTCTGCACGTGCAGCCTGTTTTCGGCCTCGTCCCATACCCGCGACTGCGGTCCCTCGATGACCTCGTCCGCGACCTCTTCACCCCGATGGGCGGGGAGGCAATGGAGAAAGATCGCCCCGGGATCGGCCAGGCGCATCAGGGCCGGATCGACGATGTAGCCCGCGAAGGCCCGCGCCCGGGTCTCCTGTTCCTGCTCCTGCCCCATCGACGCCCAGACATCGGTGTTCACCACGTGCGCCCCTCGCACCGCTTCTCGCGGATCGGTGGTGAGGGTGACCCGGGTCTTGGCACGGTTGCGCTCCAGAATCTCGGCGTTCGGCTCGTATCCGCTCGGGCAGGCAAGTCGCAGCTCGAAGCCAAGGGTGCCCGCGGCGTTGAGCCAGCTGTTGGCCATGTTGTTCCCGTCGCCAACCCAGGCGATCACCTTGTCATTCCATGTTCCGAGGCTCTCCCTGACGGTAAGGAGATCGGCGAGCACCTGGCAGGGATGCAGGAGATCGGTGAGTCCGTTGATCACGGGGATCGTGCCGTAGCGGGCCAGCTCCTCGACATCGGGGTGATCGAAGGTTCGGATCATGATGCCGTCGAGGTACCGCGAGAGCACACGCGCCGTATCGCGGATCGGCTCGCCGCGGCCGAGCTGGATGTCACGTGAAGAGAGGAAGAGGGCGTGACCGCCCAGCTGGTACGCTCCGACCTCGAAGGACACACGGGTTCGCGTCGAGCTCTTGGCGAATATCATCCCCAGCGTCTTTCCCGCCAGGGGCTTTTCGCGGTATGTCCCCGCCTTCATCCTTGCCGCGAGCTCCATGAGACCGATCAGCTCGGCTGGGGCGAGGTCGGGAATGGCGAGGAAGTGGCGGGCAGGAGTCATGAGAGTCGAATGAGGGGACGGAGGCATCGGTCGGGTGGGGATTGTAGTCTGGGGGCGTCGGGCGAGCAATGTCTGGAACCGATCGTCCCGAGCAGAATCACCAGGCGCGGGCCGTGTCTGGCGTGATCACCCGAGCCGTGCTTGACGGGCTCGGTCTCCCACCGCATATCGGGGCATGCGCCTGACTCTGGCTAGGGTGAGGGAGCGAAGATGATCCCGGTGGAGGACGCGCTGCGGGCGGCGCTGGCGCCCCGCTATCGATTGGATCACGAGCTCGGGCGAGGCGCCATGGCCGCCGTGTTTCTCGCCGAGGACCGGAAGTCCGGCATGCGGGTCGCCGTGAAGGTGGTTCGGCCAGAGCTGACGGCCATTCTGGGGCCGGCGCGGTTTCACCGGGAAATTCAAGTCCTCAAACGACTGCGACACCCCAGGATCGTGCCGCTGCTCGACTCCAGCGCCGCCGCCGGGATCCTGTACCTGGTGATGCCGTACGTGGATGGCGAGAATCTCCGGGCGCGCCTGCAACGGGAGGGCCAGCTATCGATGGCGGCGACGCTCGCCCTGGCCGGCGACATCGCGGCCGCCCTCGATTACGCCAGCGGAGAGAACGTCATTCATCGGGACATCAAGCCAGAGAACATCCTGCTCCAGGGCGATCGGGCCCTGGTATGCGACTTCGGGCTGGCGCGCGCGCTCGACCGGGCGGCGGTGGAGCCGATCTCGTCGAGCGGGCTGGTGCTGGGAACCCCCACGTACATGAGCCCGGAGCAGGCGATGGCCGACCCCGATCTGACCGCCTCCTCTGACATCTACGCCATGGGGTGCGTGGTGTACGAGATGTTGACCGGGGAGCCGCCGTTCACAGGCAGCAGTCCGCAGGCGATCATCGCCCGGCAGCTCGGCGAGCGGCCCCGGCCGATCAGGACGGTGCGGCCGGAAGTGACGCCGGAGATGGAGCTCGCCGTGCTGGCCGCGCTGGCCAAAGAGCCAGAGGCGCGGCCGGGCAGCGGAGCTCAATTCATACGCCTGATGGCGGGAGGCCTGCATCTTACTTGAAGGGCGGCTTGGGCGGAGGGGCAACGGTCCGTTTGGTAGACCGACCTTACGGCGTAACTTGTTCACCTCGGACCAGACCTTCTGTTGCCACATGTGCTCATTCCTGAGCCAGATTTTCAGCTTTGCCTCGTACTTTGGGGGGGATGGGGACGTCGGATTGGGGTCCGCGCGGTGCCATGAGCGTACTCCTTCAGGTTGGGAGCGAGATGATTTGCGGCGATATCCGTTCTACCTGGTCTTCGGGCCACCCGCGCCCAGAGTTCGAGGCTGATGGAGATGGGGGTCGTGACGGCGCTGGTCAAGGAGCCGGAGGCGCGGCCCGGGAAGCGGAGCTGAATTCAGAAGCCAAATTGCGGGAGCCGTCTGACAGGCGCACGACTCCCGAATCGCCTGTCAGGTGGCTTCGAACCGCATGCTATTTAAAGGGCGGCTTGGGCGGAGGCGGCAAGTCGGTCGGCGGGCCTGGATGACCGGCATCCCGCCACAGTTTGTTCACCCTGGTCACGAGGTCCTGTTGCCAGTCATACTCATCCTTGAGCCACTCCTTCCACTTCTTGGTGACCCTGTCGAGGTCGCTGACGGGACGTTTCGGCGACGTACGTTTTGGCATTAGCATACTCCTCAGGTTGGGGGTTGGACTCCTGCACGAACGAACGAAGGGGCGCCCCGGCGGAACGCCGCCAGACGAGCGAGGTGACCTGCGGCGATATCCGTTCTCCCTAATGTTCGGGCCGCACGCGCTCGGAGCTCGAGGCTGGCGGGAAGATAGATCAGATAGACGACGGCCCGATGGCTGTCGAGCTCTGCGGCGACTCGATCGGCTTCAGCAGGCTGCCCTCTGGCGAGAAGTAGTTCGGCCAGCGCCAGACGCTCGCCAGCCAAAGCCTCCCACGGTTGCCACACCAGATCCGCCTCAGGCGCGGAAGGCCGGAGGCCGGCAAGAAGCGCTCTTGCTTTCGCGGAGTCTCCCTGCACACGCGCCGTCTGCGCCTCGAGTATCCTCGCGAAGAGTGAGTCAGTCCTGTCCCTCGACGAGGCGGCCCGGCGTGCGGCCACTCCTGCCATCGCCGTCAGGTTCTCGAGATTGCCTCGGCTGGCTTCCCACTCTCCCAGCAACCAGAGATTGGGGCCCGGCATGGAGTCGTACTCCCGTCCCCGTTGAGCCGCCACCGCGGCTGCTTCCTTTTGGAATCCGGTTCCCGCGGCGGCGTCGAGCAGGTAGAGCAGACGAGCAGGCAGGCCCGATAGCTCGGCACGGGTGAGGAGCGAGTCGAGGGCGCCCGCTTGCCCCTCGGCGGCGAGGAGAGCCTGCAGACCGAGTAGCGCACCCCAACGATTCGCCACATCGGAGGTGGCGAGGACCGCCTGGAAACCCGCCCGAGCGCAGGCGGGATTGGCCCCGCCGGCTGCGAGCGCCTCGCTGGCACTCAGCACCTCGGTAGGTCTTTGCTCCGCCGCCTCACGCCATCGGATTTGGGCCGGGCCGCTCCGAACGCACTCGTCCATCAGTGAGAGCGACCGGCTGAAGGTACTGTCCGGGTCGGCCCGCTGGAGTCGTCGCAACAGTTGACCTGCTCGCAACGTGTCGCCCCGCCGCAGCGCGATCTGCGCGAGGTGAAAGAGCGGTGGCGTGAACGCGGAGTCGGACTCTTGCGCTCGGACGAAGGCCGACTCCGCCAGTGAATCCAGAGAGAATGCCTGGGGCAGGAGATGGTAATACACCTCCCCCAAGGCCATCCAGGCTTCGCTCCACGTGGAATCGATTGCAATCGCGCCGCGGAAGTGGCCCACCGCCGAATCCGCGGCCCCCGCGAGATAGTCCCGCAGTCCGCGCGCGAACAGTACCAGCCGGGGCGAGAGCGCCGATTCGTGCCGCAGCGCGATCTCGACCAGCTGGAGGTCCGCGCCCGCTAGGGGCCAGTAGGCGGCTTGCGCGCCCTTGAGCGCGGCGATGGCCAGCGACGAGTCTTCGCTCAGCGCCTTGCGATAGTGCTCCAACGCCGCGCCGAAACGCATCCGGCGGTACTCCTGCTCGCCCTGGAGGAAGTTGGCGATCGCGGTGGGGTTGCGTTCGCTCAGCGCCGTGAGATCGACTTTGCGCCCGGGCTCAAGCAAGGCAGGCAACAGGTCGCCTACCGCGCGGAGACCGAGCCGGGGCAACGAAGCACCGGCCGAGTGGGACGAGGCACCGGCGCGACGAAGAACCGAGTCGCCCGCGACGTCGTGCAGCCGCAGGACCACGGTGACCGAGTCCTGGCCCGTTACGATAGACCCGTCGATGTAGAAGCCGGCCCGCTGCGCCTTGCTGATTCCTTGGGCGACGGATGCGGGAAGGACCCGCTGGTGGTTCAGCTCGCCTTCGCCCAGAAAGTCTCGGCCTTCCATCCACTTGAGGGGTGCAGTGCCATCGAGGGCGTACCCGATGTATGTGGCCACCTCGTCACCGGATCCTTCTTCTCCTCTGCCGGACCCCTCCTGGAGGGGAAACACCATCACTCGGTTAGGGTCGAGTGTGACCGAGTTGCCTCGGTGAAATCGCCAATAGCCCAGGGCACCGATGAGTGCCACCCCAGCCGGGACGACCACTCTCGCACCGAGGCCGCGGAGCCTGGGTGAAAGCCTCCGGCCGAGGCGAGGCCGGGCGCCGGTGTCGAGCGCCTCCGCGAATTCGGCAGCGGTCGAGAACCGGTCCGCGGGGACCTTCGCAAGCGCGGTCGTGAGGGCACTTTCGACCGCGGCAGAAATGTTGGGCCTTCGCACCCTGATCGGCGGAGGGGGATCGTGCAGATGGCGCGCCAGAATGGCCTGCGCCGTCCTGCCCTGGAAGGGCGGATCCCCTGCCAGCATCTCGTACAACACGCAGCCGAGGGCGTAGACATCGGTTCTGCCGTCTAGGCCGGTCTCGCCCGTGGCCTGTTCGGGACTCATGTAGTCGGGCGTGCCCACCGCCAGGCCAGCCTCGGTCAGCTGATCGCCCGCAGCGGCAGTGATCGCGCGCGCTATCCCGAAATCGGCGACCACGGCGTGGCCGGCGGAGAGCAGAATGTTGCCGGGTTTGATGTCCCGATGGACGATGTTGTTGACGTGCGCATAGCCTAGAGCGTCCGCTACCTCGCGCGCGATTCGCAACGCGTCCGGTACGGGGAGCTGCTTCTCCCGCGCCAGGCGGTCGCGCAGGGTTTCGCCCTGGACGAACGGCATGACGTAGTACAGCAGACCGTCGACCGCCCCGGAATCGTGCAGTGGCAGAATGTGTGGGTGCTGGAGACCCGCTTCGATCCGTATTTCGCGCAGGAAGCGGTCGGTCCCGAGACTTGCCGCCAGCTCGGGCCGGAGAACCTTGACGGCGACGTCCCGCCCGTGACGGAGATCGCGCGCCAGATATACGGTCGCCATCCCACCGCGACCGAGCTCGCGGCCTACGACGTACCGTTCGGCGAGCGCCGCCTGAAGGCGGGTCAGCTCGTCTGCCACGACTCCGACCATGCGAATAACCTCTGACTACCCACTTCGTGCGGCGCGATCACGCGGGGCGGAAGCTGCCCGCGATCGCCTCGAGGTTGGGCATGACTCCGATCACCGGGAGACCACTCGGAGCTTGAACGTCGGTGCCCGTCGCCTGGGCGCCGAGGCGCGCTCGCATTTCGGTTGAGGTGAGGGGGGACTTCCCCGTACTCACGACCATCTGCTGCACCAGTATGGCGGCGCCGGCAATAATGGCGCTCGCGGCGCTCGTGCCGCGGAAGTTGGCGACGTAGCCCCGGTTGCCGTGCCCATCGGCCGTCGTCACGTTGTTGCCCCAGGCGTAGCAGTCGATGCGGGACCCGAAACTGGCACGCGCGATTCGACGGTGACCACCTTGTGTCACCGACGAACGGCACGCGGACACCATGATGGCATAGGAGTCGATAAACGAGCCCGAGCCGCGCTTCAGGCTGTGGGTTGGCCTCGACTGCCCGACCGGCTTCGGAAGCGGCGCGTCGAGATCCCGGCCGCTGCTGGGCGTGCCGTTGCCGCCGGCCTCGACAACGACGATTCCCCGGCTGCCCACTGCCGTCTGGATCGCGATCAGGATGGTTTCGTCCACCTCGACCGGGTAGCCTGTCGCGGTCTCGATCTCGATCAGGAGGACGTCTCCCCTGCTCATCAGGGGGTAGATCTTGCTGATGGTGTTCGCGATGTCTGGGGTGAACGGCACCAGATTGGAGACCCAGGAGGCCACGCCGATGAACCTCGCGGCAGGCGCGATACCAGTGATTCCGTTGCCGGTCGACTGGGCGACCACGATCCCGAGAACCGCTGTCCCATGGCTGGCATCATAGGGGTCGTTGACGTTGAAAATCGGCTTGAGACCGTTGCTGGGCGCGGGAAGCTCGACGTGATTGAGATTCCAGCCCGATTCCAGATCCAGAAACCCAACCCCCGCTCCGTTGTAGAAACCCCACACACCGGCGGTATTGGCTCCGATTCCTTTCGGCGCGGCATGCAAGTAGCCCTGATCGATGACCATTGGATCGGGGGTGACGGACCACGGAGCGGGCGTTCTGAAGCCCTGTTCGGGATACGCGAGGTCGACCTCTCCCGGAATCGAGTTGAGATCTTTCAACAGCCGGTCCACGCCGGCGTCATCGAGTAGCCCGCGGGGGTCGACAATGAAATACCCGATGAGGCTGCGGGCCGGCGGGAACCCGGCGTCCGTCGCTTCCGCCTCTCGAGCCAGTATCTCCGCTGTCCGAGCGACGGTGACCACCCGGTGAGACAGGAGAGTACGCGGATAGCGCTCGAGCTTCGTCTGAAGCCCATCAAGCCCGAGAAGGGCGTGATCCTCGACAAGCGCACGAAGCGTTGGGATATCGGGGACGGACGTATCCAGGGCGCGAGCGGCGAGTTGAGCGACAACAGGCTGGGCGAGGCGCACAACGATCCGACCGCTGAACGGAGGGGTGACTCTTGGCGGCATACTCCACCTCCGCCATGCCTGTAGGGCGCTCAGAGAGGTTCCGCCGGCCAGCTCCAGAAGTCTCCGGCCCAGGCGTGGGTTGGTCCAGCGATATCCCAATAACCATGGCTTACGATCGTGAACCCAGCGTGAATGGAAACGGCACGATGGGCCGATTCACACGAGCTCAAATGATCAGGAGGGATCCGGTGGATGAATAATCATACGTGACGAAACAGGCGCCGGATAGAGCCAGAACCTGGCAGGGAGCGATCGGTGTCTCTTCTTCAGAGGATATACCGCCGCAAGTCGTCATCCCCCACGATCTTGGCCAGCCGCTCCCGCACGTTCTCGGCGTCGAAGACGATGCGCTTGGTGACGTAGTCGGGAAGCTCGAAGAGGACTTCCTCGAGCAGCGCCGACATGACCGTGTGCAGCCGCCGGGCGCCGATATTCTCCATCCGGTCGTTGGCCATGAAGGCCACCCGGGCGATCTCGGCGATTCCCGCCTCGGTGAACTCGAGCTCCGCTCCCTCCGCAGCCACCAGCGCACGATACTGCTTGGTGAGGGCGTTTTCCGGCTCGGTCATGATCCGGATGAAGTCCTGCTCGGTGAGGGGCAGCAGCTCGACCCGGATCGGGAACCGCCCCTGCAGCTCGGGGATCAGGTCCGACGGCTTGGAGACGTGGAATGCCCCGGCGGCAATGAAGAGAATGTGGTCGCTACGGACGTACCCGTAGCGGGTCTGGACGGTGGAGCCCTCGACGATCGGAAGGAGATCGCGCTGAACTCCCTCACGCGAGACGTCGGGCCCCCCGGCCTGGTTCCGCTCACCGGCGATTTTGTCGATCTCGTCAATGAAGATGATGCCGTGGTTCTCGACGCGGTCGAGTGCCTCGTTTATCACGTCGTCCATGTCGACGAGCTTCTTGAGCTCCTCGTCGACCAGCACTCGGCGGGCCTCCGGCACCTTGACCGTGCGCCGCTTTTTACGCTTGGGCAGCATCTCCTGCAGCATTTCGGTGAAGTTGATGTCGGCCCCCTCCATTCCCTGGGGAGGCTGCATGAACTCCATCATCGGAAAGTTCTGGGGAAGGACCTCGATCTCGACCTCCCTGTCGTCGAGACGGCCGTCGCCCAGCATTTCGCGCAGCTTTTCCCGGGACCGCTGGCGCCGGTCGTCGTCACCCAGAGCCTCCGGGCTGGCCTGGCCGCTCGACGAGACCACGAACACCGGCGGCCGGTCGGACTTGTCGACCCGCTCGGCCGGCACCTGAGGCGGCGGCGCCGGAAGCAGCAGGTCGAGGAGACGTTCGTCGGCGCGCTGCTCGGCCTGCGGATAGACCTCGTCCTCGCGCTCGGTGCGGACCATGTTGATCGCAGAATCGACCAGGTCGCGCACCATCGATTCGGCGTCGCGGCCGACGTAGCCCACCTCGGTGAACTTGGACGCCTCGACCTTGATGAACGGCGCGCCGCTCAACCGAGCCAGGCGGCGGGCCACCTCGGTTTTGCCGACGCCCGTGGGGCCGATCATGATGATGTTGTACGGCGTGATCTCGTCGCGGATGTCGTCGGGTGCCTGGGCACGGCGCCACCGATTCCGCACGGCGATGGCCACCGCCTTCTTCGCGGCCTCCTGGCCGACGATGTAGCGGTCGAGCTCCGCGACGATCTGGCGTGGAGGCATTTCCTCCAGCCAGGGAATAGGGGCAGGGGCTTCGGGCTGGTCGACGATTTGTGCGACGGGCTCTGTCATGTTCTTGATGGAGAACGGAGAAAGGAGAACGGAGAAAGGGGGTTCCCTGTCTTCTCCGTTCTCCGTTCCCCGTTCACCGTTCTCCTCCCAGCTCCAGCACGGTGATGTTCCGATTCGTGAACACGCAGATATCCGCGGAGATCTCGAGCGCGCGCTGGGCGATGTCCCGCGCGCTCTGGCCCTCGAGCGGAAGGAGCGCCCTGGCCGCAGCAAGCGCGAAGTTCCCTCCCGATCCGACTGAGACGAGGCCATCGTCAGGCTCGATCAGCTCGCCGGCTCCACTCAGCAGGAAACAATGCTCGACCGCTGCGACGACGAGCAGCGCCTCGAGACGTCGAAGGATACGGTCGCTGCGCCAATCCTTGGCGAGCTCGACGGCGGCGCGGGGGAGATTGGCCGGGTAGCGGTCGAGTTTTTCCTCGAACTTTTCGTAGAGCGTGAGCGCGTCGGCAACCGAGCCCGCGAAGCCGGCAAGGACCTTACCACCCTTGAGGGCGCGCACCTTGACCGAGTGAGCCTTGACGACCGTATCGCCGATGGTCACCTGGCCGTCGCCGCCGAGCGCGACGCGGCCGTCTTTTCTGACTGCGAGAATCGTGGTGCCGTGGAAGTTGATCATAAAAGCCGTAAACGGTAAACGGTAAATGGTGAACGCGACAAGCAACCGTTCTGGGGCTGCCCCCGCATTCCATTTCTCATCTCTCGTTTCCCCTTCTCCGTTGACCGTTCACCGTTCACCGTCCTTCAAGCTCTCGGATGCGCCTGGTTGTACACCTTCTTGAGCCGCTCGACGCTGGTGTGGGTGTACACCTGCGTGGTACTGAGCGAAGCGTGGCCCAGCAGCTCCTGTACGGCACGGAGGTCGGCGCCGGCATCGAGCATGTGAGTGGCAAAGGTATGGCGTAGCGAGTGCACCCTCAGCCTGGCGTCGCCACCGATAGCATCGAACATGGCATGGATGATTCGCTGAACGCTCCGAGGAGCGAGCCGCCTGCCGTTCCGGCTGACGAAAACCGCCCGGCGCTCGGCGCCACGGCGAGCGACCGCGACGTCTCGATGGTGAAGATAGCGGCGCAGCGCCAGCACCGCGCGCGACCCGACCGGTACGATGCGCTCCTTTCGTCCCTTTCCCAGCACCTTGGCCTGGTCGGAGAGAAGATCGAGATCCTCCAGGTTCATCCCACTCAGCTCCGAAAGTCGGATCCCGGTGGAGTAGAAGAGCTCCAGAATGGCCAGGTCTCTGGTCGGCCCGAACTCGTCTCCCCCGGCTCGCGCTTCGGCCCACTCGAACAGGCGGTCGGTCTGGCCGCGGTCGAGGAAGGTGGGGAGGCGTTTGTCGAGCTTGGGCACCCTGGCCGAGCGGGCAACGCTGCTCGAAAGGTCGTGGTGCTCCTGGAGGAAACGGTAAAGGCTCCGAACGGCGGAAAGCGCCCGCGCGGCAGATCGTTTGGCCAATCCGCGCCGCTGAAGCTCGGCGAGGAAGCCGCGGAGGCCTAGACGGTCGACGGTGGTCCACGACCACCCTGCGCCGTAGTGCCGATCGCAGAAGTCGGAGAATGCATCGAGATCGCGGCCGTATGCCTTGACCGTGTGCGGTGACTGCCCACGCTCCTTTTCGAGGTGGGTGAGGAACTCAGCCATCTCCGACTTCACGGGCACTGGGATTGGTGGCATGTCACCAGCGTCTTCCCGTGTTTTCGGATTATTCATGAAGGACCTATCCTCATCGAATCTCCTTCAGAAACCGCGTAAAATCCTCCTGCGCCCGCTCGACCAGCAGTTCCTTCTTGCGGTCCTTCCTCACCTTTTCCCCGAGCGGATCGAGAAGGCCGAAGTTCGCGTTCATCGGCTGAAAGTGAGCCGAATCGGCCTCGCGAAGGTAACGGTAGAGCCCGCCAAGCATCGTGGTCGGAGGAGGGACCTCCGCATCCAACCCCCGCAGCCGGCGCGCGAGGTTGATCCCGGCGAGCAGGCCGGTGCCGAGCGATTCCGTGTAGCCCTCGACGCCGGTGAGCTGCCCCGCGAAGAAGAGGCAGTCGTCGTCGCGCGCGGTCAGCGCCTTCTCGAGCGCGGCCGGACTGTTGACGTAGGCGTTGCGATGGATGCTGCCGTAGCGGAGAAATTCGGCGCACTCGAGCCCGGGTATCGTTCGAAAAACGCGTTGCTGCTCCGGAATGCGCAACCTTGTCTGGAACCCGACCAGGTTCCACATCTGCCCCGCGCGATCCTCCCGGCGGAGCTGCACCACCGCATGCGGCTCACGGCCCGTGCCCGGGTCGGGAAGCCCGACGGGTTTCATGGGCCCGAATCGGAGTGTTTCCCTTCCTCGCCGCGCCATCTCCTCGACGGGAAGGCATCCCTCGAAGTACGGCACGTCGTCGAAGTCGTGCCCGTGGTGTTGATCGGCATCGAGCAGCGAGTCGAGGAAGCGCTCGTAGCCCGGGCCGTCGAACGGTGCGTTCAGATAGTCGTCGCCGCCGCCCTTGCCGTAGCGCGAGAGTGCGTAGAGGCGAGAGTGATCGAGGGAATCGTCGGCCACCACCGGCGCGATCGCGTCGTAGAACGCCAGCGCCGCGGCCCCCAGACGTGAGGAAATGGCGGAGGCCAGGCGTGCCGAGGTAAGTGGTCCGGTAGCGACGACACCGGGCGAAGGCAGGTCGGCCGCTTCCTCGTGCACCACCTGGATCTTAGGATGGCCGGTAACACGCCGGTGCACCTCCTCCGAGAAAATCTCGCGGTCGACCGCGAGCGCTGTGCCACCGGGCACCCGCGCGGCATCGGCGCACGGCAAGAGGAGACTACCCAGCGCCCGCAGCTCGGCCTTGAGCAGGCCGTGCGCGTTGGTGAGATCGACGGACTTGAAGGAGTTGCTGCAGACGAGCTCACCGAGCCGGTCGGTGCGATGCGCCGGAGTGGAAACCCGCGGCCGCATTTCGTACAGGGTCACTTGCACGCCGCGCTCAGCGAGCGCCCAGGCAGCCTCCGAGCCGGCGAGACCGCCGCCGACGACAGTGGCCTTCACGCCAGCGCCACCTCCTCGGGCTCGGCGACTACCAGCTTGTGGCCGCACTTGAGGCAGGTGCGCGTCTCGCCGTCGGCCTTGCTGGTCTTCTTTTCCATGCCGACCCAGCCACACTCGGGACAGGTATCGGGAACCGGGCGATTCCAGGTTGAGAAGTCGCACGCGGGATAGCGGACGCACCCCCAGAAGGACTTGCCGCGCTTGGTCCGCCTCTCGGCGAGATCGCCTTCCAGGCACTTGGGGCACTTCATCCCGAGCGGGATGGCCCGAGTACCCTTGCACGCGGGGTACGTGGTGCAGGCGAGGAATTCACCGAAGCGCCCCGTCTTGATGACCATGGGCGAGCCGCAGAGGTGGCATTTCTCATCGGTGGGCCGGTCGGGAGCCCGCCCCTTGCGAAGGGATTTGACGTAGTCGCAGGTGTCCTTGTACTTGACGCATGCGAGATACGGCCCGAACCGCCCGGTCCTGAGCTCGATCTGCGACCCACACTTGGGGCATCGCTCCTTGGCTAGCTCTTCTGGTGACAGTCCGTGCGCTTCGGCGACGAGCGCGTTCAGATCAACCGCGCCGAGAGCCTTGTGGAACGGGCCGTAGAAATCCCGGAGTACGCGCTGCCAGCCGAGTTCGCCGTCTTCGATCCGATCGAGCTCGGACTCCATTTCGGAGGTGAACTCGACGTTGAAGATCTCGGGGAACTTGGCAACCATGATCTTCTCGACCAGCTCGCCAAGCTCGGTGGGGAAGAAGCGGCGCTGCTCGATCTTGACGTACTCCCGCGCGGAGAGCGTCGAAATGATGGCGCTGTACGTCGACGGACGGCCGATGCCGAGCCGCTCGAGCTCCTTGACCAGGCTGGCCTCGGAAAACCGCGGAGGCGGCTCGGTGAAGTGCTGCGAGGGCGTGATCTCCCGCACCTCCACGCGCTCGCCGACGGCGAGGGGCGGGATTGGCGGAAGATCGTCCATTGTCTTCCCTTCCTCTTTTTCGCGGCCTTCCATATAGAGCGTGTGGAATCCGTCGAATACCAGGACGGAGCCCGTGGCCCGAAACAGGTATTCGCCCAGGTCGAAGTCCACGATGGTCATGTCGTACACCGCGGGCGTCATCTGCGAGGCGACGAACCGTTGCCAGATGAGCTGATAGAGCCGGAACTGGTCGGGCTCCAGATACTGCTGCACCTGCTCGGGCCGTCGGCTTACGTCGGTGGGACGGATGGCCTCGTGGGCTCCCTGAACGCGCGAGCTCTTCTTGGGCTTGTAGACGTTCGGCGAGGCGGGAAGGTACGGCTTGTCGTAGTGCCTTCCGATGAAGCCCCTCACCGATTCCAGTGCCGTCGCCGAGACCTCGGGCGAGTCGGTACGCATGTAGGTGATGAGCCCGACCGCACCGTCTTCGCCGACGTCCTTGCCCTCGTAGAGATCCTGCGCCGCCCTCATGGTGCGCCGGGACGAAAACCCGAGCTTCTTCGCGGCTTCTTGCTGGAGTGTGCTGGTGGTGAAAGGCGCCGCCGGATTCTTCCGACGCTGGCGCTTCTCGACCTTGGAGACCTCGAAGGCGAGCCTCCGTACCGCGTCGACCACCGCCTGCGCATCCTCGGCGGAATGGAGCTGGGGCTTATGCCCGCCTACCTTGGCGAGCGCGGCCTCGAACGTCTGCCCGCCCTTGGCGCAGAGCGCCTCGATGCTCCAGTATTCCTGGGGCTCGAAGGCCCGGATTTCCCGCTCGCGCTCGACGATGAGCCGAAGCGCCACGGTCTGCACGCGCCCGGCGGACAGACCGGTCTTGATGCTGCGCCAGAGGATCGGGCTGGCCTTATAGCCAACCAGGCGATCGAGAATGCGCCGCGCCTGCTGCGCATCGACCTTGCGATCGTCGATTTTTCCCGGATCGGCGAGCGCGTCGCGGATGGCTTCCTTGGTGATCTCGTGGAAGAGGATCCGGTGCGTCGGCACCTTGCTGTTGAGCTGATCGGCAACGTGCCAGGCAATGGCCTCGCCCTCGCGATCGGGGTCGGTAGCAAGGAAGATGGTCGACGCCGTTTTGGCAGCCTTCTTGAGCTCGGAGAGGGTCTTGGTCTTGCCCTTGATGGTGACGTACTTCGGCTCGAAGTCGCGGTCGACGTCTACGCCCAGCTCCCGGGTGGGAAGATCGCGCAGGTGTCCGACGGTGGCACGGACGTCGTAGCCGGCGCCCAGGTACTTGCCGATGGTCTTGGCTTTGGTGGGCGACTCGACGATGACGAGGGCCACGCCCTCGCTTCGGCTCCTGCCACGAGGCTTGCCGGCCTTGGCGCCGGTCTTGGCCACCTTGGCGGATGCCGCGGGGGCCTTCTTGGCCGCCGGCACTTTAGCCGTTCGTTTGGTTCTAGTCGCCATATCCTTCACTGTAGTTGGCTGGAGTCATTCCCGGGTCAACCCGGGAGGTAACAAGAAATCCGCGGTCTCTGGTCAAGGCAAGCGTGGTAGCGTGTACTCACACCCATCCGGCGTGCTCCCGCGACAACTGGATTACTTCTGCCGCCAGCGCCGGTGCGTCGTGGATACCGGCCGCAACCTCATGATCTGCAAGCCGATAGAAGGCTTCCCGCTCTTCGAGCAGCGCCCTCATGCGCTGCAGCGGATCTACCCCGGCGAGAAGTGGTCTGGCCTCGCCCTGCTCGATCCGGCGGGCCGCGGTTCCCGCCGTACACCGCAGATAGATAATGAGAGAGGAGTCGCGCGCCCTCTCGAACTGTCCTGGCTGGGCCGCCCACCCCGCCCCGGGGATGATCACAGCGGGATCGCCGGCCAGGGCGGCGGCAACCGCATCGCGCTCGAGCTGGCGGAACACCGGCTCGCCCATCATCCCGAAGATCTGATCCACGGGCCGCCCCACCTGCCGGACAAGCAGCAGGTCGATGTCGATCAGCGGGGCCGGAAGACCCTCGGATACCAGGCGCCCCACGGTGCTCTTGCCCACTCCGGGCAATCCGACGAGCATCACGTGGCGGCGCACTACCCCTCGACCGCGTCTCGGAGAGCCGACCACCGGGAACCGAGGGAGGATAAGTAGCCTTCGTAGTTCCGCCGCATCTCGCCGAGCGAATCGCCCCCAAACTTCTCGAGCATCGCGTCGGCAAGCACCAGCGCGACAACCGCTTCGGCGATCACCCCCAGAGCCGGCACCGCGGTCACGTCCGATCGCTCGCTCTGGGCGTTGGCGGGCTGGCCGGACGCCAGGTCGACAGTGGGCAGCGGCGACATGAGCGTAGAGATCGGCTTCATTGCTACCTTAACAACCAGAGGTTCCCCGGTCGTGATTCCACCCTCCAGACCGCCGGCGTTGTTGGTGCGCCGCCGGAACCCTCCCCGGGTATCTCCGGCATGAGGCGGGAGCGAGGCCGTCCGACCCCCACGCAAGGGATCGATCGGATCGTGGACGGCGGAGCCGGGGCGCCGGGCTGATTCGAACCCGAGTCCTACCTCGACCGCCTTGACCGCCGGGATCGACATCAGCATGCCGGCAAGGCGTCCGTCGAGCTTCCGGTCCCAGCTCACATGACTGCCGAGTCCCACCACCACACCGCGCGCCACTACTTCGACCTCGCCGCCCAGGGTGTCACCCGCCTTCTTGGCCGCGTCGATGCGGCGGATGATCTCCGCCTCGACCTCCGCAGCGAGCACTCGAACCTCGGAGCGGTCGGACGCCTCATTGAGAGGAATGGGAAGCGTCGCGGGAGTCGCGGCCACGACGCCGCCGAGGGAGATGACGTGGCTGCCGATCTCGATGCCGAACTCGTCGAGGAGCCGCCGGGCCAGTGCGCCCGCGGCCACGCGAGCGGTGGTCTCGCGTGCGCTCGCACGCTCGAGTATGTCGCGCGCGTCGACTCGGTCGTACTTGAGCACCCCGACGAGATCGGCGTGACCCGGGCGCGGCCGAGTGACGCGGCGGCGGCGAGCCTCACCGGGCGTCTCGGCCTCGTAGGCCATGACCTCCTGCCAGTTGGCCCAGTCACGATTGGGAATGAGCATGGCCACCGGCGACCCCAGCGTCTCACCGGCGCGCACGCCCGAGAGCCACTCGATGTGGTCGCGCTCGATCTTCATTCGCGCCCCGCGCCCGTAGCCCTGCATTCGGCGGTAGAGGTCGCGATCGACCCACTCCGCCGTCACCGGAAGACCCGCCGGCAGCCCTTCGACCAGGGCTATCAGTCCCTTGCCGTGGGATTCACCGGCCGTAGAAAATTGCAAATGCATGGTCCGGAGCCTAGGTGTCATCCCGTCGGAGCGCAAGCAAGAAGATCCCGAGAGAGCGCAAGCGAACGAGGGATCTCCTCGGTAGAGAAGATCCCTCGCTGCCACCGCGGGCAGGAGACCCGCGTGCGACTACTGCTCGCTGACGCCGTCGTCGGTGATCCGGGGGGTGACCAGGATGATGAGGTCACGCCGGTTTTCCGTTTCCGAGTGCTTGCTGAAGAGATTGCCGATGATCGGAAGGCTTCCGAGCAGCGGAATCCCGCTTCGCGACTTGGTGATCTCGGTGACCGTCAGGCCGCCGATGACCGCCGTTTCGCCGTCGTTGACCAGGAGCTGGTTGTCGGCCTTCTGCTTGGAGAAGACGAAGCCGAGGTCGGCCTCTGCGAGCGGCTTGACAGCCGAGCGCTCGGTATGGAGCTGCATGAGCACCTGGCGATTGTTGGTGACGTGCGGAGTGACGGTGAGCCGGATACCGGTCTCCTTGAACTGGACCGTCGCGCGGGCCGGGGTGCCGGCGCCAGCGCTGGAGGCATCGATGACGCGCACCGGCGTTTCCTCACCCACGAGGATGTCGGCCTGGCGGTTATCGAGCGTCGTGATGACGGGCTCGGCCTGAATGTCGGCAAGTTCTACCGTCTGGAGGGCGCTCAGGAAGGTGGTGAGCGAGAACCCGCCGATGCTGGTCGAGAAGATCAGGTCGAGGGCCGAGCCGACGATGGTGGCGTCGGCGTTGCCGACGGCCGACACCGAGTTGCCGCCGAGATCGACGATGTTCACGTCGGGCGTGTACGACGTGCCCGGCGCCGCCGGATCGGGGCGCTGCACCAGCTTGTTGAAGAATTGGCTCTTGTTACCCAGGTCGTATCGGACACCGAGCTGCTCGATCTGCGTGCGGTCGACGAAGATGATCTTGGCCTGAATCGAGAGCTGCGGCGTGCGTACGTCGAGTCCGCGCACGAAGTCGGTGACGCTGGCGATGCGGCTCCGCGTGTCGGTAAGAATGAGGGCATTGGAGGCAGTGTCGGCCACCACGCGGCCGCGGTTCTTGGTGAGAATGCTCTCGACCGTCTTGGCGAGCGAGCCCGCCTGGGCGTAGTTGATCCGGACCAGACTGGTCTCGAGGGGCTCGAGGGAATCGAGCGCCGCCAGTGTGGCCGGCGCATCGACCCGGATGATGCCGCCCGACATTTCCTGGGCCGAGAGACCCTGGGTAGCGAGAACCGCCTGGAAGGCCTGCGGCCAGGGCTGGTTCTTGATCTCGGCGGTCACATCGCCCTTGACGTCCTTGCCGAGGATGATGGTGCGACCGCTGAAAGAAGCGAAGCCCGCGACCACGTCGGCGATGGTGGCGCGGTCCCAGGTGACGGTGATGCGCGGCTCGTCGGCCCGGGTGATCACGGCGGTCCGGGCGATATGGACCTCGGGCGCCCGGGCCGGAGCAGGTGCGGCAGCGGCGACAGGCGCGGCGGCCACGAGATCGTCGGCATCGGCGGCCGGCTCGGTGGACGACCAGGCCTGGAACACCGGGGCCGGGCCAAAGCTCACCCGGATGGCGCCCGAGGCACGATCGATCTTGTAGGTCTTGGGACCGTCGAGGTCGAGCACGATGCGCACGACGTCGGGACGGAACTGCGAGTAGCGCAGATTGGTGACGCCGCCACGGTTGACGCCGTCGTACAGAGTGGCGGCAGTCTGGTTGAGGCGTGCGCCAACCACGTCAAGCACCAGGCGGTCGGGCGTGTTGAGCATGAAGTCGCGAACTTCGACGGCGCCCTGGACCGTGATGCTCACTTCGGCCTTGCCGGCGGCCGGCGTGAGACTCACGGCAGTGACTTCACCACCGGCCGGCCCTTCGGCCTTGAGCGGTGAGGCCGCACCGAAAGCCGCGGCAGCGACAAGCATCAAGCGATACAATCCGGTCATGGCGTCTCGTCCTCCTGCTTACGCAGCGAGAGAGTTTCCTGGCGCTCGAACCCGAAATCCTGAATCATGAACACCGCATCGCGGGGCCGGATCTGTACCAGCCGGGCCCGACTCAACTGGTCTCCCACGCGCATTTTGTGACGCTTGGTCGAGACCTTCTCCCGCAGCACCACGACGCTGTTCGAGGGTGTGCGGAGATCCTGATAGACTCCAACCAGATCGAGGTCGGCGAGCTCGGGCCCGTCCTTCGATCTGTTGATGAGCGACGAAAAGGGATCGCGCGTTCCGCCGGCGTAGGCGAAGGTTTCACGGGTGACCTCGATTTCTCGTGACTTCCGAACCGAATCGGCCACGGCCGCTTCGGCGTCGGCCATGACCGCCGAGTCACTCCTGGCCGCCGAGGCCGGCGTGGCGGCGAGCGAGGCCGAATCGGCGGTACTGTCGGCCGCCACGGGCGCCGCGTGCCGGATGTGCTCCTTGCGGAGGCTGTCGGTGTGGGAGCGAAGCGCGGCGAGCTGGGCATCGGCCGCCTGCGCCTCGTCCGCTTTGCCCGAGCACCCGCCCACCGTCAGGCTGGCAGCGAGCAGAGCAAACCCGATCAGAGCGTTACGTGCCACTGGCCTCTCCCTCCGGACTGGAAGACTTGACGTAAGTGCGCACCTGGAACTTGGCCTCGAGCAGAGCGCCGGTCGTATCGCCGAGCGCCTTGGCGGAGGTGCTGTTGGCTGCCGCCACGCTGAGATCGTACGGCACGATGATGCGCTGCAGACTGGCCACATCGGCGAGGAACTCGCCGATCTGATCGTAGCGGCCGATGACCGACATGTTGTACTTGTAGGTGTCGAACGGCGCCGGCCCGGGCTCCACCGGCATCGGTACGACCTGCGACACCGTCACGCCGCGGATTTTGCCGCGACTGGAGATATCGTCGAGCAGATTGGGCACCTCGTTGCGCTCGGGTACCAGGCGGCGGAGAAGCGCCAGGCTGCCGCGGTAGGTTTCGAGCCGCTTGCGAAGATCTTCGACGGTGCCGTGCGCCAACTCCCGCTTGGCACTGTCGGTGGCCGACCGAAGCCGCGAGATGGTGTCTTCTATGGCGGCGACGCGCTCCTGGCGGGCCGACAGGCCGGTAACGCCAAGGGAGGAGACCAGCACGCCGGTATAGCCGATGTAGCCCACCAGTGCCGCGAGCAGGATGATCAACAGCGGGGTGGACTTCTTCGAAGTCAGGGAAGCCATCTGCGCTTACCTCACCGATTGGCTGAGGGGAACCGTCCGGAGATATGCCGAATCCGCCTGCTTGTATGTGGCCCGGATGGAGAACGCCGTGACCGGCCGCTCTTTCTCGACCACCGTCTGGGCCGACACCGGAGTGACGTCGGTGATCCAGGGCGATGCCTCGAGCTGGCGGAGGAACCGGGTGTACGCCTGGATGTCGATGGTGCGGCCGTTGACCTGGAACTGGATGGGCGGCGCTATTGCCGGCCCGGCCTTCGACGTATCGACGGCATTGGCCGGCGCGGCCTGTGGGGCACCCGGTACCGGCGCCGGAGGAGCCGCCCCTGACATATCGATGATCCAGGTATAGGCCGGAAGCGCCCTGGTGACCTCGTTGAGAAGGTGTGGCCACACGTAGCGGTCGCCATCGACCCCGCGGATGATCCCGATCTGGGAGATCAGCGAATCGCGGATGGTTTCCTGATGCCGCTTTTCGGCCAGAAAGGTCTTGAAGCGCCGATGCTCAGCCTGAGTCTGCTCGAGCTCGGGCTGGAGGGCGTTGAGCTGGCGGGTGGTGCCCACGGCGATGTATCCGAGCCAGCCGACCACGCCGATCCAGCTCAGGACGCCCACCATGAGGACGGGATCTTTGACCTTGCTGCCCAGGCTACGGACGCCTTCGAGCGCCCCCTGAAGGGGCGGCCGCGCGCGCTTGCGCTTGAGGTCGGGGCGGAGATTGACGGTGATCATCGGTCGTCAGTCCGGAGTCAGGGTTAGGCCGCGCTACGCAGCGCGAGGCCAATGGGAAGCATGAGCAGCGGCGCGACTTCATCCACAGGCATCATGTCGAAGACGCCATCGGCCACCTGCAGCTTCTCGATCGGGTTGGCGAGCTGAACCGGAACGCGAAGGCGATCGGACAACACCTTGTTGAGGCGCGGAATCCGGGCGCCGCCCCCCGTCGTGAAGATTCGCGAGATACCGCCGGCGGAACGGCTGGCCGACTGGAGGAAGGCGGCGGCGCGCTCGATGCCGACCGCAAGCTCCTCACCGCGGGTTTCCAGAAACGGGTCGAGCGCTTCGCTCGACTCTCCGCCGCGCAGAAGCCGGTCGGCCTCTTCGGCGGAAAGACCGCGCTCGCGCTGCAGATCTTCCTTGAAGCGACGGGTGCCGACGGGGATGTCGCGGGTGAGCACCGGAATGCCGTCGTCGAGGATGTTGATGTTGGTGGTTTCGTGCCCGATGTTGACCAGCCCGACCACGCCGTGCATGGCCTCGGGATAGTTGACCTCGAAGGCGTTGTGCAAGGCAAAGGCATCGACGTCGATGACGCTCGCAGTGAGCCCGACGTCGGACAGCAGCGCGACCTTGTGCTCGACCAGCTCGCGCTTGGCGGCAACGAGGAGCACCGACATCTGGAGGCCTTCGCCTTCGGGATCGAGAATCTGGAAGTCGAGCTCCACGTTGTCCATGTCGAACGGCACGTGTTGCTCCGCCTCCCAGCGGATGACTTCACGGGCCTCGCCTTCCTTCATCCGGTCCATCGAAATCTTCTTGATGATCACGTCGCGGCCACCCACGGCGGTGACGACCTTCTTGGGCTTGATGCCGGCGGACGCCAGAAGGCCCTTGATGGCCTCGGCGACGATGCCCGGATCCATGACCTCGCCCTCGACGATCGCGTCGTTGACCACGGAGGTAAACGCGACCTTGGTGAGCACCGGCCCGCCCGAACCATGGGAAATCACGACGAGCTTGATGAGGCCGCTGCCGATGTCGAGCCCCACCGTCGTCGCATTGCGCCCGAAGAGTCCCATAGGATTCCGCTTGTTGAGGGGTGGCTCAGGCCAGCTCTGCCGCCTCGGTTACCGGCGGGTGCCGGGCGTGAGGGTATCGGGCCGGTGATGGGCAACCGATGTGCCACACAAATTGCACTTGGCTAAGTGCTTGGAATGAACCCGTCTAACGCGGGCGGTACCGGGGCACTACGCGGGGGGTAGGAGGCCATTTCTTCCGTTTCGCAAGCTCTTTCTCGCGATGCAGCAGTCCATGAGTACTGCAACGGCTAGCAGACTGACAGGTGCTATTGGCTGTTCCCCCTTCCCCTTTCCCCCCTAGTACACCTGGATCCAGCTTCTCTGTCCCAACGGCTCGGCAAAGGCGGCCGCCGCCAGAGCCTGCCTCAGTGCGCACGACGAGTACTCGATGCTGACCATGCCGGCGATGGTGTTCTTTCCGCTTGGGGCGCCGGCCACGAGTGCTCCGACGATGCGCGTGCGACCTCCGGAGATACGGACCCTGCCGCGCGCGACGATGAGGCCGGTAAAGTCGAAGTCTCCCGTGATGTCGAGATCGCCCTCCACGAGAAGGATGCCCTGCCCTTTCACGCCCGAAGCAAGCTCGAGCCGGGGGCCATTCGCGTAGATGACGGATTGCCGGGTTGCACTCAGCGCTCCGCGCATCACCCTAGACCCCGGTAGCGTGTCCGAGAGCACGACGCCCGCACGTGCCTTCAGCCGATCGAAGGTGACATCGCCGAACCTCGTGAGCAGCTCGGAGGAGGGAGCCACGACGCGAGTGCCCGGCTGCTCGATACCGGGAGCGCAATCGTCTTTGCCGCTGACGACGACATCGCCGCCGGTGATTTCCACAGGCGCGGCCACGGTAAGGGCTGCCTCGGGGCCGGCGCCGAGGGAGGCAAGGCGCGCCATGATGGCGACGGTGCGCCGCGCCATCATGCCGCCGCCGGCGTTGGCGGTGGTACCGAGGCTCTTGACGAGAAAGAGCTGTTCGTTGAGCCGGGAAGCGGTGATGCGGTACGCGGTGCGGCCGGCAAACGGCACTCGCGGAAGCGTGAGCGAGGCACCGGGCGCCAGCGAGCCAAGACCCAGGACGTTCCATTGCTCGAGCGCCCGTACGGCCCCGGCTTCGGCGGCGTCGGCGGCCTGCGCGGCGTACAACGTGCTGCGCCCGGTGCGCTGCTCCAAGTGGCCCGCGAGAAAGGCGGCGGCGATGAGCCCACCCACGACCACGAGCGCGAAAATAGCGAGCGCCAACGCCATTCCGCGCTCGCGCTGACGCGACCTCATCGGAGCGTATTCCTGAGCGCGACGCTGGTCGAGAGCGTCAGGCTGTCGACCGCCGGCGGCGGCGACCCGGAGCGCACCGCGCCAACGGTGACGCCCTTGAGCGTCCAGGAGATCTCGCGCACGTCGTTAGTGACGCCGGTGCCGGCGCCGTTACGGTCGAGATACATGAAGGTGAATCCGCGGCCGGTGGACGTACTGTCGGCGAGCGGACCGAGCATCGGCTCGATGACGCCGCCGGCACTCACCGACCGCGAACCGAGCCACGACTTGCCGCCGGAGCGATAGTAGCGCAGCTCCATGACCTCGAAGAAGCGAACCGGACCGCCGAAAGTCATTCGGGCCGGCGCGGCCGCGGCAGCCGCAGTCGAATACGCAATGGAGAGCGCCAGCGCGGGACTGCCATCGTCACAGGTGCCGTTGGCCAGGCCACTGATGGCGGCATGCACCCAGGCGTCGTCCGCACTGGTGGCTGGGTTACCCTCGACGTACATGGTGACGCTGTCGCCGACCTGAGGCTGGCGCAGGGCAAGGAGGGTCGCGCGCCGAAGCCGGAGCTTGCCTCCGGCCGGGGCCGTGCAGGTGAATCCGATTCCGCGCATGGCCTTGTACTCGGTGCGCCCGGGAAGTGCGACCTGGAGATCGGGTGTGACCGAGGTAGCCGCCGCGAGCCCCGCGGTCGGCGGAATCGAGTCGTAGCCGATTTCCTTGAGCTCGGCGGCGACGATGAGGGCACCTCCCCGCACGTTGTCCTGCAGGCCGGCATGCTCCACCTGCGAACGGGAGACGCGCTGATTCTGGGTGAGAAGCGTGTACGTCACCGCACCGACGGCGACGACGAGCACGAGGGCCACCATCATTTCGACGAGCGTAAACCCCCTTCGACCCTGTCTCATCCGCAGAGGATCACTGTCTGCAGCGTATCGTGCACCGGGCCACGTGCGTCGCGGTAGGTCAGGACGACGCTGACCATGCGCGAGAGATCGGCACCGGCTGGCGAGGCAACCATCCACCGCTCGGAGACACCGGCGGTTGTGGCGCTATCGCTGGAAAACTGCGGCGACATGCAACGAGGCTGAGTGGAAGACGCGATGCGCCGAAGACCCTCGAGTCGCGCGGTGGCCACCTGCACGGCGACAGTGGACTCGCGACCCCGGCCGATCATCCTGGTGACCATAGCCGACGAGCCGACGAGCGCCATGACGCCCACGGTGAGCAATACGACAGCCACCATGACCTCGACCATGGTGAATCCGCGGCGCCGGTGGAAGATCATGCTGGTGTCTGCCGGAACGAGGTGAGAAAGAAACCCGCCGGCGCGGTGAGAGTGCATGACCGGGACCACGAGGTAACATCGTCCCGGTGCACGATTTGATGGTTGCCCGTCAGTTTGCCGCGCTGCAAACAGTTGCAGACGGCGCAGTCTGTTGCGCTCGGCTCAATTAACCGGGAGGCGGCGCATCTTGTAGAACAACGTGCGGAGGCTGATGCCGAGAAGACTCGCGGCCTGGCGGCGGTTGCCGCCCGAGGCTTCGAGCGCCTTCTGAATGGCCTTGCGCTCGATGGCTTCGACCTGGCTCTTGAGGTCGAGCGTGGAGACGCTGCCGTTGGTGTAGCCGGCAGCTCCGTTGCCATTGCCATTGCCGTTGCCATGCCCGATTGCGAAGTCCTTGGCGTCGAGGGAGCCGCCCGTGCCGAGCACGGCCGCGCGCTCGACGGCATTGCGAAGCTCGCGTACGTTACCGGGCCACGGATGATGGGTGAGCGCCGCGAGCGCGGCGGGAGTGAGGCTCACCGGATGGCCGAGCTTTGTCGCGGCGAGCCGCGCGAAGTGCGCCACGAGTCCGGGCACATCTTCGGGACGCTCCCGAAGCGGTGGAAGGTGCAGCCGCACGACGTTGAGCCGGTAGAAGAGATCGGCCCGGAATTGCCCCTGCTCGACCGCCTGCTCCAGCGGCTTGGCCGTGGCCGCGATGACGCGCACGTCCACCTTCCGCTCCTCCCGGCCACCGACACGGCGGATGGCATTTTCCTCGAGCACCCGAAGCAGCTTGGCCTGGAGGTCGAGGGGAAGATCGCCGATCTCGTCGAGCAGCAGAGTGCCCTGGTGCGCCATCTCGAACAGGCCTGGGCGATCGGCGGTGGCCCCCGTGAATGCGCCCTTGGCGTGACCGAACAGCTCGCTTTCGAGCAGGTGCTCGGGGATCGCGGCGCAGTTGATCGCGGTGAAGTTGCTTTCGCTGCGTGGGCTCATCCGGTGAATGGCGCGAGCCAGCACTTCCTTGCCGGTTCCACTCTCACCGGTGATAAGCACGGTGGTATTGTGCCGTGCCACCCGGCTCGCGAGGTCGAGCAGGTCGCGCATACTGCGGCTCTCGCTCACGACGAGGTCCTGCACCACACCGGCGCCGAGGCTCGAGCGCAGTTCCTCGACCTCGCGGCGGAGCTTTTCGCGCTCCGCGGCCTTCCGGATGGTCAGCGTGACTTCGTCGGGCCGGAACGGCTTCTGGAGGTAATCGTACGCCCCTTCGCGCATGGCGGCGATGGCGGCGTCCTCGCTGCCGTACGCGCTCATCATGATGAGCAGCGCGTCGCCCTCCTCGGCACGGTACCGCCGCAGGAAAGTGAGGCCGTCCATCTTGGGCATGCGCACGTCGCAGAGGATCAGATCGAACGCTTCGGCTGAGGCGCGCTCGAGCGCCCGCTCAGGGTCGCTCTCGGCTTCGACCTGATAGCCGGACTCGGCGAGCAGCAGGCCAAGCGACTGCCGGAGGCCGGCGTCGTCGTCAACGATCAACAGCCGCATCGATCTCACTCGCTATGGGTAGGAACACCATGAAGACCGCACCACCTTCCCCCGAAGGGTCGACCCAGACGACTCCCCCGCTCTCGTGCACCGTCCGGGCCACGATTGCGAGCCCGAGCCCGGTACCCTCGCCCGGGTCCTTGGTGGTGTAGAACGGATCGAAGACCCGGTCGCGATCGGCCTCGGGAACACCGGGACCCTCATCGGTTACGTACAACAGCACTCCAGGAGATCCTGCCGGCAGCCGTGGAGAGGTGCGTGTTTCGCACCCTCTGGCCGCCGTGCCCACGGCGATGCGTCCTCGGGGAGCGGCCTGGCACGCGTTGACTACCAGATTGACGACCACCTGCTCGAGCCGGTGCTCGACGCCGCGGACGAGTGGAAGGCCTTCGGCCAGCGCGATGTCTACGGCGTGGCCGGAAAAGGTCCCCTGCGCCCTCAGGAAATCCATGACCCGCTGCACCGAGGCGTTCAGATCGGTGGAGGGAATCCCCGAACCGTTCGGCTCCCGCTGTCCGGGCACAGGACGGGCATAATCCACGAGTCCTTGCACGATCCGCTCGATCCTCTCGATCGCACAACGCATGTCACCGGTGACTGCCGGATCGGTTCCGCGCCGCTGGAGGACCTCGACGTAAGTGCCGAGCGCACCGAGGGGATTGCGCACCTCGTGGGCGACTCCCGCGGCCAGCCTTCCGATGCCGGCGAGCTTCTCTACCTGGACCACGTGGCCTTGCACATCGAGCAAATCTTCTGCCATGGCTCGATAGCGGGCCGCAAGCCGGTCGAGCTCGACCGATCCGTAGTCCACCTGTTCGGTCCGGACCTCCCGGGCGGCGAGCGCGTCGGCTTCGGCGGTAAGGCGGTGCAACGGCCGGATGACCAGCCTGTGCAATACGGACATGCCGAAGATGATGAAGATCGTCGTGCACCCGAGCCACAGCGCACCGAGGGGCCGGATCGTTTCGCGAAGGCTGCCGCCGGTGAGCAGGAGGGTGGTAAGCCCGACCAGGATCACCGCGGCGGAGGTGACGAAGCCGAAGCTGACGAGTAGCTCCGTGCGAAGCGATCGTGCGGGTGATGCCATACGTTACACCTAGGTGCAGGCGACTCGTCCCTCGACCGTGGCCGGCGCGACTGGAGTCGCGGTGCCCATGAAAATCGCGCAGGTTCTGCTGGTGCTCGCGTGCGTCGCTTCGGCCGCCCACCCCGTCGCGCTGGCGTTGCTGAGCGTGATAGTGACCTTCGCGGACGGATCGAAGGGCAGGGTCGGATTCGGCACTGCCCCGCCGTAGTAGACCTGGCCACTCGAGTAGAAGGTCTCTTCCGCCGATATCAGATTCCGGAGGTCGGTCTTCAAGGCCGTAACCACCGCGCGCTCTTTGCTGTTGCCGAAGTTCGTGATCGCAATAGCCGTGAGTATCCCGAGGATTACCGCGACGATCAGGAGCTCGATGAGGGTGAAGCCTCTATGATCGCGTCTCACGCCAGTCTCCCGTCGGGTGACTGAAAGAGGAAAGGGGCGGCGACCGCTGTGGGCACCGCCCCTCCCTTTATTTCGCCAAGGCCTAGTAGCAGGCCGGGGCGCCCTCGTTCTTCACTGCGCCATTCGGGGCTACGCCACTGCCGACGTAGATGCCGCACGTCTTGATGGTGCCCTTGAGCACCGGGTTGGTCGAAGTGCCCGACCACCCACCAGCGCTCTGCCACGTCAAGGTGACCGCGTTGCCGGCCGACGGCACGAAGGCCACCGTGCCTGCACCACCGACGCCGTTCACCTGCGCAGCACCGACCTTGCCGGCGTAGTCCTGGTTGTCGCTGAAGAATGCTTCCTGCGCAGTGACGATGTTGCGCAGGTCGGACTTCATGCTGGCCAGCACGGCCTTTTCCTTCGTGTTCGCGAACTTCGGAATCGCGATCGCGGCCAGAATGCCGATGATGACGACCACGATCAACAGCTCGATCAGGGTGAAACCCTTGCGGTTCTGCATACTTCCTCCGGTTGAGTGTACGGCGGCCATCGATCAAGGTCGGGCGGTTCAGGTCCGTCCGGCATGGGGTAAGGCAACGCTTATGCCAACCCCTGCCTCTTCTGGTCAACACCATCGGCAGATATGAGTTGCCTGTGCATTGCACCGCCGAATGCAAGCGCTGTCGAGCGCAGCCGGGGTGTGTATTGCAAGACCTCGAACGAGTGACCTCCGATGGAGGGCAGGCGAAAGTCGCGGAAGTTGGAAGGATGCGCGGCACCATTCCTCCGCCAGCGGGTCCAAACCAGCGGAAAATCGTCATGCATCTTCTTCACCGGCTCCCGCATAGCCGATTATCGAGGACTAGTGACAATCTTTGCACGGTTCTTGCCCGCCTCCGCACACTGTCAATCCATCATCAGCCTTCAGCAAGAGTTAGGAGCCCCGCCGACATGATCCGCGCGCTCTACCTGCTCTTCGTGCTGTCCGGTGCCGCCGGACTGATTTACGAATCGATCTGGACCAGGTATCTCGGCCTCTTCGTCGGGCACGACGCCTACGCGCAGATCCTGGTGCTGATGATCTTTCTCGGAGGAATGTCGGCTGGCGCTCTGGCGGTGAGTCGCCGGTCGGCACGGCTGGCTCAACCACTCTATGGCTACGTCGCCGTCGAGTTCGCGGTGGGCGTCATCGGCCTCTACTTCCACGACGTCTTCCAGGCGACCACCTCCTGGGCCTACACATCGGTCTATCCCGGTGTTGCCGGCTCCTGGCTCCTTCCCGTGGCCAAGTGGGGCATCGCGAGTGCGCTGATCCTGCCGCAGTCGGTGCTCCTCGGTGCGACGTTCCCACTGATGTCGGCGGGAGTGCTCAGGTTGGCGAAGGACAATCCGGGCCGCTCGCTCTCGATGCTCTACTTCGCCAACAGCCTCGGCGCGGCGGCGGGGGTGCTGATCGCGGGGTTCTACCTGGTATCGCTGGCGGGGCTGCCCGGGACGTTGCTGACCGCGGCCATGCTCAATCTCATCGTCGCGGGGGCAACCGTAGTGGTGATTGTGGTCGCGAGAAATGCGGCGATCGAGGCCGAGGGTCGAGCGTCGCAGGACGACCTTCGACCCTCGACGTTGGATTCGCGGCCCGTGACTCGCGATCCGCGACTCGAACGCCTCCTCCTCTGGACCGCCTTCGGCACGGCCGTCGCCTCGTTCATCTATGAGATCGACTGGATCAGGATGCTGTCGCTGGTGCTCGGGGGAGCGACGCATTCATTCGAGCTGATGCTCTCGGCCTTCATCCTGGGACTCGCGCTTGGCGCCTGGTGGATTCGTTCCCGCGCCGACCATCTCGCCAACCCACTCCGCACCCTCGGTGTTATTCAGTGGGTGATGGGGCTGCTCGCACTTGCGACGCTGCCATGGTACGTCCAGTCGTTTCAGTGGGTCGCGGGCCTGCTTTCGACATTCGCCCGAAACGACGCGGGGTACACCGGCTTCACGATTGCCCGGTACGGGCTCTGCCTTTCCATCATGCTCCCCGCCACGTTCTGCGCGGGGATGACTCTTCCACTCATCACTCGTACGCTGATCGCCCGCGGAGGTGGAGAGCGCTCTATCGGGGCGGTGTATGCGTGGAACACCCTGGGCTCGATCGTCGGTGTCGTCGTGGGCGGGCTGGCACTCCTCCCGCTCATGGGGCTCAAAGGGATGCTGCTGTTGGGAGCGGTGATCGACATCAGTATCGGCGCGGTCCTACTCGCTCGGGCCGCGAGGATGGAGGGACGAGGGTTTCGACTCATGCCCGCCGCCGTGGTGTCCGGCGCGGTACTGGCGACCGCGGTCGGGCTCGGTGTTCGGTTCGACCGGAGCCTGCTCGCGAGCGGGGTGTATCGTACTGGCAGTCTCGTACGGCCGGGTGATCGGGAGGTGGTGTTCTACCGCGATGGAAGGACGGCGACGGTCACCGTCGGGCGCACGAAGGCGAATGGTATGACATCCCTCGCCACGAACGGCAAACCCGACGCATCGCTTTCGGCGGCCTGGTACCAGCCGTGCGATTCCGCAGCTCGCCGTACACCCCTCACGGCCGATGCCGCCACCCAGACGCTGCTTCCCCTCATGACGCTCGCCCATGTGCCGCACGCTGCAAGCGCCGCGGTAATCGGCCAGGGGTCGGGCATGTCGTCGCATCTGCTGCTCGGAAGCCCGGGGCTCAAGAGTCTGGTGACAATCGAGATCGAGCCCCAGATGGTCGAGGGCTCGCGCGCTTTTCTGCCGGCCAACCGAAGGGCGTTCGAGGACCCGCGGTCGACGATCGTCATCGACGACGCCAAGTCGTACTTCGCATCGGCGCACCGTCGATTCGACCTCATCATGTCCGAGCCGTCGAATCCGTGGGTGAGCGGCGTCTCCGGGCTCTTTACTACAGAGTTCTACGGCCGGGTCGGCCAGTTCCTGACTCCCGACGGCGTGTTCGGGCAATGGATGCACGCCTACGAGCTGGACGACGGGCTGGTGCTGAGTGTGATGGCGGCGATCCACCAGAATTTCCGCTCCTACGAGGTATATCTCGCGCCGAGTAGCGACCTCCTCATCGTGGCGAGCAACCGGGACCGACTTCGCGCCCCGGACTGGTCGGTCTTCCAGGCGCCCGGCCTCCGCTCGGATCTTTGCCACTTTGCGCCGCTCACACCGTCCGTTCTCGACGCGCTGTCGATCGTGGGGCGGCAGGAGCTCGCGCCGCTGCTCGATTCCTACGGGCAGCCCAACTCGGATTTCTATCCGGTTCTGGATCTCGGCGCGGAGCGTCGCCGTTTCCGGCGGGATCAGGCCTCGGGCTTCACGGCGCTGTCCGATGAGTGGTACAACCTGCTCGCCTCGCTCACGGGCCGTCACACGACATCGGGCAGCGAGCCACTCCCTGCGTTGCCCGAGAATCCGCGTGTGCGGGCACAGGCGCTCTCTGCGCTGGTCCAGTCTCCCGAGGCGCAGGCGTTGTCGGACAGCCTCCTCGGTGCGCTGGCACACCAGGCGATCTACCAGTCCGACATGTGGCGGGCGACGCTAGCCGCCGACCAGGAGCCGAGCAACTGGGAACTGTGGATGGAGCAGGCAAACGGAGTGGACCGGGTGCGGAACGGCGGGGCAGCCGGCAGCGCCGACGAAGCGTTCTACACATCTCTGACCCGCTTCATGGACCGGCATCACGCGCCCCAGGCTGCTCGCGACGCCGTCGCCTTCCGTCACGGTCTGGCGTCATGGAATTTCGCCGAGGCAGCCGCGGCCGGCCAACGACTGTTGCCCGTGGCGCTCAAAGAGCACCGCTGGATTTCGGCCGACGAGCTTCGTGACGGGCTGGTGTTCGCGCGGCTGCATCTGCGCGACGCCGGCGGCGCGCGACTGGCGCTCGACACCCTGGCCAAGTTCAGCGCCCGGCCGGCGGGAGACCTTCGGTCGCAACTGCTCGGTGCCTACGTGCTGGCCCTAGAGGGAATGAAGCCCGACGTGGCCCAGCCGCTGGGAGCGACGCCGGCTAGGCCTTGACCTCGACCTGCTCCTCGTAGCGGCTGAATCGGCAAATGCCAAGACCCTCGGCATTTGCATATATTCTGCAATGCAACTTTTTGAACCGGTCTTCGCCGCCCTGGAGGCGGAGCGGGTGCGATACGTTACCGTCGGAGGAATTGCGACGATTCTCCACGGCGTTATCCGCCTGACACGAGACATCGATCTAGTCATCGACCTCGATCCGACCGAAGCAAGACGGGCTATCGCAGTCCTGGAGCAGCTCGGCTTTACGCCGACCATTCCGGTGCGAGCGGAGGCGTTCGCGGACCCCGGTCAGCGAGCCGCGTGGGCTCGAGACAAGCATATGGTGGTGTTCTCGCTGCAGGACACTCGCGGATACGTAGCCGTTGACCTGTTCGTCGAATATCCCATGGACTTCGACGGGCTCTGGGAGCGCTCGGAGATCATGCAGGTAGAAGAGATTTCGATCCGAGTGGCTTCGCTCGACGACCTGATCCAGCTCAAACGAAAAGCCGGCCGCCCACAGGATCTGCTGGACGTAGCGCTGCTCGAACAGGTACGCAGTTTGGGTGCGGGATGACGGCCCACACTACGCCTGAATCGAACAGTCACGCCTGGCAGGCGGCTGCTCTCGCGCGCCTGCGCGAGAATCTGCGACTCACCGCCGCCGAACGCTTGGCCGTGGCAGAGGCGTTGCTTGCGTTCGCCATCCGGACGCCGCACTACGCCCCCAAACCCGAACGGCAGCCGGCTAGGCCTTGACCTCGACCTGCTCCTCATAGCGGCTGAGCTTGCGGTACAGCGTGGAAGGATCGATACCCAGCACTTCGGCCGCGCGGGTCTTGTTGCCACCCTCGGCCTGAAGAACCCACATGATGTAGGCGCGCTCGATCACCTCGAGCGTCGGATTGCGGTACGACCGCTCGGCGACGAGTGGCTCCTTGCGCCGCTTGGTGATACGCTCCGGCAGCGCCGCGCCGTCGATCAGATTCCCGCGGGTCAGCACCACGGCGTGCTCGAGCGCGTTCTCCAGCTCTCGCACATTCCCCGGCCATTCGTAGACCATGACGGCGTCGAGCGCCTCCGAGGCGAGCGCCTTGGGATCGCTCCCGTTTTCCACTGCGAGGTTCTGAAGAAGAAATTCGATCAGGAGCAGCAGATCGTCGCGCCTCTCGCGTAGCGGCGGGAGGTTGAGCGCGATGACGTTGAGCCGGTAGAACAGGTCGGACCGGAAATTGCCGCGGCGGATCTCCTCTTCGAGGACGCGATTGGTGGCGGCGATGATTCTGACGTCTACCGGAATGGCCTCGGTGGCGCCCACCGGAATTGCCTCGCGTTCCTGCAGTACCCTCAGCAGCTTGACCTGGAGCGAGGGCGGCATCTCGCCGACCTCGTCGAGGAAAAAGCTCCCCCCTCGGGCAGCCGCGAACAGGCCCTGCTTGTCGCGCACCGCCCCGGTAAACGACCCCTTCACGTGGCCGAAGAGCTCGCTCTCCAGGAGGTTCTCCGGCAGCGCGCCGCAGTTGATCGACATGAACGGCCCGTCGACCCGGTTGGAGAGGTTGTGCACGTACCGGGCGATGACTTCCTTGCCCGTGCCGCTCTCTCCCTGGATGAGCACCGTCGAGTCGGTCGGGGCCACGTGCTCGGCGAGCTTGAGCACGTCGAGGAACCGCTTCGACTTGCCGATGGGCCGAGCCACCGTGCTCTTGTCCCGCCGCCTGATCTCCTGCTTGAGCTGCTTGTTCTCGACGCGCACCGCGCGAAATTCGCAGGCGCGTCGGAGGATGGCCACGAGCTCGTCGTTGGAGAACGGCTTCTGGATGTAATAGAAGGCGCCGGAGTTGACCGCACCGATGGCGCTCTGCAGCGAGGCCTGCGCCGTCATGAGGATGACGGGCGTCATCGGGTCCTGCTCGCGGGCCGCCGTCAGGATGTCGAGCCCGGACACCTGGGGCATCCTCACATCCGAGAGAATGATGTCGTGGACGCCCGTGCGAATCTGTTCCAACCCCGCCTTTCCGCCCTGGGCTGTGGTCACCTCGAATCCCTCGTTCCTGAGCAGGATCCGAAGTGTGTCGAGGATGCCCGATTCGTCATCCACCACCAGTACCGAGGGCTTCACGCTCATGCTGCATCCTCCACGATGGTCTTGGCCGGCAGAAAGATAGTAAAGGCGGTGCCGCTGGCCGGGCCGGACTCTACCAGCACGAGGCCGCGGTGGGCCTCCACGGCGCGCTGGACGATGGCCAGTCCGAGGCCGCTGCCGCCCGCCCGCCCAGAGACGAACGGTTGAAAGAGCCGCTCGCGAATCTCCTCCGGAATCCCCGGCCCCGTATCACGTACCTGCAAACGTACCGCGTGCTCGAGGTTGGTTCCGTGCGGAATCTCACTACCCTGCACGGCGGAGACACCCACGGCGATGCGGATCGGACCGCGGGCCGACTGCACCGCGTTGAGCACCAGGTTGGCGATGATACGGTGGAGCAGATCTTCGTCGCCTTCGACCATGGTCCTGCCGCCCTCGACCGTGATCGCGGCGTCGGGCCTGCAATCGGGGTGGGCCTTGATGAGCCGGACCACCGCCACCACCACGCCGTGCAGGTCGAGCGGAACGAACTGGGTGGCCCGGACCCTGGCGAAGTCGAGGAACTCGCTCAGGAGACGGCTCAGCCGGTCGCTCTCGCGGACGATGAGTCCGGCCAGGAAACGTTCGTCATCGTCGGCGTGCTTGGAGCGCGCGAGCTGCTCCACCGAGCTCCGGATGGATGCAAGCGGGTTGCGGATCTCGTGCGCCAGCGACGCGCTCAGGGCAGCCACCGCCTCGAGGCGCTCGGCCCGCTGCTGCAACTCCTGGACTTCCTTCAGGTCCGAGATGTCGGTGAAGATCGCGGTCACCGACGGGGCTTCCTGAGTCTCCTGACGAAAGGTGGTCGTGCTGAGGCCGATCGGGAATGTCTTCCCCCCGTCGTGCATCACCATCCCCTCGCCGCGGCTGATCTTTCTCCCGTTCCGGATGCCGGCAACTACCGCCGCCCACAGCTCCGACGACCGGGTCTTGAGCTGGTCGAGCACCGGAAGTCCCAGGAGTGCCTGGGCGTCGAGCGCGAGGAGGCGCTGAGCCGTGGGGTTGATGAACGCCAGCCGACCCATGCCGTCTACGGTAATGACACCGGACCGGATGTTGCGCAGGATGTCGTCGGCCTCGAGACGCACCCGCTTGAGCTCGGTGGCGAGCGTCTGCTGCTCCATCCCCGCCTCGCGCAGGCGATGCCCGAGCACCGCCACGATCGCGAACACCACGTTGAACACCAGGATCTGGGCCCAGAAGGCGGTGTCGGGAGGGCCGGAGCGGCTCCAGAAGGTGTCGGCCAGGAACACCACCGACGCCAGCACCGCTGTGAGCGCCCCCCAGACGGGAGGCATCAGGAGGGCATAGGCGGCCACCAGTAGGACGTAGAGTGCGGGAAACGCCGACTGCGGCTGCCCGGCGAAGTGGACGATGGTCGTGACGACGCCGAGGTCGACCAGCGCCTGGATGAGGAGAAACGTATTGCCTGGTGTCCGGCGGCGAACGAACGCGGCCCATGCGCCATAGGCGGTAAAGGTGAGCGCGATGACAACCGCCACGCTGACGAGAAACGACTCCCTCGGCCGCTCGGTCCAGACGAGGCCGGCGCCGAGCAGGACGCCAACCGCGAGCGCCAGCCGCCCGACGAAGAGCCACGAAAGGAGGGTACGCTGGTCGGGTAGGGAGCTTCGGCCGGCCCGGCGGCGGTCAGGCACCGATGACATCAGGTCTCACAGTACTGGCGATAGGAACGGGGGAATGGCCGAAGATAGAAAGGCCCGCGTATCATTACAATCCACATGACATGGTTCGTCTACATTGCCCGCTGCGGCGACGGAAGCTTGTATACGGGGATTACCACGGATCCGGCTCGCCGCGAAGCGCTGCACAACGCGGGCCGCGGAGCCGCTTACACGCGCTCCCGGCTGCCGGTTCGGCTGGTTTACCGGGAGGACGCCGTAGACCGGGGCGCCGCGCTGAGGCGGGAAGCAGCGATCAAGCGGCTCGGCCGGGCGGCAAAGGAGGCACTCCTGGACGAATGGTGATGGCTACCGGGCCGGCGACCCGGGATCCGCTCAACGGCGCACACGGTCGAGCGCGTGTCGTACGCTCGAGACCAGATTTTCCGAAGAGAAGGGTTTCTGCAGAAAGGGATCGTCGGACTCCCTGATGCCGCGCTGAAGCTTGTCGCTCTCGGAATAGCCCGACATGTACATCACCCTTGCCCCGGGCAAGATGCGGGCGACGTGAGCGACGAGCTCATGGCCGCCCATCTCGGGCATGACCATGTCCGTCAGCACCAGGTCTATGCCGCCGCCCACCCGCTCGGCGACGGTCAGGGCTTCGCGTCCGTTCGAGGCCTCGAGGACCAGATAGCCTTGTTCGGACAAGACGCGGGACGCCACGGCGCGAACAGCGTCTTCGTCTTCCACCAGGAGAATCGTCTCGGTCCCCCTTGTCGCCAGCGCCGGGCTATCGGCCGCGGTGCCGGACGAATCTTCCGAGACGACTCGCGGGAAGCAGATCTTGAAGCTGGCGCCCTGCCCGGGCTCGCTCTCGGCCCACAGGTATCCGCCACTCTGGGTGACAATGCCGTAGACGGTGGCCAGGCCGAGACCGGTATTCTGGGTCGTGGGCTTGGTGGTGAAGAACGGCTCGAAGAGATGCGCCTTGACCTCCGACGACATGCCGTGTCCGGTGTCGGTCACGATGAGCATGACGTAGGCGCCCGCGGGAAGGGAGACGCCGAGGTGCTGGTACCCGTGGCCCTCGGGAACGTCGACGTTGAGTGTCTCGATGGACAGCGCTCCGCCGCTCCCCATCGCGTCGCGCGCGTTGAGCGTCAGGTTCATCACCACTTGCTCCATCTGCCCGTAGTCGGCCTCGATCCCACCCAGCTCGGCGGCCAGACGAGTGACCAGCGTCATGTCCTCGCCCAGGAGCGGCCGAAGCATGCGCTCCATTCCCGTGACGACCTCGTTCAGACTCAGCACCTCCCTGGCCACGACGCGATGGCGCCCGAATCCGAGCAGTTGGCGGGTGAGGTGCATGGCGCGTTCGGCCGCCTTTCTGATCTCGTCGGCATCGGACCGGCGGGGGTCCTGCCGGTCCAGCGTGCCCAACAGAAAGTCGCTGAAGCCCATGATGATCATCATCATGTTGTTGAGGTCGTGGGCAACACCTCCGGCGAATCGGCCAACTGCCTCCATCTTCTGCGCCTGCCGCACCTGCTGTTCGGTCTCGATGCGCGCGGTGATGTCGCGTCCGACACCGACGACTCCGGTGATGACGCCGTGGGAGTCGCGAAGGGGTGACAAGGTGTTCAGGACATGCCGCGGCCCCCGCGGCGTAGGGAGAATCCACTCGTAGGTGACGGTCTCTCCCGCCAGCGCGCGAAGGTTGGCCCGCTCGTGAACGGCAGCCTTGGCGGCGCCGATGATGTCACGCGTGGTGCGGCCGATGAACTGCTCGGGGTGGAACCCTTCGCGCTCGAGCCAGCGCCCGAAGAGGTTGACGCAGCGATGCTCGGTGTCGAGTTGAAAGACGACGTCGTCGATCGACTCGACCAGGTTCTGGAACCGGTGCTTCACTTCGTGCGGCGGATCCTTGGGCCGGCGCGCGGTGATGTCTCTGGCGGAGGCGATGACGCCTCCGGGCATCGGCGTGACCCTGACGGAGAACCAGCGGTTCATCGGCGCGAAGAACGAGTCGAACTCGATTTCCACCTGCTCGACCACCGCCCGGAACGCCTCTGCCTGGAAGCGGGACCCCGAGAGACCGGGGATGACCTCCCACACCGATTGGCCCAGCACTTCGTCGCGGTCACGGCCGAGAAACCTGAGATATTCGCCGGCTCGCTCGTTGAGGAGGGTGAGGTGCCAGTCTTCGTCGCACGCCAGGTAGATGTCACGCAGGTAGTCGAGCACGCCGGCCGCGACCGGTGACGCGGACTCGATCAGCAGGACGCTCATCCCATCGGCGGATGGATACGCGCGGAGCTCGAGTATGCGGCAGGTCACCGGATCCCTCACCTGTTGCACGACGGGTATCCGCGCGGTCTGCGCGCGGCGGAGGGCCGAGCCGGCAGGTGTTTCGAAGAAGGAAGGAGAGGCGTTCCAGATGACCGAGCCGGCCAGATCGGAGCCCGATACCCCGGTGAGACCGTGAAGCAGAAACCGGGCGGCACGATTCAGGTAGGATATCGTGCCGTCGTGGTCGAGGGTAAAGATCCCCTCTCCGATTCGATCAAGTGCGGCAATGGAGCCTGCGGAATCGATCAACCGAAATGACCTTGAGGTGCGGGTGGCCTCAAACTAAGAGGGACCGCCGCCCACATCCAGTCTCAGAGCCGCGCCCTCGCCGTCGGTCCACGGATACAGCGCGCGGTAGATCTCCTGGTTCCTCTGGATCGCCCGCACGTATCCGCGCGTTTCCGCAAAGGGAATGCGCTCCGCAAACACCTCGGGATCGTCCACTCCGTTGCGGCGCGACCATCGTTCGACTCTGCTGGCCCCCGCGTTGTATGCCGCCAGAATGTGCAAGGGCTCCTGGTACATCTCCGACAGCTCCTGAAGATGATAGGTGCCGAGCTGCAGGCTCACGTCGGGCTGGTAGAGGAGCACCGGGTCCCACACGGGAAAGTCGAGCGCCCGGGCAAGGCGGGCGCCCAGGTCCGGCATCACCTGCATGAGACCGCGCGCGCCGACCGACGACGTGGCCGACGGGTTGAACCTCGATTCCTGCCGAATAAGCGCGGCGACGAAGCTCGCATCGAGCCGATGCTCCGCCGATTCACCCACCAGCGCCTCGGCCAAGCCCACGGGGTACAGCAGCCGATAGGTCCGGGCGTCGGCGGCAGCGCCGGACACCAGCGCGCGGCGGGCGACCAGGATGGCCTGCGCCGGGAGTCCCTGGCCGCGGAAGGCGTTGGCCAGCGTCAGCAGACGCTCGGATGACGTGTCCTGGGTGCGCATGAGCCGGTCGTACTGCCACCGGGACTCCACCGCCATCCCGAGCCGCGCGAGCAGCGCCGCGCGCCCGATAGCCGAATCCATGGCGGGGACCACCGCGAACGAGTCGGGCGTCGCGCGCGGAGTCCAAGGCGGGAGTCCGAGCCGGCGAAGCGACAGTCCGACATAATAGGACGACGGGTCTCCGCCTGCTGCGAGGGCCCAGCGGCTTCGGGCGGCGAGAGTATCGCCGGCCGCGGCACAAGCCCTCCCCGCCCAGTACGTGGCGGCTGCGGCCTCCTCATTCCTCGGGTGCATCTGCCAGAGATCGTCCAGCTCGCGGGCAGCCCGAGCGGGGTCGCCATGAAGCAGCTCGAGCAGCGCAGCACGAAACCGGGCGGCTGGAGCGAACGCGCTGGTAGGGTACTTGAGGGCGAGGCGGCGGTTATAGACACGTGCGAGCTTATCGGCTCCGTCGTCGGCGGCAAGATCGCCCAGGAGAAACAGCGCGCTCGATGCCGCCGCGGTGTCCGAGGGGTAGCGGCGTCCGATGTCGACCAGCGCCGAGCGTCCCTCACTCAACCGGCCGTCACGCACGAGCGCGCGCGCACGCTGGTATGCCGACGCGGCCATCAGCCAGCGCCGCCCCCGAACCAGATTGAATTGGGCGGCCGCATCGCCGTACCGGCCGACCTTGCTCAATGCGGAGGCGTAATCGAAGCGGTCTTCGGACTCACCGGGACCCTCCTTGAAGGCGCGCGCAAAGCCGGCGACCGCGCGGTCAGGTGTTCCGGCAGACCGGGCCACCACGAGCTCCTCAGCGGCCGTGAGAGGGGCGAACGCGCTGTCGAGGAGAGCGATGGCGTCGCGCGCTTCACCGGCGGAACGTCGGGCGGCCACGAGGGCAACCAGATCGATCCGGATCTTCTCGCGAGAGTCGGTGTCGGGGACGGCGGCAAGACGGATAGCCAGCGCATGCACGCGCGCGCCGAGCGCCTCAAAACGGCTGGCGGCCCCCTCGCGATCGCCGGTGCGCTCGCGTGCTGACGCCTCGCTCCAGGCCATGCGCTGCCGGGCCGCGGGATCGCTCAGCCGGTCGTAGAGACGTGCCCGGCCGGCGCTATCGTCGGTAACCGCCGCGGCGCGAACGAGCAGCCAGTCGGCGATGCCGGGGAGGTGCGCGGCCGCGCGCTCGTAGGTCGACGCCGAGCTGTCGCGTGCGTTCAGGCGGTCGAGCGCCGCCGCCAGCAGTACCAGCCGCTCGCCTTCGGTGGAATCGTCGGCTGCGGGCGGGACGGCAAGCGCCTCGGTGAGCGCGAGCGAATCCTCCTGCTGCTCGAGGGCGGCGCGAGCGAGGAGGAGACGGCCACGGCCTCCATAGAGCGTGTCGAGCCATGGCTCACCGGTGAGGAGGCGGGCCACCTCGGGCCAGCCTCCCCACCGGCTCGCCGCTGTGGCGGCGAGGTACACCGCCGGCGGAGTGCGCCGACCCGTGTCCGACACCAGCGGAGAGATCAGTCGGCTCGCCTGCCACGGGCGCCCCCGGCTCAGCGCATCGCGGGCCTCGGCGAGCACTGAGTCGTCGGTGGCCGAAACAAGCGCCAGCGTCTGGGACTGATCGCCCGGAACGGCGCGGACGGGACCGAGCGCAAGTGCCAGTGCGATCCACATATGTGAGAGAGGCATGGAGCTTTCGTCTGCAAAGGAGGGGCCAGGCGATATACTTCAGCATGCCCGATGCAGACGACCCCGTCCGACTCGACAAGTGGCTCTGGGCGGCTCGGTTCTACAAGACGCGCTCGCTCGCATCCGAGGCGATCGCGGGCGGCAAGGTGCAGGTGAACGGCGATCGCGCCAAGAGGGCTCGCACTCTGCACCCGGGCGACGAGATCAGGGTGAGGCAGGGTCCTTATGAGCACCGAGTGGTGGTGCGTGAGATGTCCGACAGGCGGGGGCCGGCCTCCGAAGCGGCGCGGCTCTACGAGGAGTTGCCCGAAAGCCGGGCCGCCCGAGAGGCGGTGGCACTTCAGCTCAAGGCCATGCACTCGGCATTCGTGCCCGAAAGAGGTCGCCCTACGAAGCGGGACAGAAGAGAGATCGAGAGACTGAAACGGGGTGGTGAGGGGTGAACGGTAAATGGATGGTCAATTTGTCCAGTTTACCGTTCACCGTTTTTCTCCCGTTTACCGCTTCACTGCATATTTTCGACCATCGCTCGCCCGAACTCCGACGTCTTGAGCAAGGTGGCCCCGGTCATCAGGCGCTCGAAATCGTACGTGACCCGGCGCTGCGCGATGGTCCGCTCGAGACCGCTAACGATCAGGTCGGCGGCCTCGTTCCAGCCGAGATGCCTGAACATCATTTCACCCGAAAGAATCAGCGATCCGGGGTTGACCTTGTCCTGTCCCGCGTATCGCGGCGCGGTGCCGTGGGTGGCCTCGAATACGGCGTGGCCGGTGAGGTAGTTGATGTTGGCGCCGGGCGCGATCCCGATGCCACCGACCTGCGCGGCCAGGGCGTCGGAGATGTAATCGCCGTTGAGATTGAGCGTGGCGATCACCGAATACTCGCGCGGCCGGGTGAGGATCTGCTGGAAAAAGGCGTCGGCGATCACGTCCTTGATAATGACTCCGCCCGGCAGGCGGCACCACGGCCCGCCGTCGATCTCGGTGGCGCCGTACTCCTCGCGGGCCAGATCGTAGCCCCAGTCGCGGAAGCCGCCCTCGGTGAACTTCATGATGTTGCCCTGTGGACCAGCGTCACACTCGGCCGATGGTGCCGGACCGCGTAGTCGATGGCCGCCCTGATGAGCCGCTTGGACCCTTCCTCCGACACCGGCTTGATGCCGATGGCACTCGACTCGGGAAAGCGGATCGCCTGGACGCCCATCTGATTCTGCAGAAATTCCACCACCCGGCGCGCCTCGTCGGTCCGCGCCTTGTATTCGATGCCGGCGTAGATATCCTCGGTGTTCTCGCGGAAGATCACCATGTCGACGTCCTGCGGCGCCTTGACCGGCGACGGCACACCCTCGAACCATCGAACCGGGCGGACGCAGGCGTAGAGATCGAGCCTTTGGCGGAGCGCCACGTTGAGCGAGCGGAAGCCTCCGCCGACCGGCGTCGTGAGCGGGCCCTTGATGGCCACGAGGTGGTGCGCGAGGGCCGCGAGCGTATCGTCCGGAAGCCAGCTATTGAGCCGATCCTTGGCCTTCTCCCCGGCCAGGACCTCGCGCCACACGATTCGGCGTCGCGCGCCGTAGGCGATCCGCACCGCGTTGTCGAAGACGTACTGCGACGCGGCCCAGATGTCCGGGCCGGTGCCGTCGCCCTCGATGAACGGAACGATCGGCTGGTCGGGCACGTGGAGCCGCCCTTCGCGCAGGGCGATGGATTCCCCGGCGCCCGGCGCGGCGGGTGGGGAGGCAGTGGTCTTGGTCGTGAGCGGGGCTGGCATGGAGGCGCAATCCTCGGGAGGCGCGGACGAAGTGCCTGGGCATGAATCGACGCTGAATCTTACGGGGTCGTCCGAGATCGGCAACCGGGTGGCGGGCGACGTCGCGGCACGGGCCGTCGGGGCCATTCACGCGGCCTACGACGAGTATCGCCTGGGGTTTCGCGAGATCACCGCCCGGGCCCCCGACCGATTCGAGCGGAGCGACTGGGCCGGCGCCCAGGCCGATGCAACCGAGCGCCTCGCGCTTTATCGCGTGCACCTCGACGGGGCCGTGGCCGACGTGCGCGACATCCTCCAAGATGCCGTGATGGAGCGGACCCTCTGGGCGGCGATGAAGTCGCTTCACGCGCACGGCACCGCGGGCCGCCCCGACGCCGAGATCGAGCAGACGTTTTTCAATTCGGTGACCCGCAGGGTCTTCTCGACTGTCGGGGTGGACGACGCCATCGAATATCTCGATCCGGCTGTGCCGGGCTCCGAATCGGGAGACGTCGCGCCGCTCTACGACAGCTACACCGGCGTCACCGCCGACGCCTCGATCGTTCGGGCCATTCTCGAGGCGATCCCCTGGTCGGTGCCGTACGCGGAGCTCGACCGCGATTCGGAGATCGTCGCCGACCTGATCCGTGCCGCCCTCCGCGACGTGTCCGAAGCCGACCCGGTGACGGTCGACGTGGTGCGCTCGGTGTTCTACCGGAACAAGGGGGCGTATGTCGTGGGGCGGGTACGCCGGGGCGAGGTTACCCTGCCACTCGTGATCCCGCTCCTGCGGGCGGCGCGGGGCGTGGTGGTCGACGCGGCGCTGCTCTCGCAGAACCAGGCCAGCGTCGTCTTCGGCTTCAGCTGGTCGTACTTCCGCGTCGAGGCGCCGCGCCCTCGTGACCTGGTCGAGTTCCTCCGCTCGATCATGCCATTCAAGCGAATCGACGAGCTGTATAACGCCATCGGGTTCAACAAGCACGGCAAGACCGAGTTGTTCCGCAACCTGATGTCCCACCTCCAGCACCCCGACACCCGCTTCGACTTTGCCGAAGGCGACGAGGGAATGGTGATGGCGGTATTCACACTGCCGGCGTTCAACATCGTCTTCAAGGTGATCAAGGACAGCTTCGGCGCCCCCAAGAATACGACGCGCCAGGCGGTCATGGAGAGATATCACTTCGTCTTCGTGCGCGACCGGGTCGGGCGGCTGGCCGATGCCCAGGAGTTCGAGCACCTGGAGTTCCCCCGCCGCTGTTTTCCCGATGATCTCCTCGACTACCTGCTCAGAGTCGCGAGCAACACCATCCGGGTCATGTCCGACCGCGTGGTAATGCGGCACGTCTATACCGAGCGCCGGGTCACGCCGCTCAACATCTTTCTCCGCGACGCGGGCGAAGTGGCGGCGCGCGATGCGGTGATCGAATACGGCAACGCGATCAAGGATCTGGCGGCGGCCGATATTTTCACGGGAGACATGCTGCTCAAGAATTTCGGGGTGACCCGGAACGACCGGGTCATCTGCTACGACTATGACGAGTTGTGCCTGCTCTCCGAGTGCCGGTTCCGGCGCATCCCCGCTCCTACTTCCATTGAAGAGGAGTTCGCAGCGGAGCCGTGGTTTCACGTGGGCGAGCACGACGTGTTCCCCGAAGAGTTCCAGGCCTTCCTGGCACCACCGGGAACGGTGCGCGAGGCGTTCCTCGCCGCGCACGGCGACCTGCTCGATGTGGCATTCTGGACGGGAGTGCAGGAGCGGCTGGCACGCGGCGACGTGGTGGACGTCTTTCCCTACCCGCGCAACCCGCTGCTTCTCCAGCGGAAGGACTAGCGATCGCGGTGAACCCGTCTCAGGTAACGCTCGGCGAGCTGCTCCGCCCGCTCGTTGCCCTCTTCCCGCGCCTCGGCGAGGAGCTGGGAGACTTCTCGCTCCAGCGACGGATCGCCCCAATAGAAGCCCGTCGCCGCCTCGGCGCCGACGGTATCGCCCTCATCGGCGCCCCGCAGCAGCGCGCGGGCAGCCGCGATGGGAAACGAGGGGTCGTCCGACCCGGGAAGCGGGTACTTGCCGAGGGCGTCGCCGCCCCCGGCATCTTCGTTCACGAATGCCCTGGACATGCCCGAAAGATAGCCGGGCGGACAGGACCTATCGGGTGAACGCTCCGTGCAGTGTGAGCTCTACGCGCGAGCCCGATGGAACGACCACGTCTCGATCCTGCGTCTCCACGGCGCGCTGGGTGCCGACCGCGCCACCGATGATGCCGCCGATCACGGCGCCCTTGGTGTTGCCGCCGATCACCCGGCCGAGCACCGCGCCGGCGCCGGCGCCCACACCGACCTTGGCGACATCACCGGCGTTGGTTTTCCGGTCGCGCAAGGTACGATCGAGCGGCATCGCCGAGGCCTCGAGGGGATAGCTGGCGCCCCCAATCTCGACCGCGGATGGAACGAGCGTCAGCTTGCCGGTCTTGTCACCCTTGTTCTCCGACTCGTGAATCTCGCTGATGGTCAGCGTGACCCTGGAGCCCGCGGGAATCACCACCGCGCCCGACGCGTCGCGCACGTCGGCTGAAACGGTCGAGGTCACTGTCTGCCCCGCCTTGTCGGCCCTTGAAGTGATCTCACGATCGACCGTGGTGGACACCGTGGCGCCGGCCGCAAGGGCGCGCACCACCGGCATGGGCGCGGGGGCAGGCGCCGGCCTCGGCTTGGGAGCCTTTGCCCGCGGTGCCGGCTGGGCCCTCGGTGCGGAAACAGGGGCGGCGACGACGGTGGCGCCGCTTGAAGTGGCGCGGTCTTCGAGGGCGGCCGACGAGTCCACCGGGACCCGTTGCAGATCGCGGCTCAGGTCATTGGCCGCTTCACCGCTTCCACGCTCGCCCCCGCAACCGGCGATTAGGGCAAGCGTGAGAAGTGCCAGTCGGTTAGACGCCATCGTGCCTCCTGATCTGGTGGAAATCGGGGTCCAAGGGATGAGAATCTGCCCGCGAACGGGCAAGTCCGAGGCCACCCCTCCCCGACCCCCATCAGCCTTCCCTGCGGCCCGACACCAGTCGTTCGGTAAAGTCGAGACGCTCTTCCAGCTGCGAGACCCGGGTCTCGAGGGCGTCGATGTACGACCGCTGCCCATCGAGCTCACGCTGCGTGCCCGGCCCCTCGCGGGTGGGGCCATAGCCACCCTGCCTCATCTGCCACCGATCCCAGCGCCGCCGCCTCATGAACATCAGGTAGAAAAAGAGCGGCACCATCCAGAACATCCACGCGAAGCCCCACATCGTTCATCTCTCCTCAGTGCTGACGTCAGACGGTGGTGGATTGCCAGATCTGTTCGATGTCGTCCGCGGCCTTCTTCAGAACCTCGGCGACGCGCTTGAGTGACGGGTCGTCGGGGCCGCGGCGCCAGGCCCGCTTGAAGGTGGTACCGGCCAGCCGCGCAAAGGCGCCTTGAATCTCGCCGAGGCCCCCGCCCGTGAAGTCGCGGACGGTGTCGCGGACGCGGTCGATGATCTCGTCGAGGAAATCCTTGTGCTCTTCGAGGTAGCGGTCGCCCTCGGGGGTCACGTGGTAGACCTTCTTGCCGTCGGTGTCGACGGCCTGCACGTAGCCCTCGTCCTCGAGGAGCTGGAGCGTGGGATAGACGGTACCGGCGGAGGCAGTGTAGAAGCCGCTCATCTTTTCCTCGAGGGCCTTGATGACCTCGTAACCGTGCCTCGGCTTTTCCTTGAGAAGACGAAGAATGACGAACTTGACCTCGCCCTGCCCGAACATCTGCCCCCGGCGCCTCGGGCCGCCCCAGTGGCCGCCACGTCCGAAGGGAAATCCGGGGCCAAAACCCCAGTCGTTCTTTGAGCTGCACATAGCGTTAGACTCCAGTATGACGTGTGATAGTACGTACGATATATCGTACGAAATAGCGGCTGACATGTCAAGAGCCCAGGCTGTCGGCCTCGTCGAAGTCGTAGCCTTCCCGGCGATCGCGTCACGCCAGCGCGGGCGACGGCGGCGCTGTCGTCCTGAACGGCGCGTTCCGCGGCATCGGAGATTCGGCCTGGATGGGGAGCTGCGTTTTGGCCCGGGAGGGGGAACGGCGCTGGCGAGCCCGACAACTATTATCAGGCTCGCCAGAATGACGATTCGGAGCATTCCGTCAGACGGTCAGGGCCGCGATGCCATCGCAACGGAGCCGGCCAGCTTGCCGTCCTTGACCCGGACGGCGATAGGGCAACTCACTCCGGCGACGGAAGGCTGACGAGTATCGCGGTGACCGCCAGTACGACGGCCGCGGCAGCCAGCTCGGCAGCAGCCGAACGCCGGATCGAATGAACCGCTGCGTCGGTGCCGAGGCGGGCTCGCTGCCACCGCCAGTTCCAAGCCCCGAGCGCAAAGACCGCCGCCACCAGGCTGAGCTTGGCGATCAAGGTCCAGCCGTACGGCGTGGTCCAGAGGGCATCCAGGTGTTTCAGGTGACGCCACGCCGTAATCGCGCCGAACGTTACGAGCACCCCTGCCGAGGTGAGCGCGAGGGGCGAAAAAGCGTTGATCATGTCCACGACCATCGTTCGCCGGTCACGGGCTCGCTCGTGCGTGAGGACGACGCCCATCCCCGCCACAAGGGTGACGAAAAGCGTGCCGATCCAGAACCCGCCGGCAAGAAGGTGCATGGGGTTGACCAGACGGAGCCAGTTGCCGTTCAGCGCTTCCCGCAGCGTGCCTCCGATCAATCCGGCGGCGGCCAGGTGCCATCCGACCCGCCACCGGGCGGCGGCCAGCACAAAACCTCCCAGCGTGAGGAGCGTAAGAGCGACCCAAACCCCCGGAATCAGGTTTCCGGTGATCGTCCCCATTATCGTCGTATTCAGGCGGGCGGCGACCCGTGGGAGCGCGATGCCGACGTGTACCGCGCCGAGAATCGCGCCGACGACGCCGAGCATGGCGGCGCGCTGCACCGCGTCGGCGTACACCCGCTGGTTGCCGAAATCGCCGTGCCGAGCGGCGCCCCGGGTCACGAAGTACCGGAACCCGATGGCACCGGCCGCGAGAAAGACGCCGATGAATTCGAAGAAGGCCAGGGTTGGCTCGGGCCAGCGAAGAAGAGGATCTGCGGGCATGATTAGGGCGTAATTATAGCTTCCGGCAAGGAGGCACGTTTCCATGACTTCTCCGACCAGCGGTATTGCCACCCTGCCATACGGCGTCGCGCCTCCGCGATTCCGGCTCCCGCCGACGACGAGGCTCGGGCCCGTATCGTTACAGGTCAGCGACCTCGCGCGCTCTATCGACTACTACGACCGAGTGATCGGACTCGGCGTGCTCGAGGCATCTCCGGGAATGGCGATGCTGGGGACGCGCCGGGACGCCACGCCGTTGGTAGAACTCCGGGAGCGGGCCGGGGCCGCACCCGTGCCCAGGCGCGGAAGGCTCGGTCTGTATCACTTCGCCCTCCTCCTTCCCAACCGGCCCACGCTCGGTGCATTCGTGCGCCACCTGGCGGAAACCAGCACGTATGCGGGAATGTCCGATCACCTGGTGAGCGAGTCGGTGTATCTCACCGATCCCGATGGCCTCGGCATCGAGGTCTACGCCGACCGGCCGCGCGCGAGCTGGCGCCATGAGGGGAGACAGCTCGTCATGGCGACCGAGCCGCTGGATGTCGAAGATGTGGTCCGTGCGGCCGGCGCCGAGCGCTGGTCGGCGATGTCGGCAGGAACCACGCTCGGCCACGTGCATCTCTTCGTCGAAGATCTCGTCGCCGCCTCTCGCTTCTATCATGAGGGACTCGGCCTGGACAAGATGGTATGGAGCTATCCGGGAGCGCTCTTCCTCGCCGCGGGCGGCTACCATCACCATCTGGGCACCAACACCTGGGCCGCCGGGGCCCCTCCCGCGGGCGAGAGCGATGCGAGGCTCCTCGAATGGACCCTTCGCGTTCCCACGGGCTCCGATGCTGAGGCCGCGCTCGCCAGTCTTCGGGATGCCGGCGCCGAGGTCCAGGCGCTGGCGAGCGGCGGTGTCGCGCGAGATCCCTGGGGGACGGCGGTGCGGATATTGTCGCTTTGAGGGACTAGACCTGGCGAGGCTCGTTCGGCCGAGTCGCGAATGTCATCGGGATGCGCCGCGACGGCCATGAAGGGGCGAGGAAAAAGCCTAGGACTGGCAGGACGAATGCAGTCTCGGGACCCGGATCTCGCGCAGTCGAGTCGACCTGCGGATACCTGACCTCCCTCACACGTTCAGAGAATTCATTCGTCCATGCACAGCGAGGAGCCAGAATGTTTACCTCGGAATCTCGATCGTGAGAGGCCAACTGAGCGGTGCGACGCGGTGAAGTCGCGATGTGAGCCGGAGACATCTGACTCGAGCGGCACTGTCATCGGCATGACGGCCGCGCCCGCCCATCGCCCTTGTGATCGGTACGGGCGGATATAATTCCAAATCGATGACTCCTGACGCCATCGTCGTAGGTTCGGGACCGAACGGGCTGGCCGCCGCCATCACCCTCGCGCAAGCCGGCGTCAAGACCGTGCTTCGCGAGGCGCAGCCCACCGTCGGCGGCGGCCTTCGGTCGGCCGGGCTCACGCTGCCAGGCTTCACGCACGACGTCTGTTCGGCGGTGCACCCCTTAGCGCTGCTCTCGCCGTTCTTCCGAGCACTGCCGCTCACAAAATTTGGGCTGGAATGGATCCAGCCTCCCGCGGCGCTTGCCCACCCGCTCGACGGTGGAAGGG
>JBBRGF010000003.1:0-40275 GCA_038240975.1 Gemmatimonadales bacterium
CAACGCCCTTGAAAACGACCACTCGCACGCGGTGAACGGCAGCCTCACCTCGCTGTTCAGCTCGTCGCTGTCCAACGAGTTCCGCTTCCAGTGGGCCCGCGAGGACCGGCCACGGCCATACGACGGCCCGATCAACCCCGCGACCGGCCGGCCCTTCCCGGACACCGACATCGGCTTCGTCGGGCCCGACGGATTCTCCGCCTACCGGATCGGCATGCCGTTCTTCATCCCGGTGGACGCGCATGACTACCGGTTGCAGTTCCTGGACAACGTCTCCATTCTGCGCGGCAATCATCTGTTCAAGGTCGGCGCCGAGTGGAACCGCACCGGCGTGAACCAGACCTTCCGCGGCGTCGGCAACGGGCGGATCGCATTCACTTCGGTGGACGGCTTCCTCAACTACGTCGCCAACGGCAACGGCTACGTCGAGTGCGCCGACGACATCTCCCAGGCGCCGACCCCGAGCCAGACGACCGGCGCCTGCCCCGCGGGCGAGCACATCACCGGTCCCGTGGCGCTCTACCTGCAGCAGGCCGGCATCGGCGGGCTCACGGTGGACGAATCGGGCACCCAGACGATCATCCAGAACGAGCTGGCCCTCTTCCTCCAGGACAGCTGGAAGCCGCGGTCGAACCTGACCGTGAACTACGGCCTGCGCTGGGAGGCGCAGATCGAGCCCAGCCTGATCACGCCGGTGGCCGACCTGTTCTACGCGCCGTTCATCGGGCAGAGCGTGACCAACGCGGTGGGCACGTTCGAGTTCCCCGGCGACGGCACGATTCCGAGCGATTACAAGATGTTCCAGCCGCGGCTGGGCATCGCCTACGACGTCAAGGGCGACGGCAAGCAGGTGGTGCGGGCCAACGCGGGCATCTACTACGCCCGCGTTCCCGGCCTCAACCTCGCGAGCAGCCGGAGCACCGACGGCTCGCGCGGTCAGTCGCTCTTTCGGAACAGCGCCCTCACCGGCATTCTGGGCGCCCCGCCCGACTGGGGCGAGCTGCTCCCGAGCCCGGCGGGCGGCCCGTTCGATCCCGACGTCTACGTGTTCGACAAGGACTTCCAGAACCCCCGGACATTCAGCGCGACGCTGGCGTTCGAGCGCGAGCTAATCCCGGGGCTGGCGGGCTCGGTGAGCTACACTCACGCCCGCACCGACCACCTCACCCGCTTCTTCAACGCCAACGACGCGGTGTTCGGCCTCCCGTGGCGTACCGGGCTGGCCGACGGCAACGGCATCGGCCAGTTGTTCGTCGTCCAGAGCACCGCCAAGTCGCGCTACAACGGCCTCACCGCGGAGCTGACGCGGACGCTGAGCAGGACGCTGCAGTTCCAGGTGAACTACACGCTGTCGTTCGACAAGTCGGATGACGACAACGAGCGCGATCCGTTCACCTTCCGCTACGCGCGGGCCGACTCCCTCCAGCGGGAGTACGGCTACAGCGACCGCGACCAGAGGCACCGCTTCAATGCCTGGCTTCTCGCCGTCCTGCCCGGCGACATCTATGTCAACAACCGGGTCAGCGCGTATTCGGCGCAGCCGGTGTCCGAGGCCTGCGGCGCCAACAATCAGGGCACCGGGCAGCGCGCCAATCCGGCCGACCCGACGCAGGATCGCGTGTGCCCCGACGGCCACATTCTGCAGAGGAATACGATTCGGAAGGACAACGCGTACTTCTCGTGGGATATCCGGCTGTCGAAGCCGTTCAATCTCGGACGGCAGGGGACCTTCGAGGTGATCGCCGAAGTATTCAACGTCACCAACAGTGACAACTTCCGGGATCCGTCTGCAGCGGGGGTGTTCCTCAACTTCGACGGCACGCTTCGAAGCGGACTGGGCGAGCCGCGGCAGTTCCAGGTGGGCGGCCGGTATCTCTTCTAGGGGCTACGTCCGTCTCAAAGAGACAAGGAAATCACGGCGGGGGGCAGGTCCCACCGGCGCGAGCTGGTCCCTGACCAGGTGAGCAGAACCCCGCCGCGTCAGAACGTCAACGCCAGAACCAGCCCGAACGAGCGGTTTCGCACATCGGTGGCGTCCAGAATCGATCGCAGACCGGCGGTGTAGCGCGCCTCGAGGGCCAGCGCCGACTGGGGCCAGCGTACTTCCATGCCTGCGCCGGCCACGACACCCACATCGAACGTGCGGAACAGCGAGAATTCCGCCTCACCGCAGGTCGAGCGGGTCGACTGGTCCGCTGCGATGAACTGAAAGTCGCACCCGATCTGCACACTCGGCGCGGGTCCGGCGAACAGCAACGGCCTGAAGCGCCGGCGGGTCAGCACGAACTTGGCCAGCAGGGGCATTTCGAGGTAGGCCAGCTCGATGTCGAGGAGGGCAGTGCCGGTCTGGGTTCGGCCACCCTTGAGGGAGAAAAGCAGCTCGGGGCGAAAGCTGAGGTGTCCGGAGAGGGGCGCCTGAAGGAACACACCGGTGAGTGACCCTTGGCGGCTCTGGAGCTGCTGCGCCTCGGCTCCGACCAGATCGCTGCGGGAATAACCCACCATCGCGCCAACCGCTGGGCGCGGACGCCGCTGGCCGCGTTGTGTCGAGTCAGTCCCGGCGGTGTCGGCCTGCGCCGCCGCCGCACGGGCGTACAAAACAACCAAGACCACCGAAACAGCCAGCACGCTGCGCAGTGGCGGCATGATCTACGGCCGCGAGAATTTCTCGCCCGGTGTGAGCTCGTCTTTGTGCGCCCGCACGGCCTCCATCGCGAACGGGTCCAGCCCTTCTCCGCCGGCAGCGTCGAGATGCTTCATCAGCGCCGAGCGCATTCGTGGATCCCAAGAGCGGCGGATGTGCCTGGCCACGCTTGCGAGCGCTTCGTCGCGATCGGCGTAAGCCTCGTAGAAGCGGGCGATCTGATTCGCCATTGCCACAAGGTGCTCGACGTTCATGCGCGCTGGCGCGCGTCGAGCAGCCCGAGCTGCTGGTCGGTGAATTTCTTGAATCGCGACTGCCACTCCGAGGAGTGGAACACCGGCATCACCTGCACCGCGGTGACCTTGTATTCCGGGCAGTTGGTGGCCCAGTCCGAATTCTCGGTGGTGATGACGTTGGCGCCCGACTCGGGGTGGTGGAACGTGGTGTACACGACCCCCGGCTGGACCCGATCGGTAATGCGAGACCTGAGCGTGGTCTCGCCGGCCCGGCTCACGACGCCCACCCACTCGCCGTCCTTGATACCCCGCTCCTCGGCGTCGTGCGGGTGGATCTCGAGCCGGTCTTCGTCGTGCCACTGTACGTTGTCGGTTCGGCGCGTCTGGGCACCGACGTTGTACTGCGACAGAATCCGCCCGGTCGTGAGAAGCAGCGGGTACTTGCGGTTGACCTTCTCCTCCGTGGCCACGTATTCGGTCAGCAGGAACTTGCCCTTGCCGCGGATGAATGCCTCGCGGTGCAGGACCGGGGTGCCCTCCGGGGTTGCGTCGTTGCACGGCCACTGAATGCTGCCGAGCCGATCGAGCTTCTCGTAGCTGACCCCGGCAAACGTCGGAGTGAGCTGCGCGATCTCATCCATGATCTCCGACGGGTGCTTGTACGGCATCGGGTAGCCGAGCGCGTTGCTCAGGTCGCAGGTGATCTCCCAGTCTTCCTTGCCGCCGAGCGGCTCCGTCACCTTCCTGACCGGCGAGATCCGCCGCTCGGAATTGGTGAAGGTTCCGTTCTTCTCGAGGAAGGAGCTACCCGGAAGGAAGACGTGGGCAAACTTGGCCGTCTCGTTCAGGAAGAGATCCTGCACGACGATGCACTCCATGGCCGAGAGGGCCGAGGTGACGTGCTGGGTATTGGGGTCGGATTGGGCGATGTCCTCACCCTCGAGGTACAGGCCCTTGAAGCTGCCGTCGAGCGAGGCATCGAACATGTTGGGAATCCGGAGGCCCGGCTCGGGGTCGAGAGGCACCTTGTACGCCGCCTCGAAGAGCGCGCGCGTGGTGTCGTCGAGCACGTGGCGGTACCCGGAGAACTCGTGCGGAAACGAGCCCATGTCGCACGAGCCCTGCACGTTGTTCTGCCCGCGAAGCGGATTCACGCCCACACCTTCGCGCCCCAGGTTGCCCGTGGCCATCGCCAGGTTGGCGATGCCGATGACCATTGTCGAACCCTGGCTGTGCTCGGTGACGCCGAGACCGTAATAGATGGCCGCGTTGCCACCGGTGGCGTACAGCCGGGCGGCGGCCCGCACCTCGGCGGCGGGGACGCCGGTGATGTCCTCGCTGGACTCGGGCGAATGCTCGGGCCGCGCCACGAATTCCTTCCATTGCTCGTAACTGTCCACCTCGCACCGCGCCCGCGCGAACTCCTCATCGGTCAGCCCTTCGGTGACCACGACGTGGGCCAGCGCGTTGATGAGTGCCACGTTGGTGCCGGGACGCAGCTTGAGGTGGTACTCAGCCTCCACATGCGGCGTGCGAACCAAGTCGATCTTCCGCGGGTCGGCCACGATGAGTCTGGCTCCTTCGCGGAGCCGGCGCTTCATGAACGACGCGAAGACGGGGTGACCGTCGGTCGGGTTGGCCCCGATGACCATGACCACGTCGGTGTGCTTGATCGAATCGAAGTCCTGGGTACCCGCCGATTCGCCGATCGTCGATTTCAGTCCGAATCCGGTTGGCGAGTGGCAGACCCGCGCGCAGGTGTCGATGTTGTTGTTGCCGAACGCGGCGCGCACCAGCTTCTGCATCAGATACGTCTCCTCGTTCGTGCAGCGCGACGAGGAAATGGCGCCGACCGAGCCGCGGCCGTACTCCCGCTGGAGCCGCTTGAACTCACTCGCCGCGTAGCCGATGGCCTCCTCCCAGCTGACCTCCCGCCAGGGATCGGTGATCTTCTTCCTGATCATCGGCTTGGTGATGCGATCCTTGTGCGTGGCGTAGCCCCAGGCGAAGCGCCCCTTCACGCACGAGTGGCCATGATTCGCTCCGCCGTTCTTGTACGGCGTCATCCGCACGACCTGCGAGCCCTTCATCTCCGCCTCGAAAGCACAGCCCACGCCGCAGTAGGCGCAGGTCGTGATGACGCTCCGGTCGGGCGTACCGTTCTCGACGACGCTGTTGTCCATGAGCGTGGCCGTGGGGCAGGCCTGCACGCAGGCGCCGCACGAGACGCACTCGGATTCCATGAACGGCTCGAGCTGGCTGGGCGAGACCACCGAGTCGAAACCGCGGCCGTCGATCGTCAGTGCGAACGTCCCCTGAACCTCTTCGCAGGCGCGGACGCAGCGCGAGCAGACGATGCACTTGCTTGGATCGAACGTGAAATAGGGGTTGGAGGTGTCCTTGGGAGACTTGAGATGGTTCTTGCCCTCGAAACCGTAGCGCACCTCGCGGAGCCCCACCGCGCCGGCCACGTCCTGCAGCTCGCAGTCGCCGTTGGCCGAACAGGTCAGGCAGTCGAGAGGATGATCCGAGATATACAGCTCCATGACGCCGCGCCTGATGTCGGCGAGCCGGGGCGTCTGGGTCCGCACCTGCATGCCGTTCTCCACCGTCGTGGTACACGAGGCGGGAAAGCCCTTGCGGCCCTCGATCTCCACCAGACAGATCCGGCACGACCCGAACGCCTCGAGGTTGTCGGTGGCGCAGAGCTTCGGAATGGCGACACCCAGCTCGGCGGCGGCCCGCATGAGCGACGTGCCCTCGGGCACCGACACCGGCCTGCCGTCGATGGTGAGCGTGACAGTCCGCGCAGAGACCCGCGCCGGCGTCCCGTAGTCGATATCGGAGATAGCGGTCATGATCAGGTCCTCGTCAGCCGGCCGCCACGGCGAGCTCCGCCGCCGGCAGTCCGAAGTCTTCAGGGAAGTGTTGCATTGCGCTGAGCACTGGGAATGGCGCCATCCCGCCCAGCGCGCAGAGGGAGCCGGCGAGCATCGTGTCGCAGAGGTCCTTGAGGAGTGTGGCGCTCGCCGCCGCGGCCGCCGGGTCGCCGGTGGCCCGGGCGGCGATCACACGATCCATCACCTCGACCCCTCTGGTCGAACCGATCCGGCACGGCGTACACTTGCCGCATGATTCGATTGCGCAGAACTCCATGGCGTAGCGGGCCATTGCCGCCATGTCCACCGTATCGTCGAATGCCACAATGCCCCCGTGCCCCACCATCGCGTTCGTGGCGGCAAAGGCCTCGTAGTCGAGCGGCAGATCGAACTGGGATTCGGGAATGAAGGCGCCGAGCGGCCCGCCCACCTGAACGGTGCGGATTGGACGGCCGCTCCGGCTGCCGCCGCCGTAGTCGTACAGCAGCTCGCGGAGCGTCACGCCGAACGCCTTCTCGACGAGTCCTCCGTGCTTGATGTTTCCTGCCAGCTGTATGGGGAGCGTGCCGCGCGAGCGCCCCATCCCGTAATCGCGATAGAACTCGGCCCCGCGATCGAGTATGATCGGCACCGAGGCGAAGGAAATTACGTTGTTGATAATCGTCGGCTTGCCGAAGAGCCCCGCGATGGCGGGCAGCGGCGGCTTGAAGCGCACCATCCCGCGCTTGCCCTCGAGGCTCTCGAGCATGGCCGTCTCTTCGCCGCAGATGTAGGCGCCGGCGCCAACCCGGACTTCCAGGTCGAAGGCGCGCCCCGATCCGGCCACGGACGGGCCAAGGAAGCCGTGAGCGTAGGCCGCGGCGATGGCCTGATCGAGCGCGCGGAGGGCGTGAGGATACTCGGAGCGAAGGTAGATGTATCCCCGGGTCGCGCCGGCAGCGAGGCCGGCGATGGTCATGCCCTCCACCAGTACGAGCGGATCGCCTTCCATCACCATGCGGTCGGAAAATGTCCCCGAGTCGCCCTCGTCGGCATTGCAGACGACGTACTTCTGATCGGCTGCGGTGTTGAGCACCGTCTTCCACTTGATGCCGGTGGGAAACGCGGCGCCGCCTCTGCCACGCAAGCCCGACTGGGTCACCGCTTCGACGATGTCGGCGGGGGCCATCCCGAGCGCGCGTCGAAGTCCGCGAAAGCCTTCGTGCGCCTCGTACTCTTCCACCGACACCGGGTCGGTCACGCCGATGCGGGCAAAGGTGAGACGCTCCTGCCGCGCGAGGTAGGGAATTTCCTCCGTCTTGCCGAGGAGGAGATGATGTGGACGCCCATCGAGAAACCCGGCTTCGAACAACCCGGCCACGTCGGCCGGGGTGACCGGGCCGTAGGCGACGCGGCCGGTCGCGGTCTCCACTTCGACCAGCGGCTCCAGCCAGTACAGCCCCCTCGATCCGTTTCTGGCCAGCTTGACCTGCAAGCCGCGGAGCACGGCCTCGGCCGCGATGCCGCGCGCGACCTCTTCGGCGCCAACAGATAGCGCGCCGGAATCGCGAGGCACGAAGACTCGCGTCATCGCGCCTCCTGCAACGTTTCGATGATGGCATCGAGGCGCTCGGGTGAGACGAGCCCGTAGATATTCCTGTCTACCATGACGGCCGGAGAGAGGGCGCAGTTGCCGAGACAGTATACCGGTTCCAGCGTCACCGAGCCATCGGAGCTGGTGCCGTGAAGCTCGACGCCGAGGCGCTCCCTGGCGTGCGCGAGGAGCGCGTCGGCGCCGACGGCCTGACACGACTCCGCCCGGCACACGTGCATCACATGGCGACCGGGCGGCTCGGAGCGGAAGTCGTGGTAAAAGGAGACGACCCCGCTGACCTCGGCTCGGGAGAGATTCAAGCTGTTGGCGATGACCGGCACGGCCTCGGGCGGGACGAATCCGACCTCTTCCTGGATCGCGTGGAGGATCGGCAGCAAACCGCCAGGCATGGTGCGCAGCCGGGCGAGCACAGTGTCGACCTTGTCGATCCAGCTTGCGCGATCAATCATCGGATTCTTCAGCCCAATTGCCCACGGATCCTCCCCGGTTCCCCGGCCTTCCGAAAGCTGGCAGGCGACGCAACAGCGCGCCAATTCACCAGTTAAATTAGCTGATAGAGGGCATCTATCAATCTGGCTCCAGGTTCCTGCCGATGCAGTAACTTAAGGCTATCCCTCCTGAGCGGGTATGCACTTCTGAAGGAGACTGACATGACGGGCGCAAACGCCGAGCGGCTCCGCGATCCTATGGGACTGCACCGCCTGGGCTACACGGACTCTCTTCTCGATTGTCCCACCGTTCGGTGGGAGGGGGAGATCCGCACCGAGCAGGAGGAGCAGATCGTCGAGGAAACCCCGGTCGCGATCGTCTACAACGGCATCCCGCATGTCGTGATGATGGCCACGCCCACCGATCTCGAAGACTTTACTCTCGGATTCAGCATGACCGAGGAGCTGATCCAATCACCCGCGGACCTCGAGCGCCTGGAGATCGTACGCTACAGTAGAGGGGTGGAGATTCAGGCGACGGTGGCGGCCCGTTGCGCGGAGGTAATAGCCGGGCGGACGCGACGCCTCACGGGCCGGACCGGTTGTGGGATCTGCGGCGCCGACGGCGTGGATGCGGTGCTGAAGGAAATCCATCCGGTGACCGGCAAGGCGCCCATCCCGGTATCGGCGGTGCAGAAGGCGCTCGATGCCCTGGCCGCCAACCAGCCGCTCAATGCGGCGAGCGGCGCGGTGCACGCCGCGGGCTGGGCGCGCGCCGACGGCACGCTGGAGTTGATGCGAGAAGACGTGGGTCGCCACAACGCCCTGGACAAGCTGGTGGGCGCCGCCATGACCGCACGAGTGGATGCCAAGGAGGGATTTGCCGTAGTCACCAGCAGGGCGAGCTTCGAGATGGTGCAGAAGGCCGCCGTCCTCGGCGCCCCTCTTCTGGCCGCTATCTCCGGGCCGACGGGATTGGCGGTCAGGGTGGCCCGGCAATCCGGTCTCACCTTGGTGGGCTTCGCCCGCCGCGGACGGCTCACCGTCTACACTCACCCCGAACGCGTCGTCGCTGGTTAGATCTGCGGTCAGGCGGCCCCGGATACCGGAGACCAGTCCAGTCCGCCAAGGCTGTCGAGCAGGGCCGTAACGGTAGGTGGAGGGGGATCGCGATCCGATATGACCAATCCCACGGTGTGAGCGGCAGCCGGCCCTTCCAGCGGAATGATGGATATGCCCTCCGCGCCCGAGAGCATCGGCAAGAACCCATGCGCCAGCACGCTCGACCAGTAGCCTGAGCGCACCAGCGCGCACAGGGCCAACACCGAGTTCGTCTCGAGAGCGGGCTTGGCCTCCGCTCCGGCTTCCGCGAAGTGCGCGTTCAGGATTCGCCGGTTCTGCATGTCACCGGTGAGAAGGCACAACGGCAGGGTCGAAGCCTCGCGCCAGGTAACACGGGCCCGCTCCGACAGCTCTCCTCCTCCGGGCGTGATCAGGAGGTATTGCTCGCGGTACAGCGGGATGGTTCGCACGTGGGAGAGCGGCTCGTTATCGAGGTAGGTGATACCTGCCTCGAGCCTGAACTCGTCGAGTCCGGCCTGGATGTCTATGGAAGTCGACGACAGTACGGTCAGCGTTACGCCGGGGTGGCGCAGCACGAGCGGCGAAGCCAGAATCGGCACGGCGGGAAGCGCCGCGGGTACCACGCCGAGGCGAAGGCGCCCGACGAGGCCCTGGCGCAGGCGGCTGGCCTCCTGCTCCAGGCTCTCCGCGTCGGCGGTGATCCGTTGGGCCCAGGCCAGCACCTGCTCGCCTTCGGCGGTCAGCCCCTCGAATCGCTGGCTCCGCTGCACGACCAGCAGCCCGAGCTGTTCCTCGAGTTGCTTGATGCCCGCGGAGAGGGTGGGCTGAGTCACCTTGCAGGCAGCGGCCGCCCGGGCAAAGTGGCGCTCCCTGGCGAGCACGGTGAGGTACTGCAGATGCCTGAGGAGCATGAGCCTCCCGCAATCTCACCGCCCGGCGGGGAGGGTGCAACGTGTTGCCGCTCACCGCCCCTGGGGCCCGGTGGCCGCACCTTGGCGGAAAGAGATCACCAATACGCGAGGATTCGATCGTGTCAGATGATGACCGCACCGGCCCCGGGGCCGTGGCGCCGGGAGTGGATACCTTCTCGCTTCTTGCCGCCGGCTTCTTTCCCACCCACGCGCCCCGCCCCACAGGTTCGACGCCCGCGCCGGCCATGCGCTCGGCCATCGATCGCTGCTGTGCCGCTAACGCCGCTTCCGAGGTGGCTGCTCTCCTGGCGCAGCCGCCTGTCGAAACCGCGCGCGCTACGATTCGCTCGCATTCGCACTCGGCGGCAGGGCTTCCGGCCATCGCCAGCTCGTTCCGCATCGCGCTGTCCCGCATGGGACCGGGCAAGACGATGCGAGCCTTTCTCACTGTCAATCAGAAGGATGGGTTCGACTGCCAGAGCTGCGCCTGGCCGTCTCCCGATGGCAAGCGCCACCGATTCGAGTTCTGCGAGAACGGCGCAAAGGCCATGGCCAGCGAGGGACAGCGCGACCTCGTTGATGCCGACTTCTTTCGGGAGTGGACGGTCGCCGAGCTGGCCGCGAAGTCCGACGCGTGGCTCGATGCGCAGGGACGGCTCGCCGAGCCCATGCTCCGTCGCGAGGGATGCGAACACTACGAGCCGATCGCGTGGGATGAGGCATTCGAGCTGATCGGGCGCGAGCTTCGATCGCTGCGGACACCTGACGCCGCCGCGTTCTATACGTCGGGACGTGCCAGCAACGAGGCGGCTTTCCTCTATCAGCTGTTCGTTCGGCAGTTCGGCACTAACAACCTGCCCGACTGCTCCAACATGTGCCACGAATCGTCGGGCACGGCGCTGGTCGAGAGTCTGGGAATCGGCAAGGGTACGGTAACGATCAACGACTTCGAAGAGACCGATCTCATCCTCATCGTGGGCCAGAACCCGGGCACCAACCACCCGCGGATGCTCACCTCGCTCGAGCACGCCAAGAAGCGCGGCGCGACGATCATCGCCATCAACCCGCTTCCCGAGCGCGGCTTCATCCGGTTCACCGACCCGAATCCCGATGAATACCCCACGCCCATCCACTTTGCCGCCGGTATTCTCGGTCCCGGCACGCCGCTGGCCGATCTCCATCTCCCGGTGCGCATCAACGGCGACATCGCGCTCTGCAAGGGACTCATGAAGGTGCTCCTCGCGGAGGACGAGGCAACCGGTGGAGTGTTGGACCACGATTTCATTCGGGACCACACCGACGGCTTTGCCGAGCTCTACGCCGACCTCGAGGCCACCTCCTGGCAGGAAGTGGTGGACGGTTGCGGCATCGGGCGCGAGGAGATCGAGCGGGCCGGCCGCATGATCGCGCGCTCGAAGCGCATGATCTGCTGCTGGGCGATGGGTCTCACCCAGCATCGCGATGCCGTCGCGACGATCAGGATGCTCGTGAACCTGCTGCTCCTCGGCGGCCATATCGGTCGTCCAGGCGCGGGCACCTGCTGCGTCCGCGGCCATTCCAACGTACAGGGCGACAGAACCATGGGCATCTGGGAGCGGCCGACGGGGCCGTTCCTCGAGGCGCTGAAGAAGGAGTTCGGTTTCGAGCCGCCGAGGAAGGCGGGGCACGACGTGGTCGACAGCATCGCCGCGATGCACGAGGGAGAAATCGAGGTGTTCGTCGGACTCGGCGGAAACTTTGTCGCGGCGGCGCCCGACACCGTCTGTACGGCCGAGGCGATGCGTCGCTGCCGTCTTACCGTGCAGATCGCCACCAAGCTCAACCGCGGACATCTGGTCACCGGGCGCCAGGCCCTGCTCCTGCCCTGCCTCGGCCGATCGGAGCGAGATCCGGGAGGTTTTCTCACGGTGGAAGATGCCATGGGCGTCGTGAGCTCCTCGACCGGCAAGCTCGAGCCCGTTTCGGGCAATCTTCAGAGCGAGGCTGCAATCGTCGCGGGGATCGCACAGGCGACGCTGGGCATCCGCTCGAGGATCAACTGGCAAGGGCTCGCGGCCAACTACGGATTGATCCGGGAGCACATCGGCCACGTGGTGCCGGGGTTCGAGGATTTCAATGCGCGCATCGCAAACGGCCCGTTCTACCTGCCCAACCCGGCCCGCGAGCGGAAGTTCGTGACTTCAACCGGAAAGGCGCACTTCGCCGTCGCCCCCATCTCCACTCACGAGCTCGGTGCCGACCGGTTCATCATGATGACCATCAGGAGCCACGACCAGTTCAATACCACCGTATACGGCCTGCACGACCGCTACCGTGGGGTGCACGGCGGGCGGCGGGTGCTCTTCATCAATCCGGAGGACGCCGCGGCGCGAGGCTGGGAAGGCGGGATGCTGGTGGACATCACGAGTCATTTCGGGGAGGAGCGGCGGGTGGCGCGTGCGTTCCAGCTCGTTCCCTACGCCATTCCACGCAGGTGCGTAGCCGCCTATTTCCCCGAGGCCAACGTCCTCGTGCCGGTGGGCAGCGTCGCGGAGGAGAGCAATACGCCGACCTACAAGTCCATCCACGTGAGCCTGGAGGCTTCGGCGTCGGTCCGGCGGTAGCCGGCCCTATGTGGATAACGACACGTTCTCTGCTATCCCTCACCAACCAACTCCTCGCGGGCGTCCGTGCGGCGTGGGCCCCGCCCCAGCTCACCGTGCGGATCCAGCAGACGGTACAGCCCCGGAAGTACGAGGAGCACGATCGGGCCCGACAGCACAAAACCGCCGATCACCGCAATCGCGAGCGGTTGCATCAGCTGCGATCCCTGGCCGAGGGCCAAGGCAAGCGGGGCGAGTGCGAATGCTGTCGCCAGGATTGTCATCGCGACGGGTCGAAGCCGCCGCTGCGATGCGCGGATCCATGCCCCCCGTACAGGGAGTCCTGCCTCGAGAGCAAGCTTTGCTTCGTGAATTACGAAGATGGCATTCTCGCCGGCAATTCCCACCATCATGATCGCCCCCACGTAGCTGGAGACGTTGAGGGTCTGGCCGCAGAGCAGCAACGCCCCGAGCACGCCGGCGAGCACGGTAAGCGCGCAGAACGAGGTGACGACAGGCGCGCGCCAGTCGCCGAACTCGAAGAGCACCACCACCGATACCAACAGAAGGCCTGCGAGGAGCACGTAGAGCAGACCACGGAACGACTCCTGCTGCTGCTGGTACAGCCCGCCGTACTCGATCGACATGCCCGGGGCCAATTGCAGCTCGCTACCGAGCCGCTCGCGGATCTCCGTCATGGCGCCGCCGAGGTCTCGACCTGACAGGCGTGCGGTGACGCCCACGAATGTCTTGAGGTTTTCCCGGTCGATCTCCGCTTCCGGCGCTCCGGTGGACACGGTAGCCACCGCAGAGAGCGGGATCAGCGCGGACGATGGGAGAGCGGCGCGAATCTTCAGTCCTGCGAGCGGACCGGCGTCAGTGGCCAGCAACCGAAGGTCGTACAGGCGCTCCCCGATGCGGATCCGGCCCGTTACGGTTCCGGTGATGGCCGGCTCCACCGCTGCAGCAATCGTCTGCGTCGTCAGGCCGAAGCGGGCGGCCGCCACAGGATCGATTCGCACCTGGAGCGCGGGTCCGGCAATCACGACGCCGTTGAAGACGTCCTCCACTCCGGGCACACGCTCGAGAATGCCGGCGGCCTGCGTCGCCTTCTGGGCCAGCAGTACCGGATCGTTCCCGAAAATTTTCACGTCGATCGGCTGCGGCGTTCCGCCGGTGAGGTCCCCGATGTTGTCCTCCAGCAACTGGCCGAAGTCGCTGTGAATAGCCGGCTCTACGACCTGAATTCTCGTCCGCAGGTCGTCGATCACCTCGTCGATGCTCCGCCGCTCGCTCCGCGGCCGGAGCTTGATTACGTAATCACCTCGGTTCGGCTCCGTAATAAAGAACCCAAGCTGCGTGCCGGTTCGGCGCGAGTACCCTGCCACGTCGGGAACCGACGCGATGACCCGCTCCGCTTCGCGGAGCATTGCGTCGGTTTCGGTCAGCGAAGTCCCCGGCGGCGTCCAGTAGTCGAGGATGATCGACCCCTCATCCATGCTCGGCAAGAAGTCGGTCCCGATCCGGCCGTAGAGCAGGTATGCGATGCTGAGAAGGAGAATGGTGCACGCTACGGCGAGGGACCCATGGGTCACGAAGAGGTTGACGAGCCAGTGATACGCACCTGTCGCTCTCCTGACGATTTTCCGTACCCGGCCCGCGACTTCACCTGTCTCCGCCGTGACGGCGCCGTCCCGGCGGCTGCCTACGCTCCTGCGAGGACCACGGTGGAAGACACTGACGGACATTGGAACCACGATCAGCGCCACACCGAACGACACGATCAGGGCCAGCGCCATCGTCAAGGCCAGGGGCTTGAAGAACGCTCCCACGACGCCGGACAGAAGCGCGAAGGGCACGAGAATGACGATCGTAGACAGGCTCGACCCGATAAGCGCAGGCCGCAGCTCCGCCGCCCCGCTCGCGGTAGGGTCGTCCGAGCCGCCCCGTGCGTGATGTGTCTCGATGTTCTCGATGACGACGATGGCGTCATCGGCAATCAGGCCGAGCGCTGCGGCGACACCGGCCAGGGTCATGAGGTTGATAGTCTGCCCAGTTACCCCAAGCGCGAGACCGACTATCGCGACCGTCAGCGGGATCGCCGCGACCGCGATCAGGGTAAAGCGGAGGTTGCGCAGGAAGACGAAGAGGACGAACCCTGCCAGGACCACACCGATCACGATCGCGTCTCGTGCCCCGTTCACCGAGTCGGATACGAACTGGGCCTGGTCGTAGAAGTTGGTCCAGCGAACATCCTGCGGCAGCAGGTCCTGTTGCTCCCGCAGAATGCGTTGCACGCCGTCGGCGATGGCCACCGTGTTCGCAGAGGGCTGGCGGACGATATTCACTAGCACGGCACTCTGGCCGGCGGCGGTGGTCCGGATGTATGACACCGCATCGGCAACGGTGACCTCGCCGAGTTCGGCGAGGGTGGCCGGGGGGCCGCTGGTGGTGGAAACCGAGATCTTCCCAAGGGAGTCGAGGCCACTCACGCGTCCGGTCACCAGCGTCAGGTACAACTCGTGATTCTGCTCGGTCAGCCCGGTGGAGATCACGTCGTTGTTCTCCTGGATCGCCTGGAGAACGTCCGAGACCGCTAACCGCCGGCCCGCCAGAGCGGACCGATCCAGTCGCACCTGAAACTCGCGCTGCCGCCCGCCCTGAATCTGCACTTGGGAAACGCCGGGAATCCGGATCAGCGCCGGCTTCAGCCGGTATTGGGCGATATCCCAGAGCTGCGCCTGGGTCTCCGTATTCGAAGTGAGGGCGTACCCCTGGATCGGGAAGATCGAGGTGTTCATCCATTCGACGTCGATCCGCGTCTGCGGCGGGAGGTCGGGGCGAACCCTCTGAGTCTCCGCTTGCACCCGGTTGAGCGCCGCCATCATGTCGGTGCCCCACGCGAACCCGGCGGAGATCTCGGTCGAGCCACGGGAAGTGGTGGAGCGGACGACGAGAATCCCCGGCACGCGCAGAATGGCCTCCTCCAACACCCGCGTGACCGTCGGCATCATGTGCGCCGCCGGCGCTTCACCGGCGTCGGCGATCACCTTCACCAGCGGGAACGTGACAGAAGGGAAGATGGAGGAGGGAAGCCCGCCAGCCTCGTAGACGCCGGCAGCCGCGAGGACCGCCAGCAGGAGGAAGATGCCGGAGACTCGCGTCCGCGCGTTGGCAACAAGGTTCATGGCGAGGCGGGCGCCGGTGTGAGGCCCGTGCGACCTGCACCGGCGCTATCGGCCGCCTCCTTCACAGAATCGGCAATCTCCCGCACGCGGCCACCCTCGGGGAGTCCGACCTGGCCCGAAACGATGACTCGATCTCCAGGTGAGAGCGTAGGGGACGTGATCTCGACCGTGTCCCCTTGCTGGATGCCGGGATTGACCTCAAGCCAGTGGGCTCGACCCGAGGGGCCGACAACGGCCATCCGCGAAGTCCCTGTCACATCGTCGCGCAGCACCGCTGACGCCGGCACAACGGGTACGTGATGGCGTTCGCCCACGGTGATGTGGGCCGTACCGAAGAGACCGATGGGAATCGGGGTGCCGGGCCCATGAACGTCGATTCGCACGGACACGCTCATGGCGCTGGTATCGGTCGGAAGGAGTCCGTGAACGATGCCCGCCAGCGGTGCAGCGCGTCCGGGGACTGCGACGACCGCTCGCTCCCCAGGACGCACCCCAGGCAGATCGCCTTGACCGATCTGCGCGGTGAAGACGATGGAGCCGGCGCTGGCGATGCTCACGATGCTGTCTCCCTGACTCAGCAGATCGCCCTCGCTCGCCCCCCGTGATACGATGACGCCGGCCCTCGGGGCCCGGAGTGGTGCCTGGATCAGGTTCTGCTTCGCGAGCGTGAGCGCGCGCGCCGCGTCGCTCCGTTGATTCGGCGTCGTCGCAGCACGCATCATGCTTTCCGCCCCGATGAACGCGGCCTGGCTGGCCTGCGCGACCATGCCGCCGATCACCTCGCCGTCGCCGACCCGATCACCAATCATCACGAGTAACGAGGCCAGAGTGCCGGTGAACGGAGCGCGCACCTTCTGCACGTCGAGGGCTTCGGTGCGTCCCGGGCCGGTGACGACGACGGCGAGGTCGCCCCGCCTGACCGGCGCTGTACGCACGGGCGTCGCGGCGTTCGCCGCCATGTTACCGCGGCCCGGTGGCGCCGCCGCCGACCCCTCCGGTGTGGGGTCGGGTGAACATGCGATCGAAGCAGCGATGGGCAGGATCACAAGTAGCCTCACGGGGTCCCCCATCGGAGCTCGTTCGCCTCGGCCTGCTGGTAGCGGAGTACGGCGTCGCCGTAGGCCCCGTTTGCGTTGATCCAGGCGGCGTACGCGTCAAGAACCTCCAGCGCGGTGGCCGCTCCTCCAGCGTACAGGCTCTCGGTCTGGAGATACGCATCACGGGAAATCAGGAGATTGCGAGCCCAAGACTGGACCTGCTGGTAGAATCTCACGTGTTGCGCCGAAGCGACCGTGAAGGCCAGACGCAACTGTCTTCTCACCACCAGTTCGGAGTCGCGAGCCTGCTCTGCCAGCAGCTGCGCTCGTCGCAGGCGTGCGCGGTAGACGCCACCATCGAGCAGCGGCCAGGAGAGCGAGAATACGACGGCGCCCCCGAAGCCGCTGCCGCTGTTGAGGCCGGTGCCAGGATTGGAGTCGGACAGCACGGGGAGCACTCCTACGTTGGCGGACACCGACAGCTGCGGGCGCCGCTCCGACTGCGTGGCCGCAATGCCGGCGTGAGCCGCGGCGCGATTCGCCGCGGCCTGTCCGACCTCCGGGGCCACCACCCATGCGGTGTCCGGCGCCAGCGTGGGCGGCGAAGGAAGAGGAAGTGCGGCGAGTTCAAGTGGTGCGGTCGCCTGACGCCCCAGCAGATCGTTGAGTTGGAACCGGGTCTCGTCGAGAACCCGCTCCGCCTCGGCCAGCGCCGCCTCTTCGGATCCGAGACGAACTTGGGTGGTGAGGAGGTCGCCCCCGACCGGTTGGCCTCCGGCCTTGCGCGCCTCAATCTGCGCGAGATAGGCGTTGAGACGCTCGATTCCCTGCTGCCGGAAAACGATTTCCTGTTCGCCACGCAAAAATTCGCTGAAACGCAGGCGTACGGCGAGGTCGACATCTTTCTCCGCCATCCGGAGTCCCGCGCCGGCGGCTCGCAGGCGAAAGCGTGCAGCGTTCAGGTTCGCGCGTCGGAGTCCGCCCGACAATAAGGTATCGCCGGCCACGATCTGCAATTGTCCCTGTGACGTCGTGTAGGCCAGCGGGGCGCCTGTGCTCAGACCGCTCTCCAGCGACAGTCGGGGCCACCGACTCGCAGTGGCCTCCCGGACCAGTGACTGCGAGATGGCGACGCCCAGCGCGGCCACCGGCAGCTGGGCGTTGGCCCTGTGCGCTTCCCGGAGGGCCTCGTCGAGCGTAAGCGGCTGCTGCCCAGCGACGCGGAGTGGCCACAGGATGCAGGTGATGAGGAGCATCCGCGCACTATATCGCGACAAGGACTTGTCCATCGCTCGACCTGGTGCGGGAGACTTGCAGTGAGATGCCGATCGAACTATCAAACAACGTTGGAGGCGTGGCCAGCGTGCGACCGCGCGCCATTCTTCGGCAGGTAGAGCGTGGAGAACACCATGTCGGCAACTGCGCGGTGCACCAATCGGCCACCGTGCTCGGACGCGATGTACCGAACCACCTGGAGGCCGAGGCCGTGACCAGACGAGCGGTCGGGCGGCCACGTCGCCCCCTCCGGGCTTCCGTTGGCGACCTCGATCACAGCCTGCCCCTCTTCGCCGTATACCGAGATCCGAACCGGCGTGAGACCGCTGCCGTGACGGCAGGCGTTTTCCAGCAGCTCGACGACCGCCTCGCGGATGAGCGGCTCGCTGGCCGTGACTACCACCGGATCGACGTGGCCGAGCTCGAGGTGGCGGCCGAGCGCGTGGGCGCGGGCGCGCATGAGATCAGCGCACTCCAGCGCAACGCCGTCCAGCTCGACGGCGTCGGTGCGCGGCACCTGCTGCCCGGCGGTGGCCCGGGCGAGGAGGAGCAGCTCCTCGACTCGGCGGCGCATCTGGGTCGCGGCGAGGCGAATGCGACGAAGCGCTTCGCCGCGCGACTCCGCGGAGCCCGCCCGCTCGAGCGCCAGCTCGGCTTCGCCGAGAACCAGGGTGAGTGGCGTGCGGATCTGATGCGCGGCCTGCTCGAGGAAACGCTGATTCTGCACCTGAGAATCCTGGAGCCGCTGGAGGAGTGCGTTGAACCGGATGCCTAGCCGATCGAGTTCGTCAGGTGGCTCGCTCACGGGCAAGCGGCGGTCGAGCGCGTCGGGGTCGATCGCGGCGATGGCGTGCTCGAGGTGGGTCACGGCCCTGAGCGCGCGCCGGGAAAGGAGATAGCCGGCGACGAGGCTGACGAGCACCGTGAGGGGGATGCTCAAGAAGAGCCAGATACCGGTGGCTTCGGCTTCGGATTCGAGCTGTCGCGTCGTCCCCACGGCCACCACCCGAAAGGCGGGATTGGCCGTCTCGATCGGGACGACGCGCACGTGCGGCCTCTTCCGGCGAAGGTCTACCGGCTGCATGCCGCTCGCGGTCAGCGTGTCGGGAAGCCACTTCTGCAGCGACTTGGGCCCGGTGAAACCGATCCGGCGCCCGTCCACGCCGTAGACGCCGAATGCCTCGGGACCCTTCGGCCATTCCTCCAGCGCCGCTTTCACTGCCCCCTCGACGCCATCGGCCGGCGTCTCGGCGAACTCGATCCGTATCGCACCCGCCAACTCTCCGGCGCTACCGGAGAGCTCCTCGGTCAGTCGCGTGTCGCTCTGCCGGCGCGAATAGAGGAAGAGCGTGACGCTGAGCAGCAGCAGCCCCGCCAGGAAGGCCAGCGCGAAGGAGCCCGCAAGGCGCAGCCGCAGCCTGCTAAGTGCCATCGGCAGGCGGCTGTGACGAAAAGAGGTAGCCTGTACCTCGTACGGTGTGGATGAGCGGCGATGTCCCGTCAGGGTCGAGCTTCCGGCGCACGCGTCCGACGAGCACGTCGACCGCATTGGCGATGGGATCGAAATTGTCATCCCAGACGTGCTCGAGGATCTGACCGCGACGGAGCACGCGCTCCGGTGTCCGCAACAGATACTCGAGCAGGGCGAACTCCCGTGCCGTCAGTCGCAGTGCCCGCCCGCCCCGACTGGCCGTGCGGCCGGCAGGCTGAAGCTCGACATCGGCATATCGAAGGACGACGTCGTGTGACGCAGGAGGTCGGCGGGCAAGCGCGCGGAGGCGTGCGAGCAGCTCGTCCATGGCGAACGGCTTCGTGAGGTAATCATCCGCGCCGGCATCCAGCCCATGCACGCGGTCGTGAAGAGAGTCGCGTGCCGTGAGCATGAGCATGGGCGTTTGGCCGCCGGTAGCGCGGTAACGGCGGCAAACCTCGAAGCCGTCGAGGTCCGGCAAACCGAGATCGAGAACGACGAGATCGTATGGATTGACTGAGAGCGACTCGAGGCCCGACTCGCCCGTTCCGGCGTGGTCCACGGCCCAGGTGACCTCCCGGAGAGCCCGACAGAGGAAATCGGCCAGCTCAGGCTCATCCTCGACAATCAGGACCCGCACGGATCCAAGCGCCATGGGGAAGACATGTTACGAATCTAACCGGCGGGGGATGTCCGAACGATGACGCCCTGCAGGCGGATGAGTCGTCATCGAGTCGTCATGCCGGCGACGTAGGGTGGGCACGAGGCAACTACGGAACGGTCCTATGACAAGCGTCGCATGCTCGATCGGAAAATTCGCTCCCTTCCTGTTGTTCCTGGCTTGCGCACCTGGGAGGCGCGATCGCCACTATCCCCGGCCGACCGCTGAGCCGGCGGCGGTGGAGACCGCGGACGGGCTCGCGGAGGACATCCAGGCCGACATCGATGCACTTGCCTGGCGTGCAGCCGATGCCAAGCTGACGCGTCTGCTCGCGGAAACTGATGGCGTCATCCGGAGCATGCCCGACGAGAGCGGCGACCGCACATCAGGGAAGCTGGGAGAGTATCGCTCGGGACTCGACTCGCTGATGGCTCGCGTGGCGCGCCGTGAACGGCTCGGTGCCCTGGAGGCGGCAAACGGACTGAGCCGCGTGCTTGCAGCCACCGCCCAAGGCTATTCGACGCCCGTTCCTGTATCCGTCACTCTTCTCGATGTGGCTGGCCGTGATGTGATCTACCAGTCTGAAGGCGGCCGCTGGAGCGAGGCCAGCGGGTCGGCTGGCGAGCTTCGAAGCGCTTACGCTGCGGTCCGGGCTCATGTCGCGCGGGCGAACGCCTCGCTCGACGGACATATGCGGCAGAGTCTGGATGAGATCGACGCCAGAATCAGCGTGCAGGACACGGCCGGGGCGCGCGCGGCCGCGAACCTGCTTCTGGCCGACGTGGACCTGATCGAGCAGACATACACCTCGCGTGAGCAGGTGCCCGCAGCGAAGGAAGGATGAGCGGTGGCGGTCAGGCTCATACCACCGGCAGTTGTGATTGGGGGTCCGCCGGCGTAATGAGGATGTCTTCTTCCTCCACCACTACATTCACTTCGCTTCGGACTCCGGTTTCCCCCGCGATGTAGATCCCCGGCTCCACCGAGAACCCGACTCCCGGAATGAGGAGCCGGCCATCGTAGGTCTCAGTGTCGTCGATCGGGGGCCCGAAGCCGTGGAGGCCATATCGGTCGATCGAGTGGCCGGTACGCGACTGGGTGAAGTCGATGTACCCTGCACCGGCGATGATCTGCTTGGCCGCGGCGTCGGCCTCCGCTCCCTTGACTTGTTTTCCACCGCGAACCCGTCCGCCTATCAGGTCGAGTGCCGCGTCGCGCGCCTCCCGCACTACGTTCCAGAGACGGGCGTCTCTCTCGCTGGGCGGCCCGATCGCCGCCATCCACGTCTGGTCGGCGTAAATCCCGTCGGGCTCCTTTGCCCAGAGATCGACCAGCAGCAGGGCGCCTGGACCGATCGGCACGCTCTCGCGGGCGGTGGGCTCGTAGTGCGTGCGTGCTGCGTTGGGTCCCCAGCTCACGCTCGGCCCGCTCTCCGTGACCAGCCCGGCGCTGTCGAACCGCTCCCGAATCCAGGTGGCGAGCGCATACTCGGTCATCGGCTTCGCGGTAGCCGACTTTTCTCCCGCGATCGCGAGCGCCTGCCGGGCGACCGTTGCCACCACCTCCGCGGCCCGCCGATGCGAGGCGATATCCGCCCGGGTCCACACCGAACAGTAACGAGTCACGAGGTCGGAAGACGTGACCAGCGTTGCACCGAGGCCTCGCAGAAACTCCGCGACGCCGGCCGGTACGCCATCGAGATAGGGGATGTCGCCGTTCGGCGAATAGTCGGCCGCGAGGCGCTTTCCCCGTACCATTGCGCCAAGCTCGGAGGAGAGCGCATCGCGCGTGACCCACACGTGCTTGGGCCAGTCGGGCGGCCAGCCGCGCCAGAGCTCGTTGTCGATCGCATGCACGAGCGCCTGGGGCGAGCCCTCGCGCGGAATGAGAACGTAGACCCTGCGGCTGCCCAGAATCTCCGGCCCCAATACCGCGGCCGCAATCGGGTTTCGCCCTCGGAAGTCGAACAACAGCCACCCATCGGCGCCCGCTCCGGCGATCAGCTTCTGCAAGCGGCCGAGCTCATTTCGCAGTCGATCCAGAGACTCTGTCATCAATTGGTACCCGCCGTCCGGCGAGTCTCGACGAAGAAGTTTTCGTCGAGATGAAAGTTGTCGGCATAGGCGCGCGGCAACACGGTCGATTGCCATGACTCCGTCGGCGACAGCTTCATGGAGCTGTCAGAGCCGGCGGTGAGCCGGACCGGCATATCGAACCCGGAGACGACGTTTGCCCAGCGGTACGCCAACTTGTTTCCGTCGAGCCGATACTCGAAAAGGGGGATCTTGGTGGTGGTGAGATACTGCTCGAACACCTTGTGCAGGTCGACGCCGGCGTGTGCGCTGATGTAGTCCTGGATCTCTTTGCCTGTGACGATCTTGTGCCGAAAGGTGGCGCCGAGTCCACGCAGCGTGGCGCGCCACGTGCTGTCATTATCGATGATGTGGCGGATGGTGTGCAGCATGTTTCCGCCCTTGTTGTACATGTCGCCGGAGCCCTCGGCGTTCACCCCGTACGGCGCGACGATCGGCTTGTCGTTCTTTACCAGCTTCCGAACGCCAAGCACATATGCCGCGCCGGCCGCTTTGCCATACTGACACTCCGTAAAGAGAGACTCCGAGTAATTGGCGAAGCTCTCGTGCACCCACATGTCCGCCCGGTCGGCCGTGGTGATGCTGTTTCCGAACCACTCGTGGGCGCTTTCGTGAACGACGATGAAGTCCCACGTCAGGCCCCACCCGGTTCCCGACAGATCCCTTCCCTTGTATCCGTTCTCGAACCCATTGCCATATGCGACGGCGCTCTGATGCTCCATGCCGAGGTGGGGGGCTTCGATGAGCTGATAGCCATCATGGTACCACGGATAGGGACCGAACCAGTGCTCGAAGCACTTGAGCATCGGCTTCGTCTGCCGCCATTGGACCTGCGCGGTGTCGCGATGACGGGCCAGGGGCCAGAAGTCCAGCGTGAGATGGCCGCCCTCCCCCTCGTAGCTGTCGGTGTAGCCGGCGTATCGGCCCACATAGGCGGCGATGTCGTAATTGTTGATCGGGCTGGTCACGAACCATTCGTACGTCGTCCAGCCGTTGGACCCGCGCTCGATGCCGCGAAGCCGCCCGTTCGCCACCGCCTGAAGCGAGTCGGGTACGGTGAGCGCCACCCGTTGGCTGTCAGGCTCGTCAGTCTGCGTGTCTTTCGTCGGCCACCAGACGCTCGCGCCCAGCCCCTGGCAGGCGGTGGAAATCCACGCCTGACCGTCCGGGTCGCGCGCCCAGATCAGGCCACCATCCCAGGGCGGCTTGACGGCAACACGCGGCCTCCCGCGGTAGTAAACCGAGAGGGTTCTTTGCGTGCCTTTTCGCTGGCCGGTGAGCGCGAGGAAGAAGGCATTGCCGTCCCGCCGGTATCCGACCCGCTTCCCATCCTGCACGACGCTGTCGATCTGGAGCGGCTCCTGGAGGTCGATCTGCATCGCCGCGGGCTTGCCGACTACCAGGTAGGTAATACCGTTGCGACCACGAATGGTGCTGTCGGCCGGATCGAGCGTCACGTGCAAATCGTAGAACACGACATCCCACCATGCCCGCTCGCGCGTGACCATCCCGCGCAGCGTATCGGCGTGGGTGAACCCGGTATCCTGAGCGGAGAGGGAGGCGAGGGGAAAGAGCGTAATGGCAAGCGCGAGGGAGAGAAAGGCGAGCGGCATCGCGGAATCGTATTCTCCAGCTGAGATGAAGGCCAGGTCGCGGTAAGGACGCGGCCCGGCCTCGTCGAGTTTCAGTGGACCGGGACGGCCGATGCCGGCCTGGGGGCGTGCGCCGCAATCCATTCCCGCGCAGCGACGATCACATCCTCGGTGAGCTCATGGCCGCCGCGAGCCCAATAGAGCGACACCGCAGCCCCCGCCTTGCGCAGCAACTCGGCGAGACGCTCCGCCTGGGCCGGGGGGGCGATCCGGTCCAGCCGTCCCGCTCCGATGAACACGGCGGTGCCGGTCAGGTCGGTCATCGCCTCCGGCTCGAACGGTACCATGGGACTCAGCAGGACCGCGGCGCCCAGCAGGCCAGGGCGCCGCAGCAGGAGGCTCGCGGCGATGTTCGCCCCGTTGGAGAACCCCACGGCAATGATGCCTCTCGGGTCCAGGCGGTAGGTGTTCGTCGCACCCTCGATGAAAGCCGCGAGCTCCTCAGTGCGACGCGCCAGATCCTCCTGATCGAAGACGCCCTCCGCAAGGCGGCGAAAGAAGCGCGGTGCCCTGCCCTCGAGCACTCGACCTCTCGGGCTCAGTATGCCCGCTCCGGGCAGAAGGGCGCGACCGAGCGGAATCAGGTCTGCCTCGTCCCCGCCGGTACCGTGGAGGAGCAACAGTGAGGTGCTCCCGATACCTTTTGCTTCGGTCGCCGGCGGGATGTAGCGATGAATGAATTCCAGGGCCTCGGCGCCGACGTCCTTGTCGGCGAAGATCGAGACGTCAGACGCCGGGACCGGGAGATGTATCGGTGGCAGGACTGCCTCGATGCGGGCCCGGTCGGCCTCGAACTGCCGCGGAAGCATGAGGCGCTCGCCGAGCCGGTCGGCCGGCTCGTCTATCGTAAAGCCCGGAGGATTCGTCGCCAGCTCGAACAGGACGCCGCCCGGCTCGCGGAAATAGACCGAATGGAAATAGTTCCGGTCGATGACCGGCGTCGGGCTCAGCCCTGCCCGGTCGACCCGATCACGAACGGCGAGTTGACTCGCGTCGTCGGCCACGCTCCACGCCACGTGGTGCACCGTACCGGCGCCGCCGGCCCCGCGCACGAACCCACCGGTGGTTCGCACGTCCACTAGCGTGCCGGGACCCCCGTCTCCCGCAGCGAATCGCGTTGTCGAGCCCTCCTGGCGAACGAGTCTGAGGCCAAGCGTGTCCACCAGCGTGCGCTCGGTGGCGGCGCCGTCTTCCACCCATATCGTCACCGAGTGAAAGCCGCGAATGGCATAATCGAGCGAAATGCCCGGCGCCCCTCCCCAAGCCGCCCGAGCCCCGGCGCCCGGGTGCGCCACGAGCTCGAGCATCAGCCCGTCGTGGTCCCTGAACGAGATGACCTGCTCGCCATCGGCACCGGAGGCTTCCCGCCTTACCGGACCCTCGTAGCGGATGCCGTGACCGACGAATCGCTCGACCCAGAAGCCGAGCGCCGCCGGGAGTATGGCGAACGAGGTGACGGCGACCTGGCCCGGCCCCTGCCGCCCGGCGCGGGCACCGGGCCATGGAAAGAACGTCAGGATGTTGCCGGGGGTCCCGACCTCGTCGCCGAAGTAGAAGTGATACCTCTCGGGATCGTCGAAGTTCACGGTGCGCTTCACGAGCCGGAGGCCCAGCAACCCCGCGTAAAAATCCAGGTTGCGCTGAGGGTCGCTCGCGATGGCGGTGACGTGATGAAGCCCGAGGACGGGCATCACCGCGGCGTCTTGTCCTGCTGGTGCGCCTCCACGAACCAGAGCCACTTGTCCACGCCACGCGAGATCTCGGTCAAAATGTCGGCGCTGTCGGCATCCTTGAGGTCGTTCATCTCTTCAATGCCGAGCCGGACACCGCGGCCGAACGAGGCCAGCGCGTCGGAGAGCGCCGCCACGTGGTCGCTGCCGTTGGTAAGCGCGAGGGGGTAGCCGGCAAGAGTCGTACGCTCCGCAACGATTCCGACAGTCCCTTCGGCGATGCCTCCGAGCTGTACTACCCGCTCCGCGAGGAGGTCGACGTATTCCTCGACGCTTTCGTTGATTTCGTCGAACAGTTTGTGGAGCGCAATGAACATGGAGCCCTTGACGTTCCAGTGGGCCTGCTTGCACTGCGTCTGGAGATCGATGCATTCGGCGAGGCGCTGATTGAGCAGGCCGATCGCTTCTGTCCGGCTTTCCTCGGGGAGGTCGTTCCGGGTGGCGTAAAGCTTTGGCGCATCGAAGCGAGTCTCCGAGGCGCCGCGAGATGTCGAAGCCGGGGTTCGGCTTGGAGTGGCGGTGCGGCTCATGGTGGTGTCTCCTGCGCGAGTCGTTATGGTGATCGTTCGGGGGCCAGGCTAAGTATACGTCACCCTCCAGAGGGCCGCCCCCATGCAGGCTCACGGCCACCAATCGCTTCAGGTTATTATGGAAGGTGGAGCGTGTGGATCTTCGTAGGGGGGGTATGACTCCGCTCAGAATCGCGCTGCTGGGGCTGGCGCTCGCCCTTGCCGTCGGGTGCGGCTACAGCGCCCCGTCGAACCCGGGAAATGCCCCGCCGCCTGCCGCCGAAACCAACGACATCGACATCGTGATCGGCGCGGCCGGCCTCACGACAACGGCATTCAGTCCGACCCCCAAGGTCGTCTCGCTCGGCGGCAGCTCAAGCGTGACGGTTCGTTGGGTCGGGACCATCACGGTCAACCCCTGACCGTTACGCGCCGGCTTCCCGCTGGAGCAGCTCGCGCTTGCGCTCGACACCCCACCGGTAGCCAGACAGTCCCCCGTCGTTGCGCACTACTCGATGGCAAGGAATCGCTATGGCCAGGGGATTCGCGGCGCACGCCGAGGCTACTGCCCTGACCGACTTGGGGGCGCCGATTCGGCCTGCGATCTCCGAATAGCTTGCCGTGGCGCCGGCCGGGATTTCCCTTAGCGCCTGCCATACCCGTTGCTGGAATGCCGTGCCCCGGACATCGAGTGGCAGGTCGAGTCCCAGGCCGGGAGCCTCCACGAATCCAATGACCCGGGCCACCATCCGCTCGAACTCGGGGTCGGCGCCTATCAGCGTGGCCCGCGGAAACCTGTCCTGGAGGTCGCGAGCGAGCAGCGCGGGATCGTCGCCCAGGAGAATCGCGCAAACCCCGCGCTCGCTCATCGCAACCAGAATGGAGCCGAGGGAGCATTCGCCGATAGCGAAGCGAATGTCGGCATTTGCGCCGCCCTCGCGATAGTCCGTGGGGGTCATCCCGAGTACCTGTGCGGACTCCCCATAGAATCGGCCATTGGAGCTGTAGCCGGACTCGTAGATCGCCCGGGTCACGGTGCGCTGGCGGCCCAGCTCCTTACGTACTCGTTTGCCTCGATTCGCAGCCGCGTACTCCCGCGGCGTCAGTCCCGTTATCGCCTTGAACACACGATGGAAGTGGAACGCGCTCATCCGGGCGTTGCGCGCCAGCTCTTCGAGGCCCGGGACGGCTTCCGACGTCTCGATCAGACGGCAGGCCTGTGTGACCCTCGCGGCGTGCTGCTCTGCCAGGGATGGCTGATCCGGCTTGCAGCGTTTGCACGGACGGAACCCTGCGGCCTCCGCATCCTGCCGTGTCGCGTGAAACCGTACGTTTTCGGACCGCGCCAACCTGGCCCCACACGACGGGCGGCAGAACACGCCGGTGGTCCTTACGGAGTAGAAAAAGACGCCGTCCGCTTCAGCCGAGCGGGCGACCACCGCCGCCCAGCGTGGGTCGCCCTCTGTCATGGCGGCGAGCTCCAATTTCTTTGCCCTCATGCTCGTTACCCTGCCCTTTCACGGCGCGTTCGTTGCGACGCTGCCCTTCGACGACCGAAGTCTACCCGTCCGAGCCACCCACTGCACTCCGAATCTTGCTTTCAAACTCGTGTCGATTTCGCCATCTAGCGTTCGTCGCCACAGTCGCGGTCATCAAATTGATAGTCATGGCGCCCGTCGTGGAGGCGTTCAACCGGCTGGGCTGGTCCGTCAGCCTCGCAGCGCACCTCGATCCTCGGTGCGATCCAGCTGACCGGCCATCCCAGCGTTCCCGTTCGGCGATACCGCGACACCACCAATTGACTACGACGCCGGAGATACCACGATTTCTGATGATTTCCACAGATCATGTGACATGCCAGGCGACGGCCTTGCATTGACCGGGTAAGATGCGCTGATTGATGGCCGTGACGCCCACCGACGCGCATCGCGCCATCAACGCAGTCTGGAGAATCGAGTCGGCCAGGATCATTGCCGGTATCGCGCGACTCGTCGGCGACATCGGTGTGGCCGAGGACCTGGCGCAGGATGCGCTCGTCGCCGCGCTCGAGCGCTGGCCGGAGTCGGGCGTCCCGGACAATCCCGGCGCCTGGCTCATGGCCACGGCAAAGCATCGTGCGATCGACCTGCTCCGCCGGCGGACCCTCCTCCAGCGCAAGCACGAGCAGCTCGGCCACGAGCTCGAGGCGCGGCAGGAGACCGCAGTACTGGAGCTCGATGCCGCGCTCGACGATGACGTCGGCGACGACCTCCTCCGCCTGATACTCACCGCCTGCCACCCCCTGCTCTCCCGCGAGGCGCGAGTCGCACTCACGCTCCGACTGCTCGGCGGTCTCACCACCGAAGAGATCGCGCGTGCGTATCTCGTTCCCGCTCCAACCATGGCCCAGCGGATCGTCCGCGCCAAGCGTACGCTCTCCGAGGCCCGCGTCCCGTTCGAGGTTCCTCGGGCCGACGAGCTCGGCCCACGCCTGGCGTCGGCCCTCGAGGTGCTGTACCTCATTTTCAACGAGGGCTACTCGCCCACCGCCGGTGACGACTGGATGCGGCCTCAGCTCTGCGAGGAGGCCCTTCGAATGGGCCGCATTCTCGCCGAACTCGTGCCCAACGAGCCCGAGGTCCACGGCCTGGTCGCGCTCATGGAAATCCAGGCATCGCGCTCGGCGGCGCGCGTCGGCCGGTCGGGCGAGCCCATTCTGCTCTTTGATCAGGACCGCGCCCGCTGGGATCACCTGCTCATCGGCCGCGGATTGGCCGCACTCGCGCGCGCCGAGTCACTCGGTGGCGCCCTCGGTCCGTACGCCCTTCAGGCCGCGATCGCGGCATGCCATGCCCGGGCGCGCACCCCGGCGGAGACCGACTGGGAGCGCATCGCCGCGCTGTACGAAGAGCTGGCCGGACTCATGCCGTCGCCCGTCGTCGAGCTGAATCGCGCGGTGGCGCTTGCGATGGCCTACGGCCCCGCGGTGGGACTGGAGCTTGTCGATAGCCTGACGACGGAGCCATCGCTCGCGAGCTATCATCTCCTACCGAGTGTCCGGGCCGACTTTCTCATCAAGCTCGGACGGTTCGATGAGGCGCGCATGGACCTCGAGCGTGCCGCATCCCTCACTCGCAACGCGCGCGAGCGCGACCTGCTACTCGAGCGCGCGGCCGCATGTGTCAGCGAAACAACGAATCCCGGGAGTCGGCAGTGACGCCGAGCGTCGACGCATTTCCGCGGATTTTTCTCGACGATCCGTCGGGCGGACGCGCGGAGATCTACCTCCATGGCGCACAGGTCACGAGTTGGGTGGACGGGACCGGCCGCGAGCACCTGTATTTCAGCCGGCGTGCACGGTTCGAAGCAGGTAAGTCGATTCGCGCGGGAATTCCCGTCGTCTTCCCGCAGTTCGCCGACAACGGGCCCCTACCCAAGCATGGGTTGCTCCGTACTCGCGAGTGGCGGGTGGCACGGCAGGAGCCGGCCTCCGCAACTCTCGCCATTCGCGACGATGTAGAGACGCGCGCGCTCTGGCCGCATCGGTTTCTCGCCGAATTGGTCGTCACCGTGGCGGGAAGTCTGACGGTCGCCCTCCGGATCACGAACACCGACACGTCGCCGTTCTCGTTTGCCGGCGCGCTGCACACCTACTTCGCGGTGGATGAGGTACAAGAGGCGGCCGTCACCGGCCTCACCGGCTGCACCTATCGAGACAAGGTGCGCGACTGGGCGGAGGTGGTCGACGGCGAGCCCACGGTGAGGATCGGTGGTGAGACCGACCGTGTGTACGCCCACGCACCGTCCAGCGTTCGGCTCGATGGACTCGGCGGACGTGGGCGGCTGGACCTCGAGACGGAAGGCTTCGGCGACTGGGTGGTGTGGAATCCGTGGGTGGAACTGACGGCCGCCCAGACCGACATGGAGCCCGAGGACTACCGGAGAATGCTCTGCGTCGAGGCGGCGCGCATCGCCGATCCGGTTATGCTGAACCCCGGCGAGAGATGGACCGGGATGCAGACGATGCACCCCGGCTCAACCTCGCCCGTAGAAGCCACGTAGCTCGGCTCGAACCTCCGCAGAGAGAAGCTCGCGTGTAACGGTCCTAGTGATCACCCATGAAAAGGCGTGGGCCGTCACTAGGACCTTGCCTTTACCTAACGAGCCGGCGCCGGCGCCAGCGACCAGCGGTGCTGAATTCCCTTCCACTGTACGGCCTGGTACAGCGCCGCGACTCCCACCAATATGTAAACGACTCGGCCGAGCGGACTCATCGGCCCGAAGATGGTGGCCACTAGGTCGAAATTTGCCGCGCCCACCAGACCCCAATTCAGGCCGCCAATGACCAAAAGAATGGCGGCTGTTACGTCGAGCGACCTCATATCAAGCTCCTCTAAGATTGGTTGTTGTCTAACTATTTTTAACAACCTACTACAATAACCCGGCAACACAAGAGGTGAACTGCGATCATTGCTTGACAATACTTAGACATGGAGTTATTCTTGTCCATGTCGACAAGCACCGCCTCCGCCCCACGACACTCCGTGAGACTTACGGCTCTTCGGACCGGACTGACCCCGCACATTCTCCGCGCATGGGAGCGGCGCTATCAGGTGGTGACCCCGGCGCGTAGCGACGGAGGTCAGCGACTTTATTCCGATCTCGACGTTGAACGCCTCCGATTGCTCCGCGGACTCAGCGACCGGGGACACAACATCGGCACATTGGCAAAGATTCCGCTGGCCGATCTGGAGCGGATGGCGCGGGAGGAAGAGGTTGCGAGCGATGGCGCCGGGGTACGGGCTCACGATTTCAGTTCCGCGGCTTTGGATGCAGCCCGACGGCTCGATGGCGCCGAGCTTCAGCGCGTGCTCGAGCGTGCCGCGGTCACACTCGGTGTACCTGCCTTCCTCGACGAGGTGGCGAGCGCTGCCTTACGGAATATCGGTCAGGGCTGGAGCGAGGGAACGCTGTCCGTGGCCCACGAGCATCTGGCGACGGTGGTATTCCGCCGAGTGCTCGGTTGGATCCTTCAGTTGTACGGCGCGAACGGCGTGGGTGGGTCACGGCTGGTGGTGGCAACCCCGCCACGGCAGACCCATGAGTTTGGCGCTCTCCTCGCGGCCGTCGCCGCTGCCGCCGAGGGGTGGGATGTGAGATATCTGGGAGCGGATCTGCCAATACCAGAGATCTTGAGCTCAGCTCGACAAATCGGCGTGAGCGCAGTGGCCTTGAGCATCGTATACCCTGAGGTCGACGCGACCCTGATGGCCGATCTGCAGACGCTCAGCAGCGGCCTCGACCCGAGCGCCAAGCTCATGCTGGGCGGCGCTGCCGCATCGGCAGCGCGCGAGCGGCTCAACGCGACGGGCGCGGAGATAGTGGATTCGCTCGGCGACTTTCGGGCCTCCCTTCATCGCCTGCAGCAGCGGATATGATCCTGCTCACGGGCGCCACGGGCTACGTGGGAGGGCGAGTTCTTCGAGCCCTGGAGAGGAAGGGCAGCCGACTCCGTTGTCTGGCCCGAAGACCGGGGTTCCTGCAGTCGCGGGTCGGCGCCGAGACCGAAGTTGTCCAAGGCGACGTGCTCGATCCCGAATCACTCCGCGTCGCGCTCCAGGGCGTGCACACCGCGTACTACCTGGTTCACTCCATGGCCGGAGGCGATCGCTATGCCGACGCCGACCGCCGCGGTGCAAGCGCATTCGCCGCCGCGGCACGAGAAGCGGGCGCGCGGCGGCTCGTGTACCTGGGCGCACTGGGTGACGGCGAGCAGCTGTCTTCGCACCTTGAAAGCCGGCAGGAGGTGGGAAGAATCCTGCGGGAATCAGGCGTGCCAACCATCGAGTTCCGGGCTTCCATCGTGATCGGCTCCGGCAGTCTATCCTTCGAGGTCATCCGCGCGTTGGTCGAGAAGCTGCCGGTGATGGTAACGCCACGGTGGGTCCACACCCTCACCCAGCCGATCGGCATCGAGGACCTGGTTGCCTATCTGGTCGAGGCGCTCGAGCATCCCGACCTGGGAAGCGCCGTGTACGAGATCGGCGGACCGGAGCGTGTCTCCTACGGCGAGCTGATGCGGGAGTACGCCCGTCTGAGAGGCCTCCAGCGGGTGATGATACCGATCCCGGTGCTCACGCCGCGTCTGTCCAGTTTATGGCTTGCTTTGGTGTCTCCTGTCTACGCCCGGGTCGGGCGGGAGCTGATTGCCGGACTTCGAAACGAAACCGTGGTGCGCGATGCAAAGGCGCTCCAGGTCTTCGGGGTGCGGCCGCGCGGAGTTCGCGAGGCGCTGACTCGGGCTCTTGCCAACGAAGACTCCGCCTTTGCCGCGACGCGGTGGAGTGACGCGCTCTCCGCGCAGCGGTCGGCGCCAAGGTGGGGCGGGATGAAGTTCGGGTCTCGTCTGGTGGACTCCCGCGCCGCGTGGGTGGCCCGAAGCCCGGACCAGGCGTTCCTGCCGATCGCGCGGATCGGCGGTCGGGTCGGCTGGTATTACGGCAACCGGCTCTGGCGTCTGCGAGGATCGCTCGACTGGCTGGTGGGCGGGCCCGGGATGCGCCGCGGCCGGCGCGACCCCGAGTCTCTGATGCCCGGCGACACGCTGGATTTCTGGCGAGTCGAAGCCATAGAGCCTGGCCGCCTGCTCCGCCTCGCGGCAGAAATGCGGCTGCCTGGACGCGCATGGCTCCAGTTCGAGGTGACGGGTCAGAACAGTGGATGCGTGATACGGCAGACGGCGATCTTCGATCCGGTGGGTATGGCGGGATTGGTGTACTGGTACGCGCTCTGGGCGATACATCAGCTCGTTTTTGCGGGAATGCTGCGGAGCCTGGTCCGGGCGGCGGAAGCGGGAGTCATCGGAGCTCAACACCGTTGAGTCGTAGCTCCGGAATCATCGACGATCTCCGCATCCACGCCGCGCAGGAGCCGCCGCCGCGGACTGGCGGCGACCTCGTCCTCTACTGGATGCAGACCACCCAGCGCGTCCACCATAATTTCGCGCTCGAATTTGCCATCGATCAGGCCAACCGACTGCGGTTGCCGGTCCTTGTTTATCACGGCCTGAGGAGCAGGCGCAGACCGGCGATGAGCTCTGGAATGCTGCCCAGCACGCCTACCTGGTGGATGGCTGGATGCACAATGCGCTGCGAATGCTCTGGGGAAAGGCGGTGCTGCAGTGGACCGCGAATGCGCAGCAGGCTCTCAGCGTCCTCGAGCATCTCAACAACAAATACTCGCTGGACGGACGGGACCCGAACACGTACGGTGGGATCCATTGGATCTTCGGCAAGTTCGACCGGCGTTCTATCGGCGCCCGATCTACGGAATGGTGCGATACCAGTCACTCAAGGCCGCGGCGAAGAAGTTTGATGTGGAGAGATTGATCCAGCGCTAGTTGGCCGCGATTCCGGTCCGCAGCCGCTCGAACGCGTACCGCATCAGCTCTTCGACGGCACCCGGCTCGCGCAGCTGGCCATCGATGCCGAGCGTGGCCACACCGTGCACAAGCGCCCACACGTACCTGGCCATCAGCACGGTGTCGTCGCCGCGCATGACCGCGTCGCGCTGCAGCGCGGCGAGGGCGTCCACGAGCGCCTGAAAGGCACCCTCTGCTTCGGCAGCCAGCTCCGGGTCCCGCGCCTTCGGATCGACGAAGCCTCCGAACATTACGCGATAGTGCGACGGGTTGGCGACGGCGAACCGCACGTAGGCAAGGCCCATCGACTGGAACGCCGCGTCTCCGCGGCCGCCTGCCTCCCACGCCGTTACGAGCTGCTGGCGCAGTGTGCGGAACCCTTCGATCGCGACGGCCGTGAGCAGCGCGCGCTTGTCGGCGAAGTGCCGGTAGAGCGCCGTACGAGAGACGCCGACGCGAGCCCCGATCGCGCGCAGGGTCAATCCATCGACGCCTTCGGCGCGGATGGTGGCGAGCGCCTCGTCGAGGAGTGCGCGGCGCAGGTTGCCGTGATGGTAGGGGCGGCGCGGCTTGCGGGCCCCCCGCGTCGATGGAGTCATGCACCTCATCTTATGGGAAGGTGTTGACATCGTCAACACAGGGTGATACTCTGATGTTGACGTTGGCAACATTGGAGGGGGGCACCCATGGATTCGACACAACGCGCCGTCCCGTCTACCCCGGGACCCCGAGCAGCGGCCCTGCTCGGTCGCCTGTGGCGTGCGAGCCCGCCGCTGGTGGCAGTGGGATCGCTGATGCTCGTCGTGTCCGTCGCGTCGCTGGTGGGCATACTCGTCGATCCGCGCATCATTACCGGCGCGCCTGCCTGGCTCAAGCCGTTCAAGTTCGCGATCTCTACCGCCGTCTACAGCCTGACGCTCGCGTGGGTCTTCGGATGGCTGTCGGACTGGCCGCGGGTCCGCCGCGTCATAGGGTGGACGACCGCGATAGTGTTCGTGCTCGAGGTGGCGATCATCGACGCGCAGGCATGGCGCGGAACGGCCAGCCACTTCAACGTGTCGACGACGCCCGACGGGATGCTGTTTGTGGTGATGGGCACGGCGATCTTGCTGCAGACGTTCGTGAGCATGGCGGTCGCCGTCGCCCTGTGGCGGCAGCGGTTCACCGACCGGCCACTCGGATGGGCCCTGCGACTCGGCATGACGCTGACTATCGTCGGCGCGCTGACTGGCCCGCTGATGACTCGCCCCACGGCGGCGCAGCTTGCAAACGCCCGGGCGGGCGGGCGCATGACGACTGTGGGCGCACACACGGTCGGCGGCCCGGATGGCGGTGCCGGCGTGCCGGTGACCGGGTGGAGCCGTGAGCACGGCGATCTGCGCGTTCCGCACTTCATCGGCCTGCACGCGATCCAGGCGCTGGCGCTCATTGCGGTCGGCCTGCGGCGCTGGCGCCGGCCCGACGCCGTTCGCGTCAGGGCGGTGCTGGCTGCCGCGGCAAGCTATGCGTCGCTGTTCCTCCTGCTGCTCTGGGAGGCGCTCCGAGGACAAAGCGTCGTGGCGCCCGACGCGACGGCACTCGCGTCGATCGCGATCTGGGCAGCGGTCACCATGCTCGCTCTTGGCTGGATCGGCGTTGGCTCCCGCGGTGCCCCGCGCGACGGTTTGGATCGGATGGCAACATGACAGCCGAACAGCTCTTTTCGATTCTGAACCTGATGACCATGGCCGCGTGGCTGACGCTGGTGCTCCTGCCCCGACGGCGCTGGGCGACCACGGTCCTGCCCATAGCGATGCCGTTGCTGCTCTCGGTCATCTACATGGTATTGGTGGCCGCGACCCTGGGGCGAAGCGAAGGCGGATTCTCGTCACTGGCGGGCGTGAGGGCGCTGTTCGACAATCCCTGGGCGCTCCTCGCCGGGTGGACGCACTACCTGGCATTCGACCTGTTCATCGGCGGATGGGAGGTGCGCGACGCGGAGCGGCGCGGCATCTCGCACCTGTTCATCGTGCCTGCGCTGGTTCTGACGTTTCTCTTGGGGCCGGTCGGCTTGTTGCTCTATCTGGCGATCCGATCGTTCTCGCCGAATGGAGCGCAGGAAATCCCTCTCGATGTGGAATGAGTCACGCTTCGCGCCGCACCTCGCGCGCGGCCTTGTCGGCGCGCAGACCGAGGAATCTCGGATGGCGAAGCAGGCCGGCGGAGGTCCATTCGGAGAAGCCGATCTCGGCTACGAGTCGCGGACTCACCCATGTCACGGGGTGTTCAACCCGATCGGCGTCGGGCTCTACGGCAGCGGTTCTCGTGGTTCATTGTCGATGACCGTCGCGGTCATTCTTCAATGGCGCGCCAGGGGTCGCGCGTCGGCCCTACCCCGCACTCATTCGTGAGGATGGAATCCATGCGTACTAAAGCTCTCATTGGTGCATCGCTGCTCGTGACGAGCGCCACCGTGGCGCAGGCGCAGGGCGTCGGTCATCGCGTCAACGTCAACGGCATGCGGATGTATTACGAAGTCTCCGGCACGGGCGATCCGTTGATTGTGCTACACGGCGCCTACATGAACATTCCGACGATGGGCGCGATCATCCCCAGGCTCGCCAGGACTCACAAGGTCTACGCGGTCGAGCTGCAGGGACACGGCCGCACGACAGACATCGCGCGGCCGATCACGTACCCGAACCTGGCGGACGACGACGCCGCCTTCATGGACGCAGTGGGTCTCCGGAAGGCTGACGTGTTCGGCTACTCGATGGGCGCCGAGGTTGGTCTGCAGCTCGCCCTCCGGCATCCGGCCAAGGTGAACAAGCTCGTCGCGGCGTCCGTCGCTTACGACCTCAAAGGATGGCAGCCGGCATTCACGGAGATGATCCCGCAGATGACTGTGGAGATGGTCAGCGCGATGCCCTTCGCCAAGGAGTATCCCAAGCTGGCGGCAAATCCGAATGGCTTCCCGGAGTTTGCGAGGAAACTGATCGCGCTCGAGAAAGAGCCGATGGCCTGGGAGGCAGACGTGAAGGCGTTGAAGTCTCCGGTGCTCGTCATCGCCGGCGACGCCGACGTGACGACGCTCGAGCATTCTGTCGCGATGTTTCGGCTGCTCGGCGGCGGCGGGATGGGCGACATGGTCGACAAGGGGAAACCGCTCACGGCATCTCGCCTCGCGATACTGCCGGCGACGTCACACACGGCCGTCATCACGCAGGTCGATCTGCTTCATGGATTCATCGAGCCGTTTCTGAAAGGGCAAACGCCGAAGGGATTCTTCGAGCCGTAGGTTGCAAGGTCTGCCCGCGGACGCAGAAGCTGCCTAACGAACGTTTGAAGCTGACGGGCAATTTATGGATTGCGAATGCTGCGCATTTTGACTCGCCCGCAGCTTAACTGGGCGTTAGGCGCCGCTTCAGCTGACAGCGATCACCCGACCCGGGGTACCGACAGATCGAGAGGTAGAGATCCGAAAGCTCATCATGTGGAACATGGTTACGATTGATGGCTTCTTCGAGGGCCCAAAGGCTGGAGACATTGCCTGGCACGACGATGTCTGGGGCGAGGAATTGGAACGGCTTCCCACAGAGACACTGCTCCGGGTGGTGCCGGCATCGGTGCGCGAGACCAGCCGGTCGGTGACCACGTCGTAGCTCTCGGCGCCCCCGGGCGAAGAGATGTTGCCGGCGTAGTCGAAGTTGAAGCTGTCGGACGCGACCACCACGTGTCGCTTCATCGCGATCCACTTCCGGACCCGCTCCCAGCCGTCGTAGCGCACCGTATCCTGCAGACCGTCGAGTGCCCCCACCGCACCGTGCTGCTCCACCCAAACCGGACCCAAGGCGGCACCCGGGGAGCCGGGTGGGTCCAGGTCGGTCTCGCCGACGCGGTCGAAGTGTCCGGCGTCGTACGCTGGACTGCCCGTAATGTGACTCAAGCTGTTGAACTCACCGGTCGCCGGCCGGCCGATGGACCGGTTGAAGAGCTCGCCCGTGCCGTGGACGAGGGTGTGAGCACGCGCCCCCGTCCATCGAGACCCACCCGGACCGTGTCGGTGCTCGGCGTGATCAGGGCGTCAGCGAAGCCCCGCTCCGCATCGTAGCGGGTGCTCCAGGCGCCGCCGTCGATCTTGGTCATCAGGAACGCTCGGTGGCGATATCCGTCGGCCAGTGCCTTCCCCATTCACAGTTCGCTCCTACCATCGTAGTAGTCCCAAGAGTTGTCGAGGAAAGTCACTCCATGGTCGATGGCGGTTCGAATGATACGGATGCTCTCCGACTCTTCGAGATAAGGCTTTCCGAGGTGATATCCCCCGATACCGACAGCGGAGACCCGTTCGCCGGTGCTGCCCAGAGTGCGGTAGGGAATCATCAGGACAAGGCATTCGGCGACTGCCGCCGCGTCAGGGCAAAAACCGTGAGAAATACCACCTCGGCAACCACGGAGACGACGCCGAGTGGCTCGAGCCAGGCGTCGGGCTCTGCTGGTAGACCCGGCAAGCCGACCGTGCGGCTGATCGCGTATCCCAGCAATGTGCTGCCCGCTCAACCCGAAGCGGCCAAATCGAAGGGCTGGGGGCTCGAACACAGGCGGTCGATCTCATCGAGATCCTCGAGCGCTCGGTCGCGATGCGGTGAGGGAACGTCGTCCGGGCGCCGAACGTCGTGCGGCAAAGGCAGCAGGCTGCTCAAACGTTCCCAATATCCCGCTGGCCAATTGGGCCGGTCGACGGGCTCCAGGATCACCGCCCGGCCCACCTTGCGCACCCGGACAGTACCACCGGTAAACCGGCACTCCTTCGGTAGCCGGACGGCTTGGCTGCCTCCAGCTTACTCACGTTGAATCGTAACGGAGCCAACCCGGATCGCGGTAAGCGGGCTGGGCTGCGAGACGACTCTGTCTCCGACGTCCGATCTGCAGGCCACTGCGAGGTTCGTGCGAGTCGTGATTGCGAAGACGACGGTATTCGGGATCGTAGCGAAGTTGTTCGGACCCAGACCACCTACCATACCCCTCGCCAGTTGCCCAGTCGTGGTCCCCCCGACCGCAAAGACGCAGTCCACGAGCCGAGCCTCAGGGTCGTTCGAGGAGAGGACCGCGCTGACGGTCGCGACGTAACTACCGGCTGGCAGCGAAATCTTCTGGATCACGCTGAACCCTGTGCCGAGGCTGATGGCCGCTCCGGTCGGACCATTCCCCACGAAGAACCCGCGCGTCGTCGAGCTCGCGGCGGCAGCGTTCCCATCGACTGCGCTGCTACTGAGCTCGGGATCCGACGATGCGTCTGCGATCGGCTGTGTGGGCGCGCTGGTATCGTCGTTGCAGGCCAGCAACATCGCTGCAACCGCGGCTTCTCGAAGTAAACGCATTGGGCCCCCAGGAGTGGATTGCTTTGGCGCGCATTGGTGATCTCAGCCCGGCGGCCTCGGGAACGAGCCAGCCGAGTCTACCCGTTCCGCATCAAGTGGATCTCAAGTCTCGCCCGCCCGATCGGTCTTGATTTCCTCTTGACCTGTGCCGGCTAGGATGCACTGCCTCCATTCGGCTCCCACAGAGCGGTGGGGCAGGATCTCGCCCGTTGGAGGAGCGGTTCAACAACGACACTGAGAGCAACCAAGATGACTGCGAGCTTTGGAGATAACGCCCTCGCCGACCTGCTGACTGAAAGCCGAATCGTGCGCGGAAACGTCATGAGCGCCGCGCGATGGGCCGCGGGGCTCCTTCTGCTGGTGATGACCGGGACCGGCACCGCCGTGCTGCTCCTCATCTTTGTCCCGCTCGTCTGGATGCGGGGTCTGCTCGGTTTCGATCCACCGCTAAAGGAGGAAGACATGGCGTGGCTGGAGTGAGAGGTCCGGCTGATATGCTTGTCATTTTGGCCGCGTACGCCGTCCGGCGTAACAGGAATGCGCCACTGAAAACCCCGCTTACGCGGGGCCTGCTAACCTCACATCGGAGTGGGATTGAGAATGGGCCTAGGTAGAGTTGAACTACCGACCTCACGCTTATCAGCCGCCCAAATCGGATTCCGGATTACGACATCTTGCCGCTTTTGATAGGGCGGACGGCGCGATCTGCCCGGAGTCTTAGCCGCCAAAGTCCGATGAAAAGGGACTGAATACACACCGGAGTACACACTGCGGCAGATGTCACCCGACAGTTACGGGCGTTAACGCCATCGTGTCGTTCCCGAAGATGTCGATGACCTTGACGGCGACGACGTAGTGACCTGCCTTCTGGTACGCATGCGACGCGCTTGTCATTTCGAGCTCGCGATCTTTTTTCTCGTCCGGAAGCCCTGCCACTCATTCTGGAAGATGTAGCTTCCGGTCCAACGCTCCTCGAATTCGATGAACTCGTTGACGTCGGCGATACCCGGCAGGCCTCCCTCAACGCCGAGGTTCTTCGCGACTTTGATGATCTCGCGGCGGCTCTCGTAGTTGAAGTCGACCGCCCAGTAGTCGACCCAATCGGTCCACTGCTTAGTGAGCACATCCTTAGTGACGATGCCGTCGTTGTTCTTGCTCACTTTGATCAGCTGCCCTGCTCGCACACGACCTCGCTTTTTCCGACCTTCAGCTCGGCGGTAATCGACTCGACAAGCCCTTGCGTGTAGTAGACGGAGCAATCCGTTAGCTCGACCACGAGCGACGAGCCCCACCAAGTGTGCCCACCCGTGATTCCAGCAAGTACTTCGGTTGAAGAAGGGCGTGAGCGCCTACACCATGGTGTTAAACCATGTGCACTCAACGCCCGGATCATCGGCGCCCACGAACATGAGTCGCATTACGTCTTCGACATCTTGCACAACAACACCTCTGATTCGCAGCCGACACGGCATTCGACCGATACCCACGACACCAATCAAGTGAACTTCTTCACGCTCGACGTCTTTGGTTACCAGTTCGCTCCCCG
>JBBRGF010000004.1:0-39712 GCA_038240975.1 Gemmatimonadales bacterium
TTTCGTATACCTACTCGCAGGAGCGCCGAATGAGGCGCGCCGCTTCACGGTAGACCTTCCCCGGAGGGGTCGTAGCAATGACGTATGTGATCGCCGAGGCGTGCATCGGGGTAAAGGATCGGGGCTGTGTAGACGTCTGTCCGGTGGACTGCATCTACGAGGGCGAAGACCAGCTCTACATCCACCCCGATGAGTGCATCGACTGCGGGGCATGCGAGCCCGAGTGCCCGGTGACCGCCATCTTTCCGGAAGAAGACGTCCCACCCGCGCAGGTCGCCTTCGTCGAGAAGAACCGCGAGGTGTTCGGTAGCGACACGCCGCCGGGAAGGCCGCAGCGGTAACCCGACGGTGGCAGGCTGCCCCAACGTAGACGACCCTCCACGGCCCAGACCATGGAGGGTCGATTGCTTGAGGAACCTGGTGGCAGACTGTCGAGGTTGACCACCATCACTGCACATCGTCCACGTCGGCCCGGCGCGTCCGCATGAACGACCCGAACTCCGCCGACACCGGAACGGGCCGGCCTTCGCGGCCGATACAGACGAAAATGAACTCAGCCGTCGCGACGAGTGTGTCGTCGCTCGGGCGCCGAGCGGTTTGGCGCATGGTGAAGCTGGTGCGTCCCAGGTGGGTCAGCGTCTGCTCGAAACGGAGCACATCGCCGGGGAACGCCGCGGCATGATAGTCGATGACCGCTTTCCGCACCGCGGGCCAGGCGCCCGCGCGGGTGAAGACGTCCATTCCCGGCCCGCGCGCAAGCGTTTCCCATCTCGCGCGCTCGAAGAGACTCAGAAAGGACGCCTGGTTGAGATGACCGAAGGCGTCGCATTCGTCGGGGTAGACGGTGAGGTCGATGGAGGTCACGGGTCTGGGGTCGAGGGTCGCGGGTCAACGCCGCCACATGGAGTCCAAGTAGATATACTACAGCCCTGTGATGCTGGTTAGTTCAGACTCGTAGCCCGCGACCCGAGACTCGACATGAAGCCACCTACCGACTACATCCGCCACGCCGCTCGTCTCGCGCGCAAGCTCCAGATGGATGCCACCATGGGCGGCACGCCACAGCCCGACGCTGAGTTCTACAAGGCACTCTCCAAGGCGTTCGATGAAATCGCCGCCGGCCTCGAGCTCGTCGGAAAGCCCGATTGAGCAGCCGGTGCCGCTGATCGAAGCCGCTTCGGATCTCGATGAGCTATTGCTCCGGCTCGCGTCCGAGCCGTTGCTGGCCGTGGACACGGAGGCTGCCAGCTTCCACCGCTACCGCGACCGCGTCTACCTGCTGCAGATCTCCTCGCGCCACGAGACCGCGGTGGTCGATCCTCTTGCCGTCGGGGGACTGAGCTCCCTTGCGAGCATACTGGCCGACCCGGCAATCGAGATCGTCTTCCACGACGCCGATTACGATCTTCGCCTCCTTGATCGCGAATACGGTCTCCGCACCAACAACCTCTTCGACACACGGATCGCGGCGCAGCTTCTCAACGAGCCCGGCGTCGGGCTCGCCGCGCTCCTCGAGCGATACCTCGGCGTGCGTCTCGACAAGCGTTTTCAGCGCGCCGATTGGTCGGCCCGGCCCCTCTCGCAGGGTATGCTCGACTACGCCGCTGCCGACACTCATCATCTGCCGGAGCTGCGCGACATCCTCCGCGGGCAACTGGAGGAGCGTGGCAGGCTGAGCTGGGCCGAGGAGGAGTTCGAGCTGCTGGCAGGCACGCGATACACGCCGCCCGATGGAGACGAGCCGGCGTTTCTGCGGATGAAGGGTGCCAAGGCGCTTCGTGGACGCGACTTGGCGGTGCTCCGGGAGCTCTACGAGTGGAGGGATGGCGTGGCTCAGCGGGCCGACAAGGCGACGTTCCGCATCCTCAACAGCGACCCGATGCTCGCGATGGCACGGACGCCACCAACGGACCTCGAGGCGCTCAAGGCGATTCCCGGGATCGGCGGCGACCAAGCGGAGCGGCGCGGGCGAGAAATCCTCGGCGCCGTGCAGCGCGGGCTCGAGACACCGGAGCGAGACTGGCCCCGGATTCCGCGTGCCACGAGACGTGCGCACGACGCCACCTTCGAGTCGAGGCTCGAACGATTGAAGACGGCGCGCAATCGCCTGGCCACAGAGCTGGAGCTGGCGCCGGGTGTGCTCTGCCCGAACGGGACCCTCGAGGCGGTGGCCCGGGCGAACCCCGCGAGCGTCGACGATATGGCCTCTGTGCCCGGGCTCCGCCGCTGGCAGCTCGCCACCATCGGCGGTGAGCTGCTCGACGCATTGCGGGCTCCGGACCGCCCTGTATCGGTGGGAAGCTCAGCGCCCGCCCCGTCTCCAGCAACGACTTGAGCGGGCGAGAATCGGCAGCGGCCTAGAACCCCAGGAACGCCCTCACGCGAGGGTCCATTTTCTCGGGAGTCCAGTACGGATCCCACACCAGCTCGACCTCCACGCCGCTCACGCCGTCCAGGTCCGTGACCACGCGCTTCACGTCATCGATGATCTCGGTGCCGGCCGGGCAGCCGGGCGAGGTGAGCGTCATCTTCACATGCACCTGGCCATGCTCGCTCACCTCCACATCGTACACGAGTCCGATGTCCATGATGTTGAGATTGAGCTCCGGATCTTTGACCGCGCGAAGCGCCTTCCGGATCAAATCCGGCGATGGCGCGGCGGTCGGGGTGGGGGTCTCGGTGGTCATGCCTTCAAGCTAATGACTCAGCACTTCGAGACCAGCTCCTGACCGCAGAAATGCGGCACCAGCCGCACCGCGGCGTCCGATACCGCCGCCCGGACCGTCTTCAGCTCCTTCGCCGATTCCGCGACGCGGGGATCGAAGGTCCGGTTGGTGAGGAAGATGAGAAAGAGATCGCGCGTAGGGTCGATCCAGAGCAGCGTGCCGGTAAAGCCGGTGTGCCCATAGGCGGCATCGCTGGTCAGGTCGCCGAAGACGCTGGGCTCACCGTCGACTCGCTCGCGCGTGTCCCAGCCCAGAAGGCGGGACCCGGTATTGGTGCCGCGGGCGAGGAAGCCGGCCATCGTCTGAGACCGGACCCAGCGGCCGTCGGGTCCCATGCCCCCTCGGAGCCAGATCTGCGCGTATCGCGCCAGATCGGTGCCGGTCGAAAAAAGACCCGCGTGACCGGCTACGCCGCCGAAGGCGACGGCATTCTGGTCGTTAACCTCTCCAGCCACGGGCTGCCCGTGCCAGATCCCGGTGGGAGCGATGCGCTTGAGGAGCCGTTTCGGCGGCTTGAACATCGTCTCGCGCATACCGAGGGGTTGAAAGATCTCACGCGCGGCAAAATGATCGATCGACGTGCCGGCGACCTTCTCCACGATGAGGCCGAGCAAGAGTGCGTTGAGATCGCTGTACACGGCCAAGTCGCCGGGAGGGCGGAGCAACGGCTGAGCGTAGAGGATATCGAGGGCCTTGGCCCTTCGTCCCCGCGCCTTCTGGTAGATGGGGATGTAGCTCTTGAGTCCGCTCGTGTGGTCCAGGAGCATCTGTACCGTCACCTGCTTCTTGAGTCCGCCGGAGAAGCGCGGCAGGTACCGCCCGACTGGAGCATGCAGGTCCAGCTTTCCCTGGTCCACCAGCCGCATCGCGGCGCTCATGGTTGAGACGATCTTGGTGATCGAGGCGAGGTCCCAGATGGTAGAGTCGGGACTGGGGATCGGCGAGGCGGGGCTCCAGGTAAGATGTCCGTAGCCGCGGGCGTAGATCAGGGAGTCGCGGCGCCCGATGACCACCACGGCGCCGGGGTAGATGCCGCGCTCGATGCCGCCGCGAACCGCGTCGTCAACCTGTGCGACCGACTGCGAAGCTGCGGGAGCTGCGATCATCAGTGCGATGGCGACCGTCAGCCAGGGTCGCCCGAGAGACGGTGGAATTGCCGGCTACCTGCCGTCGGCGAGCACGTCGCGCACCGGGCCCGGGGGCAGGCGATAGAGGACCGATGCCGTTCTCCGGTCGCGCTCGCTCAGTATGCTGGTGCGCGTTGCGGGGAACATCACATCGTTCGAATCGGAGGAGTGAGGAAGGCCGAGGGCGTGTCCCGCCTCGTGAACGGCGACGGCGAGGAGCGCATTATCGGGGAACGGGATCCCGGTGCTGGTGCGGAGCGCGAGAGAGATAACCGCGCGGCGCACATGGCCGGCCTGATCCCAGGTCAGGTCGGTCTGGCCGGCGCGGTCGAAGTCGAACCGGTCGATCCAGTGCACGGTGACGTCGGCATCGCTGGTGTCGCGAACCACGTCGAACCGCACGCCGATGCCGAGTGCCTCCCACCGCTCGAGCGACTCGTCGACGAATTCCTTCATGCGGGGAGTGTATCCCGGCGCCCCGCCTTCGATGATGGCGACGCGAATGGGGGCCCCCGCCCGATCGGGCCAGCGGCGCACCACCGAATCGGTGCTCAGCATGAGCGAATCGAGATAGGTGGAACCGGCCTCGCGGGTAAGCTGCTGCCGGATGGCGAGCCGGGCGACGCGATCGACCGCCGGCCGCCTCGATGGCTTCGCGCGTCCGCGTGCGATCGGGCGATCCGTGGGGTCGGTGTCGAGGGAGTGCGTAGCCGAGATGGTCTCGTTGGCCGTCTCGACGGGCGCGGCCCGGCGTCGTGCATCGGCGAGGCGATCGCCGATCACGACGCCGAGCAGTCCCAGCGTCACGAAGGGAAGCAGATAGCGACGCATCATACCTGAATATGAGCCTCTCGAGTGGGGACCCGCCAGAACCCCGGCTGGCGCCGGGCGGCGGGGCCATCTAAGATGTTGCCACCTGCGCCTTCGACTTGAAATTGGACCACGGCGGCGCCAAAGATCCGGAGGAGCCGCTGAAGCTGATAGATCGATTCGCCCGGGCGTTGGTGCGCCGGCGATGGGTCGTTCTTGTCGTGTGGGCAATAGTCGGCGCGGTGGCCATGGTACGCGCTCCCGCGACTCCGGGGTTGCTCAATATCCGTGGAGGGAGCGAGCAGGAAACGGAAGCCTCCCGCACCGAAGACCTCCTCAACACCCGCTTCGGCCGTCCGATCGGTGAATTCTTTGCCGTTACCCTGGAGAGCCGTGGATCGTTCGACGACCCCGGCCCGCGTCTGGCGCTCGACAGCCTCCTGGCCGCGGTGGCCCGCCAGCGCTACGTGCGGGGAGTGGTTTCCTGGCCGGGAACCGGCGATTCGACGTTCCTGCGGCGCGATAGACGTGCCACTTTCTTTCTCGTTGCGCTAGAAGCAACTAGGGGCGATAGCGCCGGCTCCCTTGTTGTTCCCGTGCGACAGTTGGTGCATCAGACGCTGGCGGGAATACCCCAGGCGGCCGGGATCCAGGCGAGAGTGACAGGGCGCGCCCCGCTCGACCTCGACGTCAGGACGGTCGTCGCCCGGGACAGCGCAGAGGCCGAGCAACGGCTGCTTCCGCTGACCCTCCTGGTCCTCATTCTCGCCTTTGGCGCCCTCGTGGCGGCACTCCTGCCACTCGTCGTCGGCGTACTCGCCATCGCTATCTCCCTCACCATCATCGGCGTGATCGCCCGCTATACGCCGATGTCGGTGTTCGTGCTCAACATGACCACGATGATCGGGCTCGGCGTCGGCATCGACTATTCACTGCTGGTGGTCACCCGCTTCCGGGAGGAGACGGCTCGGGGACTCCGGCGCCGCGAGGCGGCAATGAGTACGCTGCGCACGGCCGGCCGCGCGGTGATCACGTCAGGCCTCACGGTGGTCGTGGGATTCGGCGCCCTGCTGCTGACCCCGCTCATCGAGACCCGGAGCGTAGGGCTCGGCGGACTCATCGTGGTGGCGGTTGCGGTGTTGCTCTCCATCACGCTCCTCCCTGCCCTGCTCGCCATCATCGGCCGCGACATCGACCGACCCAAATGGCTCGCACGGCGCCTGGCCTGGTATCACTCTCCCCAGATCTGGGAAAAGTGGGCCCGCACGCTGAGCCGCCACCCGGCGCGGGCACTCATCTACGGCGGCGCGGTGATCGCGGTGCTGACCCTGCCGCTCTTCTGGATCAAGATCGGGCTGCCGTCCCGGCACTGGTGGCCGACGGAAACCGAGGCGGGCGAGGGAATCGACGCACTCTCCCGCATGGGCGTCGCCGGATTCATCCAGCCGTTACGCGTGCTGGTGCAGCTTCCCCAGGGGCGCAGCGCGGTGGAAGCAACGTCGCTTCGCGGACTCATGACGCTCCGCGATTCGCTCCGAGCCGATCCACGCGTGCGTGAGGTGCGGAGCCTCGTCGACGTGGAGCCGCATGGCTCACTGCTAGGCTACTCGGTGCTCTACAGCGACCTCGAGGCGGCGCACGCCAGGTACGGCGACTTCCTCGACGCCTACCTCAGCCGCGACAGACGGCTGACGCTGATGGACGTGATCCTCACCGACACCACCTCTCTGACTACGGCAACCGATGTCGTCTTGCGGGCGCGGAGGCTGGCACACGCCGGCCTCCGCGGTACCAGGGGCATGACGGTCAGCGTCGGGGGCTATTCAGCCGCGGCGCTGGACTTTCAGGAGGATCTGCTTGCGAGGTTTCCGCTGCTCGTGGTGCTCATCCTCGCGGCAACCGGTGTCATGCTGGCCCTTGCCTTCAAGTCCGTGCTGGTTCCGATCAAGGCGATCATCATGAACACCCTCTCGGTGGGCGCCACCTTCGGGCTCATCGTTCTGGTGTTCCAGCATGGAATGGGATCGCAGATCTTCGGGCTCGACGGGCCCACGTCGGCCATCTTCGTCGCGGTTCCCGTACTGGTATTTGCCGTGGTGTTCGGGCTGAGCATGGACTACGAGGTGTTTCTGCTCAGCCGCATCAAGGAGGCGTATGACCGCACGGGAAGGAATACGCAGGCCACGATGGAAGGCCTGAGCGCCACGGCGTCGGTCATCACCTCCGCCGCGCTCATCATGATCCTGGTGTTCGGCATCTTCGCCTTTGCCGAGGTGCTCGCGATGCAGCTCCTGGGCTTTGGCCTGGCGGTGGCGGTGCTGCTGGATGCGACGGTGATCCGTATGGTGCTGGTGCCCGCGTTCATGCAGGCCATGGGCCGGTGGAACTGGTGGCCAGGAGTGAGGAGAACGGAGAACGGGGAACGGAGAACGGAGAACGGGTAGACGAGTCGCTGTTCCCGTTCTCCCTTCTCCGTTCACCGTTTCACAACCATCTCTCCAGCAAACCGTCCCAGTCTCACCGCGAACGTCACGATCACCCATCCCACGAATGCGAGCAGAGCGACGGCGAGCAGCCCGCCCGCGGCGATGAGGCTTCGTTTCCTTGCCGGTTTGTCATCTTCTCCATTGGTGACCTCGCGGCCGCGGACGCGCGAATAGGCGGCACGCCGGAGGGCCATCTCGTCGCCGTCGATCGCAAGCCGCGCGGGAAGGGCTGGGAGCACGAGCCGCGAGCCGCCCTGGGGACGGTAGCGCTCCCGAAGCTCCCAGGCGGCTCTCACCTCGGGGTGCAGCCCCACGGGCTGCCAGCTCTGTCGCACCGAGTCGAAGAGCGGGGTGTCGGCCGTAACCAGGGCCGCCTCGAGGGCATCGAGAATCGACTCGACGTCGGCGAAGGTCATGTCGCCGGCCAGTGGATCGCTACAGAGAAACCGCTCTGTCATCGACGCTCACCGCTTCGCGTCCAGCCAGTTGGGGCCCGTTCCTACATCCACCACCAGCGGCACCCGCAAATTTGCCGCCTGTTCCATACTGGTACGGACGAGCGGAGCCATGGTTTCGACCTCTGCCTCAGGCACCTCGAAGATCAGCTCGTCGTGTACCTGCAGGAGCATCCGGCTCTGGAGCGCGCCGTCGCGGAGGGCGCGATGAATTCGCACCATGGCCAGCTTGATGAGGTCGGCGGCGGAGCCCTGGAGAGGTGAATTCTGGGCCAGGCGCTCGCCGAACGCGCGCATGTTGAAGTTGCGCTCCTTGATCTCAGGGATGTATCGCCGCCGCTTGAAGATCGTCTCGACGTAGCCCTGACTGCGGGCCAGCTCGACCTGCGCGGTGAGGAAGGCCCGCACTCCGGCGAAGCGCTCGAAGTAGGCCGAGATAAAGGCCTTGGCTTCGTCCTGGGAGATGCCGAGCTGCCGGGCCAGCGCGAACGGCCCCTGGCCGTAAATGGTGGCGAAGTTGATGGTCTTGGCGCGGGCCCGCATCTCCGGCGTCACGGCCTCGACGGGCACGCCGAAGATGAGCGCGGCCGTTTGCCGGTGGATGTCGCCGCCCTGCCGAAAGGCCTCGATGAAGGCCGGGTCGCCCGACAGATGCGCCATGAGGCGGAGCTCGATCTGCGAGTAGTCGGCGACGAGGAACACCGAACCCGGGCCCGGCACGAAACCCCGACGGATCGCCTCGCCGCGCTCGGTTCTGATCGGGATGTTCTGCAGGTTGGGTTCGGACGAGCTGAGTCGTCCGGTGGCGGCCCCGGTCTGATTGAAGCTGGTGTGGATGCGTCCTGTCTTACGATTCACCCGCCCCGGCAGCGTATCGACGTAGGTGCTCTTGAGCTTCTGCAGCTCGCGGTATTTGAGAATGAGGCCCGGCAGCTCATGCCCATCCGCGGCGAGCTGTTCGAGGACGTCGGCATCGGTCGAGGGACCGGTCTTGGTGCGCTTGAGGACCGGAAGCTGCTGCCGCTCGAAGAGAACGGTGGCAAGCTGCCTCGGCGAATTCAGGTTGAGCTCCTCACCGGCCACGGCGGCGATCTCTCCCTCCAACCGCTTCATGTCGGCGCCGAGCTCGGCACCGAGGCGGGAGAAGACCTCGTCGTCGATCGCGATCCCTTTCCACTCCATGTCCACCAGCACCTCGACCAGCGGCAGCTCGATGTCGCGAAGCAGCGGCGCGACCTGCATCTCCTCGAGTGACGGAGCGAAGAACTCGCGAAGGGCGAGCACGGTGCCGCTGCCGCAGCCGCAATACGCGGAGGCGTCGGCGACGCTCACCTCGGCGAACGGGATCCGCGACTTGCCCCGCCCCGTCACATCCTCGTACGTGCGCATCGAGCGCCCCAGGTGCTCGAGGCTGAGCGTGTCGATGGCGTGCGACCGGCGACCGGGATCGAGCACAAAGCTCGTGAGCATGGAGTCGTACGCCACGCCGCGCAACTCGACCCCTGCCCCGCGCAGCACCTGCCAGTCGTACTTGATGTTGTACCCGGCCTTGAGGACCGCCGGGTCCTCCAGCAGTTCGCGGAGCGGCGCGGCCGCCGGCGTGGTGATCGCCGGCAGGTTCTTCACTTCGGGCGGCGCCGTGCCAGTTTCGGTGAGGCCGAGCTCACCGGCGAAGCGGTGGCGGTGTGAGAACGGGATGTACCAGATCTCGGAGGGACTGGCGGCAATCGAAATCCCGATGAGATCGGCGTCGTGCGGCTCGACCGACGATCCCTCGACGTCGAGCCCGACGATCGGAGCGACGCGGAGCCGTGCGACGAGGTCCGGCAGATCGGCCGGGTCGTCGACGGTGATGACTTCAGCCGCGGGTCGCGGGTCGGAGGCCGCAGCCGGTGCGCCGGCCTGTGGTCCCCCGGCGTTTTCGGTGGGCGGGAGTTGCGACACATCACCTTCGCCTGCCGGCTCCGGCGCCTCGCCCTGCCCTTGAAGCTTCCTCGCCAGTGAGAAGAACTCCAGCTCGGTGAGGATCCGGCGTAGCGTGTCGAAATCGGGCTCACCGACACGCATCGCTTCGAGGTTCAGCTCGACGGGAACGTCGCGCTTGATGGTGACCAGCTCCTTCGACAGCCGCGCGTTGTCCGCGCCCGCCAGCAGCGCTTCCCGGGTGCGCTTGGCGGTGATCTCACCGGCACGGGCAAGAATCGTTTCGAGAGTGCCGTACTCGGTGAGAAGTTTTTGCGCTCCCTTCTCGCCCACGCCTTTGACGCCGGGAATGTTATCGCTCGAGTCCCCCACCAGCGCGAGGTAGTCCACCACCTGAGCCGGGCCGACCCCCAGCCGCTCGGAGGCATTGCGCTCATCCACCCAGGTCTCTTCGACGCCGGCGGGCCCGCCCCTGCCGGGATTGAGAAGCGCGACGCGGGGCGCGATGAGCTGGTAGAAGTCTTTGTCGCCCGAGACGATGACCGAATCCAGATCGCGCGCGGCCGCCTGGGTGGCGAGCGTCGCGATGACATCATCCGCCTCGTAGCCCTGGACGGTTACGAGAGGAATGCGAAAGGCGGCAAGCAGCTCCCTGATCCGCTCGACGGAGCGGTCGAAGTCGGCCTGAAGCTCTTCGTCGAGCTTCTCGCGGGTGGACTTGTAGTCAGGGTAACGTTGTTCGCGGAAGGAGCTGCCGGCATCGTTGACCCAGGCGACGTACTCCGGCCCGTATTTCTCGCGGAGCCGGAGAAGGAAGTTCACGACACCCCACGCCGCCGATGTGTTCTCGCCCTTAGTGGTGCGGAGCGGGCGAGAGATCATCGCGAAGAAGGCACGATAGATGAGCGCGTACCCGTCGAGCAGGAAGAGGCGCGGGCGTTCGCTCACTTCCCTATTTCTTCCTCAACCTCGCCGACACCCTCTCGTACTCGGCGCGCGAGCTGGTTGCGAGCCTGAGACGTCCGAAGCCGGTCTCATCCTGGAAGAAGAGGACCAGTCGCAGATCCAGATACGTCCACCGCACGATCCGGTTCCCGGCTCCAGGCGTGCTCTCTATGCTCTCGTCGGGGCTGCCGAAATTGATGAGGACCTCGCCGCGGTCGGTGCGCCAGCCCGGCACGCCTTCGTCGGTGAACAGCTGGTTGGCCTGGTTTACCCGGCTGAAGTACTGGTTCAGCGCCTCGTTTTCCGGCGTCACGGTATTCGGATCGGTCTCCGCGTAGAACTCCCGCCAGAGTCGGGCGCGCTCCGATTCGGGCGCTTTCCTCATGGCGTTGATCTTCGCGTCATGGCCGAAGTAGCGCAGCAGGTCGAGCATCTCGTCAAAGTTGGTCACCACCCATGCCTGGGTGAATGACACGAGCGCGGATGTGCTCTTCTCCTGCGCGCCGCTTCCGACGACCAGCTTGAGCTCGCCGAGGGAGACGCTGTCCGGCGAAAGGCGCACGACCTGGCTCTCGACGGCGCGTCCCCCGCGGAAGCGCAGCGAATCGCTGTAGATCGAGTGCTCCTGCTCGTCGAATACCTGAAAGGGCACGGTGGTGGGACCGCCGAAATCGTAGCCTTCGATAAAGGCGAGCAGCGTGTCGCTGCCGTAGCCGACGGCTCCCCGCGGGTTGAGCACGAGAGAGAGCGGGTCGCTCAGGCTTCCCCGCCCGGTCGCCTGGTATGCCAGCACGGGCGCCGTGTAGCTGGCCTTTCCGAAGTGCGGCGCCGTGTAGGCGCCGGTGGCATGGCTCTCGGAGGTAGACCCCACATCGCGGACGGAGACGTTCACCTTATAGTCGCCAGGAACGATGCGGAGCACCTGCTGGAAGAGAATGCTCTCGTCGCTCCGAAGCGTCTCCTGAAAGGCCGCGACGCGAACCGACTCCTCCCGAGAGAGATCGACCGGCGGTGCGCCTTCGCGCTGCAGCGACAGCGCAACCCGGTATCTGGCGGCGAAGACGTTGCCTTCGCGCTGAAAGGCGAGAGCCCGATTTTCGAGCGAGAGACCGATGATCGCGATCACCGAATCGGCCGGACCCGCGGCGAAGGCGACGGTACCGACAAACGGAAGCGGCTCGGCCGCCGCCAGGCGCCCGAGCTTCTGATAAAACTGCGTGGAGTTGAAGATCCGCGTCAGCGTCTCGGAGGGTGCCGGCTGGGATTGCGTGCCGACGCGCTTCCAGTTGCCGCAACCCAACGCGGCGCCGAGGAAAACGGATGAAAGGAGGAGCCGATGCATCGAGGCCTTCCCGGCTGAGCCGCATGCCGCATGACCCGCAGGATTGCAGGCCGGCGTAAGGTTAGTGGTTGCGAGCGACGGGCGTCAAGCAGTAGCTTGGCGATCCATGAACGCGGACAATCTGGTCGGTCGAACAGTGGCGGGCTACCACCTCGCGAAGTACATCGGCGAGGGTGGCACGGCGACGGTGTACTGCGCCGATCACCCGGAGCGCGGCACCGCCGCGGTAAAGATCCTGAGGCAGCGGCTGGCGCAGGATCCGATCGCGGTGAAACGGTTTCTGCGCGAGGCGGAGTACGGCTCGCGGGTCCATCATCCCCACATCGTCGAGACATACGACTACGGCGATGCCGACGGATTGCACTACCTGGCTCTCGAATGGGCCAAGGGCGAGCCGCTAGCCGAGTTCGTCAGCCGATCGGGCAAGCTGGCCCCGCCACTGGTTGCCACGATCGTCGAGCAGCTCGGCGCCGCCCTGGGTGTCGCGCACAAGGCGGGCATCATCCATCGAGATCTCAAACCCGCCAATATCATGTACGATCCGGCCACGCAGACCGCCAAACTGCTCGACTTCGGCATCGCCCGGGATTCCGAGCTCAAGTCGGACGAGCGCCTGACCCGGGCCGGCTTTTTCGTGGGAACACTCCAATACGTGGCTCCCGAGACGTTGAGCGGCGAGCTGGTCAACGAGCAGGCCGATGTCTATAGCCTGGCGACGATTACGTACTATCTGCTGACGCAGGAGCTCCCGTTTACCGGCAAGAGCCCAAGGGAGTTGTTTCAGCAACTACTAACGCAATCGCCGGTTTCACTCAACCAGGCAGCCAAGGGTGTCAGGTTCAGCCCCACAATCGAGGCGTCGGTGATGCGCGGTCTGGAGCGCGATCTTTCCAAGCGTTCCAAGACGGTGGACGAATTCGCCTCGGAGTTCTGCACTGCGGTCCGCTCCGAGGGAACCCGGAAAGGGTTCCTCTCGTCGCTCTTCCGGAAGTGAACCCCGCCGACGCGCTCCGGCGGCTCCTGCTCGAGCGGTCGGTTCGGCGTGGAGACTTCGTGCTGTCCTCTGGGCAGCGTTCTTCCTATTACATAGACTGCCGACTTACCACCATGAGCGCCGAGGGGATGGTGCTTATCGGGGGCCTGGGGCTGGCCGCAATCCGCGAGGCCGGGTGGCGTCCCAGGGCGGTTGGCGGCCTGACGATGGGTGCCGACCCGGTGGCGTACGCGGTTGCGGCCGCAAGCCATGGTACCGATCTCGAGGTCGATGCGTTCAGCGTTCGCAAGGAGGCGAAGGCGCACGGCATGGGCCGGCAGATCGAGGGGAATTTCAGAGAAGGGGACGACGTTGTGGTGGTGGAGGATGTGATCACGACGGGAGGCTCGGCGGAACGGGCAATCTCGGCGGTTGAAGCGGCAGGCGGACTCGTGCTGGGAGTGCTGGCGGTCGTGGATCGGGAGGAGGGGGGAAGGAGAGTGCTGGAGGGGCAGGGGAGGAAAGTCGTGGCGTTGACCTCGGCGAGCCGGCTCGGCCTAAAGTGATGGTGCCTAGAGGACAGTAAAGCACGCAGTGGGCCCGCTTGAAGAACCTGTCCACGCAACTAGGTTTCTCAAGCGAGCGCCGGCAGATCATCAGGGGCGAAGCGCATACTGTTCCCGCCGGAAATGAGGAGCCGCTCAGTGAACGATACCACAGGGCAAGCAGCCGAGATTCAGGCCAGCATCCACAGACGGCTTGGCGGAACCGCTCGACTGGAGCTGGCCTTCCACATGAGCCTCATTGCCCGGGAGCTCGCCCTCTTACGGCTGCGGACGCAATATCCGGATTGGTCGGAGCACCGGCTGCACGCCGAGCTCGTACGTTTTGGATCGCTTGCCTCGGGTCAAGTCGAACCATTCACGTGACGTTCCAGCAGGTCCTTCATCGGATTGTCGACGCACTCGATGAGGTCGGCATTCCGTACATGCTCACCGGGTCCTTTGCCAGCTCCTACCACGGTTCACCTCGCGCCACCCAGGACATTGATCTGGTAGTCGCCCCAACTTCCCACCAGCTGCGACGTCTCGTCGCGTTGTTGCCGGCTACTGAATACTACGTAAACGAACAGTCTGCGCTGGACGCTTGTGCACGAGAATCCCAGTTCAACATCGTGGACCTTGAAACAGGCTGGAAAATCGACCTGATCATCAGGCGTTCACGACCCTTCAGCCACACAGAGTTTGAGAGGCGAGTGCCGATTGCCCTCGATGGCATCCGGCTCTATGTCGCGACTGCCGAGGACCTCTTAGTGGCAAAGCTCGAGTGGGCGAAACTCGGGGAATCAACGCGACAGATCGAGGATGCCGCTGGGATTCTTCGGATCAGGCAGACCGAGTTGGACATGCCGTATATCGCACGCTGGGTGGAAGCGCTAGGCTTACAGCTGGAGTGGGATGCGGCTCAACGGGCTAGTGTTGCCACACGCTCTGATTGATCTCATGCCTTGGACCTACATGCCTTCACAAGTGGCAAAGGCGGTCACCCTCCGCTGCCGCACCAGAGCACCTAACGACTCGGGATGCGGCGGATCCTCAACGTGCACCAGTTACCACCGAGAATTATCCTTCGCGCCATGATCAACCCATCCATAACGCGCCGGAACGAGGGCGCCGACGCCGGGTTTCTCGACCGCCTCCGCGCCGCCACGGAGCTGCTCGAATCCATCGTTACCGACCGGGGACTTCTGTCGCAGGCGCCCGCGGACGATCAGCAGCGCCTGCTGCAGGCAGCCGGCCACGTGTTCGCGCCCGATGTCAGTGCGCGCAGGCAACTCGTGCGCGCCAGCATCCGCCGGCGCAAGGCGGAGAGGGTCAAGCGCGAAGACACGGTGCTCGATCAGACCGGAATCAGGGCGCTGCGCAGGAAGCCGGTGTACATGAGCCCGAATGTCTTTCCTCCGGAGGACTTCGAGCAGCGGGAGGTAGAGGGCGATCCTGACTTCCGGGAGCGGCTCGAGCCGCAGCACTGCTACGTCTGCAAGCAGAAGTAGCGGATATCCACCACTTCTACGACCAGATGTGCCCGCCCTGCGCCGCGTTCAATTTCGCCAAACGCACCGAGCTGGCCGATCTGCGTGGCCGGGTGGCGCTTCTGACCGGCGGCCGAGTGAAGATCGGATATCAGGCCGGGATCAAGCTGTTGCGGAGCGGGGCACACCTCATCGTCACGACGCGTTTTCCCCGCGATTCTGCGTCCCGCTACGCCGAAGAGCCCGACTTCGAGGAGTGGGGACATCGCCTCGAGATCTTCGGGCTCGATCTTCGGCACACGCCGAGCGTGGAAGCGTTCTGCCGGGAGCTGCTTACCGGCCGCGACCGCCTCGACTTCATCATCAACAACGCCTGCCAGACCGTGCGCCGGCCTCCGGACTTCTACGAGCACATGATGGCGCGCGAGACCACGACGCTGCAGCACATGCCGGAGCAGACGCGCAGGCTGCTCGGCTCCTACGAGGGGTGGCGCGGCGCCCATGTGCATCTCGACGGTACCGCGGCAGCTCCGGTGGCGTTCGAGCGACGGCTTCCGAGCCTCGCGGGGCTGGCTCATTCGGCGGAGCTGTCGCAGGTTCCGCTGCTGACCGAGGAGCAGCGGTCGAGGAGGCATCTCTTTCCCGAGGGCCGGGTCGATCAGGATCTGCAGCAGGTGGACCTGCGAGAGTCGAACTCCTGGCGGATGCTGATGGCCGATGTCCCGGCGGTCGAGCTGCTGGAGGTTCATCTCGTCAACGCCGTCGCCCCGTTCATCCTGAACGCCCGCCTCAAGCCGTTGATGCTCCGCACGCCCGGGCGAGACAAGCACATCGTCAATGTCTCGGCGGTCGAGGGGCAGTTCTACCGGAACTTCAAGACGACGCGCCACCCGCACACGAACATGGCCAAGGCCGCGCTGAACATGATGACGCGAACGACGGCGGCGGATTATCACGGCGACGGCATCCACATGAACAGCGTCGACACCGGCTGGGTGACCGACGAGGATCCGGTCGAGATCGCCGCGCGAAAGGTCGCCGAGCACCGTTTCCATCCACCGCTCGACATCGTCGACGGCGCGGCGCGCATCGTTGACCCGATCATTGCCGGAGTCAACTCGGGCGAGCACGTCTGGGGAAGTTTTCTGAAGGACTACCAGCCGACTGACTGGTAGTGCTGCGGTTCAATCACTCAGCTTGAAGTTCGGAGGAATCTCTTGCCGGCTCTTCGTACCGTCGGGCTGGTCGCTCTCTTGGCCGCGGCCGTCACACCACCGGCGGAAGCACAGTCTCGATCGCTGCCGGCCTTCGCCTGCCGCTTTCTCAAGATCTCCATGCGCGACGGGGTGCGCCTCAACACGAGCGTGTGCGAGCCAAGCGGGACGCACGACTCGGCAGCGATCATCCTCACCCGAACGCCATACGGCATCGCCGGAGACACGGCCGTCGGGGAGGACTACCGGTTCCTTGCCGCCGACGGATACGTCTTTGCCTACCAGGACATCCGGGGACGCTTCGGGAGCGAGGGTCAGTTCGTCATGAACCGACCGCTGCACGACCCGGCAGACAGCGCGGGTGTGGACGAGAGCACCGACGCCTACGACACCGTGGAGTGGCTGGTCCACAACATCCGCAACAACAACGGCCGCGTCGGCGTGATGGGCGTCTCGTACCCCGGCTTCCTCGCCACCATGGCGGGCATCAATCCGCACCCCGCCGTCAAAGCGGTATCGCCGCAGGCGCCGATGACCGACACGTGGATGGGCGATGACTTCTTTCATCAGGGCGCATTCCGGCTTTCCTACGGCTTCGAGTACGCGGGGAGCATGGAGCTGAGCTCGGACATGTCTCAGGACGTTCCGATCGGGACGTGGGACACCTACGACTGGTATCGCAAGCTCGGGCCGCTCTCGACCGTAGACGCGAAGTACTTCCACGGGAACGTGCCGACGTGGGAGGCGTTCGTCGCACACCCCGCCTACGACGCGTACTGGAAGGCGCGCGCGGTGCAACGCCGGCTGGAATCTCCCGCTGTGCCGACCCTCGTGGTGGGCGGGTGGTGGGATCAGGAGGACCGATTCGGCCCTCTCGCCACCTACCGTGCACTGGAAGGTGGAGACACGGCACATCGGAACTTCCTCGTCATGGGACCGTGGAACCACGGTGGGTGGCGCCGCCCCTCGCGCAAAATGCCTATTGTCGATCCGGGCACGTCCGAAGCTTACCTGCGGGACGTCGAGGCGCCCTGGTTTGCCTACTGGCTGGACGGGAAGGGCAGGATTTCGGAGCCCGACGCCTACCTCTATGACGCCGGGGCAAGGCGGTGGCGCTCATTCGACAAGTGGCCAGACACTGACCGCACGACGCGGCAGAGCCTTTACCTCCACGCCGGCGGAAGTCTCTCGTTTACACCGGCCGGCCGCGGCGAGGCGCAGTTCGATGAGTACGTCTCGGATCCGGCCCATCCGGTTCCGTACAGGCCGAGGCCGGTGGAGCAGACGTACGACCCGCGTGGCTCCAATTGGCGCACGTGGGAGACGCAGGACCAGCGATTCGTGGATGGCCGTCCGGACGTCGTGAGTTGGGTGTCGGAGCCGCTCGCCGACGACGTGCTGATCGCCGGCGACGTGGCGGCCAGGATCTTCGCGTCGACCACCGGAAGAGACGCGGACTGGGCCGTCAAGCTCATCGACGTCTATCCGGACAGTATTCCCGGCGATTGGCGCCAGGGCGGATACGAGCTTATGGTGGCGCACGAGATCATGCGCGGACGCTACCGCAAGAGCTTCTCGGCGCCGGCACCGCTCACACCCCGTGTGCCGCTCGCCTTCACGGTAGACCTGCACCAGCAGCTCTACACGTTCAGGAAGGGACACCGGATCATGGTCCAGATCCAGAGCACCTGGTTTCCGGTGTACGATCGCAACCCCCAGACGTGGGTGCCCAACATCTTCAAGGCGAAAGCGTCGGACTACCGCTCCCAGACGCATCGCATCTGGCACACACCCAAGCTCCCGTCGCGTGTCGAGGTTTCGGTGATGAAGGAGCCGCCGGGGTAAGGCGTCGGGGTGGCCTGTCGGGTTTTGGCTCCTGTTTGCGATTACTGAACGGTAGAGCGATCCCGAATCCACCTCAAGGAGTGCCGAGCATGCGCACCAGGGCCGCGATCGGCGCACTGGCCGTATCCGCATCACTGATGGGACTTTTCGCGTGCAGCGACGAAGACACCACCGCCCCTCCGGTCGTGTCGGCCAACCACGGCCCGAAGCCCCCGGTGGACGACACGCTCGTCGCTCTGGTCCGCCAGCTCACGGCAGGTCGCGGTATCACCCGTCTCAAGAGTCCTCCGCACGTCCGGCCGGAGCTCGTACGCCTCGGCCAGGCGCTGGCATTCGACAGGATCCTGAGCGGCAACCGCGACATCTCGTGCATGACCTGCCACCTTCCGGCATTCGCGACGGGTGACGGCAGAAGCCTGTCGGTCGGCCAGGGTGCAACCGGCATCGGTCCGGCCCGCCTGCATCCCAATGGAACGTTCATTCCACGAAACGCGCCTGCGCTCTTCAACATGGGCTCGCTGCAACCGCTGTTCTGGGATGGCAGGGTGGTCCGCGACGATCAGGGAACGTTTCACACGCCCGCCGGCCCGCACCTCACCTACGACATGACCCGAGTGTTCGAGTTCGGCTCTCTCTCGGCGCTGCCGCTCTTCCCGGTACTCAATCGGGCGGAGATGCGCGGTGCCAAGGGGAACGAGCTTGCCCGCATCCAGGACGACCGGGAGCCGGAGATCTGGCAGGGCCTAATGCGGCGGCTCGGCAAGATTCCCCGCTATCGTCAGCTCTTCGAGCGGGCGTATCCGGGCCAGCGATTCGACAGGATGAGCTTTGCCCACGCGAGCAACGCGATCGCGGGCTTCTACATCGCGAAACTCGCATTCAACGATTCGCCATGGGACCGGTTCCTCGAAGGGAACGACAGGGCGTTGTCGCCGACGCAATTGATCGGGGCGAAGAATTTCATGAGTGCACGCTGCTCGATCTGCCACAACGGCCCCGCACTCACCGACAACAAGTTTCACAACGTGGCTGTGGCTCAGCTCGGGCCGGGGGAGGGAGACGGCGGCGGCCGTGACGACTTCGGCCGGATGCGCGTGACGGGCAGTGCCGCGGACAAGTACGCCTTCCGCACGCCACCGCTGCGAAACGTCGAGCTTACCGCGCCGTACGGGCACGACGGGGCCATCGTGAGCCTCCGGGGGTTCGTGGATCACTATAGCGAGTCGGACACGAAGCTCAGGGTGTTCAACGCCGATCAGCTCGAGGCGGCGCTCCGCGGGACCGTGCTCCCTACGACCGAGGACATTCTCGCCACGCGCGACACATTGCTGAATGGAGTCGTGTTCGCCGAGCAGACGATCGACGAGGTCAGCGAATTCATGAAGGCGCTCACCGATCCGGCGGCTCGTAACCTCCGGCGTCTCGTGCCGCGCCGGGTGCCGAGCGGGCTGCCGGTCGACTGAGGAGAATGGTAGACCCCACCCGGTGGCAGGTGCTCGAGCCGTTGCTCGACCACGCGCTCGACCTCGGGCCGGACGAGCGTGGCCGCTGGCTCGCTGACCTCTCGGCCGAATCGCCGGCACTTGCGATAGACGTGTCGGCGCTGCTCTCCAGCGAAGCGCTGGCCGACCGAAGCGGCTTCCTCAGCGATCCCGTCGACGTCGATCTCGCCGGGCTCGAGGTGGGTGCGTACACCATCGACCGGGCGCTCGGCAGCGGCGGCATGGGGAGCGTATGGCTGGCTCACCGCAGCGACGGGCGCTTCGAGGGCAGGGCGGCGGTCAAGTTCTTGAATCTCGGTCTCCTGAGCCCGACGGGACAGGCGCGCTTCCGGCAGGAAGGCTCGGTGCTCGCGCGACTGGCACATCCCGGCATTGCACGGCTGTTCGATGCCGGGGTGACTGCCGGCCGCCAGCCCTACCTGATCCTCGAGTACGTAGACGGAGTGCGCATCGACGCCTTCGTCCGGGAGCGGTCGGTGCCGGTCGATGGCCGCATCCGTCTCTTCCTCCAAGTCCTCTCGGCGGTCGGCCACGCCCACGCCAATCTCATCGTCCACCGCGATCTCAAGCCGTCCAACATACTCGTGGACGGCGACGGCTCGGTGAAGCTGCTCGACTTCGGCATCGCCAAGCTGCTGGCCACCCAGCCTTCCGAGGGGGCGCCGGTGACGCTCGAGGGGGGGCGCGCGTTCACCCCCGATTTTGCGGCGCCGGAGCAGGTGAGCGGCGACCCGGTCACCACCGCCACGGACGTCTATTCGCTGGGCGTGCTGCTCTATCTTCTCCTCTCGGGGCGGCACCCGACCTCCGAAGGTCGCCTGACTCCTGTGGATGCCCTTCGCACGCTGATTGCCGTCGAGCCCAGCCGCATCGGACTGGGCGATCTGGACAACATTCTGGCCAGGGCGCTCAAGAAGGCGCCGGGCGAACGGTATCAGACCGTCGCAGCCTTCGCCGACGATCTCGAGCGGTATTTCCGCCACGAGCCGGTCGCCGCCCGCCCCGACTCCATCTCATACCGGGGGAGGAGGTTTCTGCGGCGAAACCGGCTCGCGGTCGCGGCCGGCGCCGTGGCCGTCGCGGGGCTGGTCGGCGCGACCGTATTCTCGGTGAGGCAGATGGGCGAGGCAAGACGGCAGAGAGATGGCGCGGTCGAGCAGCGGAAGCGTGCCGATGCGCAGGTGGAGTTCCAGCGGCTGCTGATGTCGGAGATCGGCGACAAGGCGATCACCATGAAGGACCTCCTCGACCGCGGCCGCGTGGTGCTCGAGCGGGAGTACGCCGGCGACCCTCGCACACTCGGCAGCCTGCTCCTTCAGCTGTCGCAGAGATACAGTGAGCTCGGCGACACGAAATATCGGGGCGAGCTGATCGGCAGGGCGGAATCGCTGGCCGTAGCACGAGGTGACCGAGCGGCGCTGGCAGAGATCCGCTGCAATAAGGCGGACAACGTCCGGATCCAGGGCCGGTTCGACGAGGGATGGACCATCTTCGCGGGCGCCGACTCGCTGCTTCGCGCGTACCCCGATCCTAGCGCCGAGGTCGCGTGCCTTCAGTTGAGGTCGTACCTAGCGCAGGAAACGGGAAAGGGAGACCAGAACCTCGCCGCCATCCGCCGCGCGATCGCCATCGAAGACAGCATGGGCGCAACCAGGGACGCGCTGTATGCCGATCTTCTCGGCGACCTGGCCGGGGCACTGGACGGCCAGGACCGGCCGCGTGAGGCGGCGGCGATGTATCGACGTGCCATCGCCGCGATGGACGGCAGCGGCCGCAGCGGACTGATGGGTCGAGCCATCCTCGTTCACAACTACTCGCTCGAGCTCCTCCGCCTGGGCCGGTCGGCGGAAGCGGAGCGACTCCTCCACGGCGTCCTGCTGCACGCCGGGCGAGGGGATGCGTCGGGCCGGCTGCCGTGGCAGGCGCTGATCCACTACGCGGAGACGGCGCTGTACCAGGGCGACGCCGACTCCGCGGTCAAGTACTTCGGGGTGATCCTCTCGCAGGCCCGGAGTGACACGAACAGGTACTGGATCGGACGTGGATCGTTCGGGCTGGCGCGCGCGCTGCTGCGGGAGGGCCGGATGGCGGAGGCGCGCCCGGCGATTGCGACGTTCCGCCGGGCGAGCCAGGGCTTCGAGCACCTGAAGGGCACCGACGATCAGCTTCCCGTCGTCGAAGCGCTCGACGCATGGTCGGCGCTGGCCCGCGGCGATACGGCGTCGGCACACGCGGCCTTCATGGGCGTGCTCAGAGCGAATGGCTACTTCGAGGGAAAGAGAGGCAAGCTCCTCAGGCCGGTGGCGATCATGGCCGCGGAGACGGGGATTCCGCTGGGACTGGAGGACGAGGCGGTCGGCATCGCACGCGGCGTGCTCGAGGCCGAGACGATCGACTCGATAGCGGAACGGGAAAGCGCGCGGGTTGGGGAGGCCCGGCTCATCGAAGGAAGGGCGCTGCTCGCGAAGGGCGACACGTCGGGCGGTAGAGCGGCAATGGAGAAGGCTCGGGCGGCACTCAGGATCGGCGCGGGGGATGATCAGCCGCGAACCCGGCAGGCCGGCACCCTTCTTCAGGCGCTTCCGGACGCGCCCTCGTCTCCCAGGCGATGATGCAGGAGCATTCTGGCCTTTCGCCAGTCGCGCTGGACGGTACGCTCCGATACGCCACGCTCCGACGCAATCTCGACAAAGGAAAATCCGCAGAAGAAGTGCATGTCCACGAGCTGTGCAAGGCCGGCGTCCATGGCGCCCAGCTCGTCGAGCGCATCGCTCAGGCGTGTCAGCTCCTCCGCCGTCCGCGTCCCGCCATGCCCTGCTTGTTCCTCGGCCAGGGTGATCTCGAATTCGGCGCCGCGCCTTCGCGCGCGCTTGCGCCTGGCGTAATCGATCACGAGACCGCGCATCGCTCGCGAGGCGTAGGCCAGGAACCGGTTCCGGCTATCGAATGCGATTTCGTCCCGGGCGGAGATGTTGAGGTATGCCTCGTGGATCAGCGTGGTGGTGCCGAGCGTGAGCGCCGACCCGCCGCGATGGAGGTGATGCTCGGCAAGGCGATGAAGCTCGTGGTAGAGCAGGGCGAACAGCCTGTCGGATTCGGGGTCGGGCGTTGCATCGGGAGGGCGAGCGGCGGCATCCATCCGCCAACGATAATACACCCGCCCCACGCCTCGTACACCCCTCGAGGACGCGGCCCGCGATCAGGAGGTCGAGCTCTGGGTAACCGCCTCCGCCGGGCCCCGCCGCGGCACCTGCCGGATCTCGATCTTTCCCTTCATCACCCTCGTCTCGAACCGCGCCTGGGGCTGTGTCGCGGGTCCGTGCACGATGCTTCCGTCGCGCAGGTCGAAGACGGAGTCGTGCCAGGGGCAGGTGACGCATCCGTTGCGGATCTTGCCCTTTTCCAGCGGACCGCCTGCATGGCTGCAGACGGACCCGATCGCGTAAACCCGGCCTCGCTGGCGAAACAGCATGATACCCTTCCCGTCGAGCTCTACGCGGCGCGGTTTACGCGCGGTGAGCCTGGCGTCCTCGAGAACCGCCGTCCAATCTTCGGGTCCATCGAAGCTCTCTGCGTGGCTGACTCCCACCTTGTGCTTGTAGACCATCTCTCCGCCGAGCCATGCGGATGCGCCCATGAGTCCCTGGGCGAGCCACGACAGGGCAAGCGCCCGTCCGCGATGTCGCCCCCGCCGACGAAGGCGCAGTGACTCGGTGTACATCCCTATCACGACCGTGTTGAGCATGCCGTGCAGGGTGGCGGGGCGAGCCGACCACTGAGGGAAGGTCGAGAAATCCACCAGGCCGCTCAACGCGGTGGGTACCGCCGCCGCCGTGCCCACCGCCGCCAGCGCATCACCCATTCGGCGGGCGCGCCGTGATCCCTGAAGGACCCCGACCGCATCGAAGAAGCTACCGGACATCCAGGCGCCGATGACCACATCGGTGAGAACGGCATGCAGGGGGTGACCGAGCCAGGTTCCGTGCAGCGCATCCGCCACCTTGCGCGCCGGCTCGCCACCGCGAAGGATCGCTTTGTGGACCGCGGTGGACACCTGCGTGCCGGCTTCGTCGAGCCTGCGGCCTTCGCGCTCGGACGTGCGTTCGAGCATCGTCGACATGCTTACCTCGTGACAGGGTCCCATCTACCTTCTACTTCACAGGCGCATTTGGCGGTGAGGCGCCTCACACGATCACGGCACGGAGCCGATCGCCCAAATCGTCGGAGATGCACATGGGCATGGAGCAGATCGAGCACATCGTGCTCGTGATGATGGAGAATCGATCGTTCGATCACTACCTCGGGGCGCTCAACCTTCCTCCGGAAAATCGGACCGACATCGAGGGCCTCGGGCGCGGCCCCTTGCCTGTCAACCGGCATCTGCACGACCCGGTTTCGGATCCCGGCGTGCAGCCGTGGCCGCTCGACGACGTCCGGCTCGACTATCTCGACCCGCCGCACGAGTTCCCCGAAGTGCGCCGCCAATGGAACGCGGGGGCCATGGACGGTTTCGTCTCGACTTACGAGACCTTTCATGCAGGGGCTGCGCCACCGGCCCCGCTCACTGCCAGCCCTCTGCTCGGCACCGCGCCCCCGGCGGCATACGACGTCAGGCAGATGGCGCGCGCGGTCATGGGGTACTACACCCGCAAGACTCTTCCCGTGCTGTACGGGCTGGCCGATCAGTTCGCCGTGTGCGATCACTGGCACAGCTCATTCCTGGGTTCGACCCACCCGAACCGGATCTTCGCCAACTCCGGAACCTGCGGCGACGTCGTGACGACGACCTGGAAAACGGCGTTCCGGCACAAGCCGCCGCCGCTCTGGGCCGCCTGGGAAAGGAAGGCGTCGGGCTCCAGGGGAATCAGCTGGCGCGCCTACAAGCTGCCGTCAGACCTGTCGATGTTTGCCCTCTGGCCCGGCTTCGCGAACGGACGTGAAGCGAACGCCGGCAGTCTCACCGACTTCGTAGCCGACTGCGGGAACGACCGGCTACCCGATGTGTCCATCGTCGAGCCGCCATACTCCATCGCCGACGATCACCCGATCCACGATCCGCGTCGCGGACAGCAGTTCATCGCCTACGTCGTCAACGCCTTGCTCCAGAGCCCGAGCTGGAAGAACTCGGCGCTGATCCTGACGTACGACGAGCATGGGGGGTTCTTCGATCATGTCGCGCCGCCGGGCTCCCCGGAGGGAAGTAAAGAACCGCTCGACTTGCTCGGTGTGCGCGTGCCGACTCTGGTCCTGAGTCCCTTTACGCCGCGAATGGTGGTGAGCGAGACGCTGGAGCATACGTCGATTCTCATGACGATTGCCGAACGGTGGGCTCTACCCCTTCCGAAGGAGGCCGGGAGCCGGCTGCCGATTGCGCCTTCGCTCTGGGATCTCTGCTTCGATTTCGGAAGGAAGCGGGGCAAGACGGCAAAGTCTGTCACGGTGCCGGCCGCGCGAGCCGACTGGAGAACACCCATCTCTTCTGCCGGCCCGATCCGCTCCGATATGGCGGAGTCGCTCGCCAAGGCGACGCAAGTCCACGCGACGGACGAGCTTCAACATCTCCTCGAAGACGGCTCTTGAAAGGACGGATCATGCGCTGGTCATCTCTCGCGCTCATTGCCCTTTGTTCCACGCAGGCCAAGGCGCAGTCGGGCGCGTATCCCGATCTTCTCACCGACATGCAGCGAAACAGGAGAACGGTGCTGGCCTACGTCGAGGCGATGCCCGACTCGGCGACGGGCTTTCGGCCTACTCGCGGTGTCCGGACTTTCGCGGAGCAGTTCGATCATCTCGCCACCACCAACTACGAGGTGGCCGCGGTCGCCCTGCGGGGGCTCAAGTCGGCGCCGCCGATTGCCGACAGCACCAAGTATCTGCACGACAAGGCGGCACTATGGAAGTACGTCTCGGCGACGTACGCCTACTTCATCGACGCCTTGGAGCATGCGACTCCCGCTCAACTGAAGCGACCGGTGGCGATATACGGCCAGCCGCCCCAACCCGCGCAACGGCTGGCAGCGCTCTCGTTCGAGCACTCGGTGTGGACCCTGGGGCAGCTCGTTCCGTATCTCAGACTCAACGGCGTGAAGCCGCCGGAGTACAGCATGCCGTTCTGACCGTCACAAGCGTAGTGCTTCATCGGTTCCTCCAGGGATGGCACGGCGGCCCCGCCCTCAGCCTGGAGGTACCAAGTGAGAATCGGCCACTGTCTCACCCTTCTGTTTTGTGCTCGAGTAGCGGGTCTTCCCCCTCTGGTCGAGGGCCAGGACAGTATGGCGAGGTACCTGAGAGACAGAGGCGGCGGTGTTCAGGCCTCGATCTTCGGGACATACATCCACAAAGGCGAGTTGCTGGTGTACCCATTCGTCGAGTACACCCGCGATCGCAACCGGGAGTACCAGCCGGCCGAGTTCGGCTTGGGGCCTGATGTCAATTTCCGCGGCAAGTTCCATGGATCCGCCGGAGAGCTCTTCGTCGGCTACGGCGTGACGGACTGGCTCGCGCTCGAAGTCGAAGGGGCCTACAGGAGTGCTACCCTCGACAAATCTCCGCAAGACAGCTTTGCCACCCCGGGCAGGATCAAGGAAACGGGCCTGGCGGACATCGAAGGACAGCTCCGGGCGCGCGTGATGAAGGAGAGTGACCGCCGGCCGGAGCTCTTCACGTTCGCGGAGATCACCGCCCGATCGCAGCGGCGCAAACTGCTGATCGCCGATCCCGTTTGGGACTTGAGGCCCGGCATAGGCCTCGTCCGGGGCTTTTCATGGGGAACGGTGTCGGCACGAGTTACCGGGGAATGGAACCGCATGGACAAGCATCCGGACTTTGGGGAGGTCGCCGTCGACTACCTCAAACGCCTGTCACCACGCTGGCGTCTTTACCTCGCCATCGAAGGAGGCGAGGGAGGAGCGATGGACGAGTGGGACTTCGTCAGCGGACTCCAGCTGCGCCTCACGGACTTCGCCCTCGTCAAGCTCGACAACGCGGTCGGGATTTCGTCGAAGGCAACCGACTGGGCGCCTCAGATCGGCGTCATGTTCTCATTCCCATGAGCGGGCTTGTGCGCTATGGCCCAGGGAGGCCCAGCGGAAGGACATAACGGCCACTGGAGTCGAAGGCTGTGGCCGTGACCACGCGCGAGGCCTGGCTGACAAACACCTGGCGATCTCGGATGCGGATGAACACCGAGCGCGCGCTGCGCGGAATCAGAATCTCGAAACGGCTCGAGTCGCCCGCGTTGTCGATGGAAAGCCGGTCCACATCCGAGCTGAACGCGGCGGCGCCGGAGAGCGCACGAACCACGATGTCGCTGCCGTCGGTCAAGGCGATCGTCGCCGCCCCACCGACCTGATTCCGCGAGAATACGATCGTGAAGCGCCGTCCCGGAGCGACAGTGATTCCGGCGGCGTTCCCGGTCTCGGGGACCGGCGCGTGCGTCGGGGGCGAAGCCGCGCGATTCACCCACTCGATGACACGGTCCACCAGCGCCGGCAGCGGTGACCCGGGCGCGGCATACGCGGCGCCCGCCCCGGCGAGTGCCAGCACCGTTCCCGCCGCCCAGCGTCCCCACCCGACCGGGCGTCGGGTGGCTCGGGCGAGAACGTCCTTGACGTTCACCGGCGGCGGTGGATGATCCATCGTGCCGATCAGACCGAAGAGCTGGACTTCCTCCCGCTCCGCTTCGTCCGCCAGGGCGCGGCACTCGGCGCACTGGGCGAGGTGATCGCGCACCTCCGTCTCCAGCGTGGGTGCCAGTTCGCGGTGTATGAGGCGCTGAACCTGCTCGTCGTCAAGGTGCATGGGACTCGTATGCGTCGCGAAAGGCCCGCTTGGCACGGGCGAGAAGCGTCCCGATGCTGGCCTCGTTCAGGCCCAGGGTCGAGGCGATGTCGCGATAGGCATAGCCTTCGGCTCGAAGAAGGAGCATCCGCCGGTCGCGCTCGGGCAGCGCATCGATGGCTGCCCGCACCCTGACGCCCGACTCCGACGCCTCGGACGCCTCACCCGGAACCGGCGGCGAATCCGCCATGGCCCCCTCGGCGCGCGCAACAGTGAGCAATCTGCGCCGCCGAGCCTGCGTGGATCTGGTATTTCGAAACAGGTTCATCGCCACGGTCACCAGCCACGCCACCGGACGATCCGGCAGGGAGCCTCTCCGGTACAGCCTGACGAACGCCTCCTGGGCAAGATCGGCGGCCAGCTCCGGCTCACCCGACAGGCGGTCGAGATAGCGGAACAGCCGATTGAAATGCGTCTCGAATAGCTCCACGAAACAATCGTGGAAGGTCGGCATCACTCTGATTCCGCGCTCTCTGCGTTGCGTCCACTACCTGGAGCAATCCAGCGGCGGTCTTGTGACAGGCACCGGGCGGTGGTCAGAACCGCCAGTCCAGCCCCACGACGAGTGGGGCGCGGGGGCGCAACTCGACCGGGACCGGCTGGTCGATGGAGGGGTTCACAGTGGTGGTCAAGACGTTCTTGCGATCGAGCAGATTTGTGATCGTGCCGAAGAGGGCGACAGTTGCAGTCGTGCCCGCGACTCTCACATCCCATTCCTTGCGAAGGCCGAAATCCAGCCGGAGGTAGGAGGGCAGTCTCGTGGCGCCCAGCTCGTCGGTTCGGTAGCGGGGGCTGCCGGCCAGCTCGCAGCCGCGGTCGAGGAGGTTGCAGGACTCCCACTCGAACGTCGAGGCGACGGCGGTGATCCGACGGCCGAAGGCGCCCGTGGCGCCGAGACGGATCGAGAGCGTGGCGGACGGGAAGACGATCACTCCAGCCTCGAGCCGATGCTCCGCCCCGTACGCCGGGACGTAGCGTACGCCGCCCTGAGTAAATCGAACACGCTCCCATCCATAGCTCGCGACGAGACCGTACCAGGCGCCGCTGACGGAAGCGTCCACTGACGCGCCCCGCGTAAGTCCCGATCCCGAGGCCGCCCGGCCCGTCGCGAACGGCTCGCCCGTTTGCGGCGCCACCACGACGAGTCCGCCCGACCTGCGAAGATAGGCCTGCCCCGACAGCCGAATGCCGGTGCCGGGATGGTATTCCGCGGCCAGCACCCCCTGGTCGCTGTGCGCGACCGGAACTCCTCCGCTCCCCGAACCGACCCATAAATCGGCCGGAAAGACGGTCCCGACCACCGATTCCGGATTGCGAAGCGATTGGGAGAACTGATGCATGCGTGCATACCCACCCGAAATCGTGAGCGAATGCGAAACCGACCAGAGAAGCTGCGCACTCGGAGCCAGACGCATCTCGCCGGAGGCTGCGCCCGCCGAGAGGGCTACTTCCGCGGTGAGTCCGCGGGGAAGCCTCTGGCTATGCCGAAAGAAGGCGGTGGTCACCGGCGTGCTCACACTCAACGCCAAAGAAGGCGTCGCCTCACCCTCGCGCGCCACGCGATACGATGTGCGGCTGCGCTGAATCCGCACGCCGGCTTCGGTCGTCGCCCCACCACTGCTCCTTTCGACGTCCACCACCGCTCCTTCGTCCCGGCGCAGGGATGCGAGGTCGACGGAAGGTTCTCTCTCGACACTCCACCTCGCACCGGCCTCACCCGTAGCACTCCAGCCGCGCACACGGACCATCAGTCCGCCGGTCGTGCGACGGGTCCACTCGACTCCCAGAGACCGACTGTGCCAGGTAAAGGCATTTCGGGCCGGCTCTGGACCGCTCGCATCGATGCCCCCGACGATCGACGCCGCCCCGATCACGTTGGCATTGTCGTATCCGAACAGGCGCACTCGGCCGCCAAGAGCGGGGGCCTGGAGCGTTGCGAGCACATCCGCGGCATGACCTCCCAGGTAGGATGACTCGCGGCGCGGCGCCAGAAGCCCCGGCAGGCCCGAACGGAAACTCAAGAGGAACCCGGCTCTGCCAATGCCCAAGGGGCCGTCGGCCGTCGCCCGGGCCTGCATGGTGCTGACACTTCCCTGAGCCCGAACGCGCGATCCGGGCGCGCGGGTCACGCCGGCCACGGTGCCAGCAAGGGCGTCGGGGAGGGCGGGGGAAGGCGAAGCGGAGAGCAGGTCTACACGCTCGATCGCGTCGGGATTCCAGGCGCTGAACACGCCGGCCGCGTGATACGGGCTCAGAATCGGGACGCCGTCGAGGAGGTAGCCGGTATGGTCGGACGCACCGCCACGAATGTGGACGCCACCGGGAGCTTCCGGGCTCATCGCAACCGCGCCGCCGCCCAGGGCCAGGAATGGGTCTGGCTCCGACAACTTGGGATCGAGACTCATCGCCGCCATCGAGATCCCGCGCTCAGGGAAGGGTGCGCTGTCGCCCCTCTCGCCTAGAGCAAGGCCTGGAGACCACACATCGATTGACGGCAGCACGAATGGCTCGGCGTGGAGCGCGAAGTTGATCTCCAACGCGCCGGCACTCGGAACGATGGCATTCAGTGTACGGGACGCGTAGCCGAGATGAATGACGGTGATGCGCTGGGGGCCGGGCGGAAGGGACGCGAAGGAGTATCGGCCACCGGTGTCCGAGACGCTGGTCCTGCCGAGGCCGGGAAGCGTGACGACAGCGCCGGACAGCGCGGTGCCGCCGGCCCCGTCCACGACCGTGCCGAGGACCGACGGGCTGGCGGCCTGCACCAGAAGGAGGAGCTTTGCCGAGCCAGCGAGCCATAGCACGATGCCAACTCCATCTGTACCCTGAATCACGGACTCGGAGATTGCCGTGTCGGGACACTAATGGCTCAAGATGGCGCGCTGGCCGGCGTTCCAGCAAGTCTCGGGTGGCTACCCTCAGGAAGCGAGTCTCGTCAGATGCAGCCGAACGCTGCCCCCGGTCACGTCACGACCCCTCGTGAAGCCGATGGCCGGACAATAAAACTTGACCTCCTTTGCGCCCGGCTCGAGCGGGGTAAAGTCTTCGGTCTTGAGGCAGTGGTCGAAGGTGCCGTAGGGCACCGAGACCGTGGCATCGAGACTGAGGACCGTTGCCATGTCTTCGGCCACGCCGGGAGCGAACTCCTGCTGGGTAGTCTGGCCCACTTTCGGGTGCGCGCGCATGATGATGCCGGCTTTTGCCCCGTCCTTGCCGGCCTCGAACGTGCCGGCGGTGCTGAAGACCTTGCCGTTCTCAAACTCTTTGGTGTCTTCGCCCAGATACCAGACATTCCCGTCCTTGTCCTGAGCGAAATAGTCGAACGTCTTCTCGACCAGAGCACCGCTTCGGAAGAGCCGGTCGAGTACGACGACGACCTTCACGCCCAAGATGGTCTTGGCGATGTCAGTCACGTCCGAAACGTTCTTCAGTGGCTCACTCCCTTCGGTGCCCTCGTAGACGAAGCGGGCACCGCGCGGCAAGGGGAAGTACTTGTTGTCGACCACACGGACGAAGTTGCCGGGGTCGAATTCTGGCAGCTTCGACGCGGCCTCAAGGGCGGGAGCGGGAGCCGCGGCAGCCGTCGTCGAATCTGCCGCCAGGGTGGCCGCGAGATCGGCGAGCGGTGTCTCAATGGGCTGGGTTGGCGCCTGGTTGCCGCATCCCAACACGAGCGCGGAAGCCAGAGCTGTAAGAAGAGGGGCAATTGCGTAGCGGGGCATGATACGTCTCCATTCTCGAAGGCTGCCGGCCTCCTCTGTGAGAAGAGAGGGGCCGCGGGCGGGGAACGCACTTCGAGGGAGGAGCCCGGGTGATGATCTTCTTGTGACGCCGCATCACGCTCATCCACCCGCGTTGACGCAACCGTGACAATTCCCTGGTACTAGTTGGGTGCCGCTCGGAGGTAGCACAACCAACTCAAGCCGAGGATCACCATGCGTCGTCAGAGTTGCTGGGTCGGATGTATCGCAGTCCTCACCGCCTGCGGCGGACTCACGGCGGGCCCCGAGGTCGCCGCGACGACGCCGGTACCCGCCTCGCGCGACTCCGCCTACACTCGAGCCCGACGGGCCCTGACGGCGGAATCGTTCACACTCGACGTGACCGACTCCCTCGGCGGGCACCTCACCGGCATGCGGTATCCGAGCGCCAACGCGCAGATGGGCTCCGCCGCAGCCTGCCGGGTGGGGCTGGCGCTCGATGTCACCGGAGGCTCCAGCGAGTCCGAGGTCAAGACCGATAGCCGGTGGATCTCGCCCGCGCCGATGCTGGACCAGGCCCCGAAGATCTGCGAACAGGAACGGCAGGACGTGCTGGAGCGGCTGGCGCAGGTCATCGCGCCGCCTGCGCCCGCCCCCGAGGGTTCCCCCCGCGGGTAGCTTTCGCCGATGGCTACCGCGTTCACCGTCCTCGGCGCGATCAGCTTCTGCCATCTCCTGAACGACATGATGCAGTCGCTGCTGCCTGCCTTGTACCCGACCCTCAAGCAGACCTTCGGCCTCTCCTTCGGCCAGGTCGGTCTCATCACCCTCACCTTTCAGTGCACGGCTTCGCTGCTTCAGCCGTTGATCGGACACTACACCGACCGTCGGCCGATGCCGTACTCGCTCACCGTAGGCATGGGGTTCAGTCTCATCGGACTGCTGCTCCTCTCGATCGCACGCAGCTTTCCCGCACTCCTCGCCGCGGCAGGAATGGTCGGCCTGGGATCGGCGATCTTTCATCCCGAGTCATCGCGCGTGGCGAGAATGGCGTCGGGAGGGCGACACGGCTTTGCTCAGTCGCTCTTCCAGGTGGGCGGAAATGCCGGATCGGCCGTGGGACCGTTGCTTGCCGCGTTCATCGTCGTCCCGCGCGGCCAGGGCAGCATTGCATGGTTTTCCGCGGTGGCCTTGCTCGGAAGCTGCGTGCTGTGGGGCGTGGGCCGGTGGTACACACGCCGCATGGCCAGGGCAGGCGCACGTGCTCCGGCCGGCTTCGGCCAGAAGTTGCCGCCCGGGCAGGTGAAAGTGGCCCTCGCGGTTCTGATCGTGCTCATCATGTCCAAATACTTCTATCTCACGAGCCTGACGAGTTACTACACTTTCTACCTGATCCACCGGTTCGGGGTCTCGGTTCAGTCCGCCCAGCTCTATCTCTTCGCTTTCCTCGGTGCGGTAGCCGCGGGCACCATCATCGGCGGGCCGGTGGGAGACAGAGTGGGCCGGAAATACGTCATCTGGTGCTCGATCCTCGGCGTGCTGCCTTTCACTCTCGCGCTTCCGTACGTCAACCTCGCCTGGACCTGCGTGCTGAGCGTGGTGATCGGGCTGATTCTGGCCTCGGCCTTCTCGGCGATACTGGTGTATGCCCAGGAGCTGGTGCCAGGCAAGGTGGGACTCATTTCGGGCCTCTTCTTCGGCTTTGCCTTCGGCGTCGCCGGCATCGGCGCCGCCGTACTCGGCCGGCTCGCGGACCACACCGATATCACCTTCGTCTACAAGGTGTGCTCGTACCTGCCGGCGCTGGGCCTGCTCACCGGCTTCCTGCCCAACCTCGAGACCGCCCGGCAGCGCTCGGCGAGGTAATAGGCTTCGTCACACCTGACCACGGCCCGTCCCCGGAGCGTGCATCCCGGAACGCCGGTGCCGTCTCCACGGCATGCTCTCGCCAGGCAGCGCCAGCCTTCGCAACCGCACCGCGGTGACAGTGTTCGGTGCGTGGACCATGCTCGGCCTCCTCGAGTCGAGCAAGTCGTACGTGTCCGATCGGCTTCAGGACATACCACGCGGCTGGTGGCCGGCCCTGGTCGGCAATATGCCCTGGTGGTGGCTATGGGCGATCCTCACACCCGCGGTGTTCTATCTCGCCGCGAAACTCCGACTCGACCAGCCGACATGGCCCCGCGCACTGGCAGTCCACTTCCTTGCGGCGGTGGCTCTGTCCGTGGTGCACCTGACCGTGGTCGGGGTGCTCTATTGGCATACGATTACGGTACCAGCCCTTCCTTACCTGGCTCCCAACATGCGCCGGCTTCTGGCGACACCACTGGGACAGGTGGAAGCGTTCGCGAACGGCTACCTGATGGTGAACGTGATGACCTACGCCGCCATCGCCGTCGCCTGGTACGCGCTGGACTTCCACCGAAGAATGCGGGAGCGCGAGCGAGCGTCGGCAACGCTTGAAGTGCGAGCGGCGGCACTCGAGGCGAGCATGCACGAGGCGCGTCTCAACGCCCTTCGAATGGAGCTCAACCCCCACTTCCTCTTCAACGCACTCAACGCGATCTCCGGGCTGGTGCGACGCAAAGACGAGACGAAGGCTGTCGACATGCTCGCGCGCCTCGGCGACCTTCTGCGCCTGACGCTGGAGCGCGAAGTCGGCCACGAGGTGTCGCTGGGCCGCGAGCTGCAGCTGCTCGATCTCTACCTCGACATCGAGCGCACCCGGTTCTCCGACCGGCTGCGCGTTATAGTGGACATCGAGCCGGCCGCTCGGGATGCCCTCGTGCCGTCCTTTGTGCTGCAGCCCCTGGTGGAGAATGCGGTACGTCACGGTATCGCCAAGAGCGCGGACCACGGCTCGATCAGGATTGCAGCGAGAGTGGCGAACCACCATCTGGATATCGAGATCGCCGATACCGGGCCGGGAATCGCGGCAGGCGCGCCGCCCGGTGAAGGCGTCGGCCTCCGAAACACCCGTGCCCGACTGGCGCAACTCTACGGATCGTCCGCCGCTCTCCGGCTTGACCCGGGTCCTGCCGGTGGAACGATCGCCAGACTCTCACTTCCGGCCAACGCCCATGCCTGAGCCACTGCGGAACATCAGGACGCTCATCGTCGACGACGAGCCGCTCGCCCGAGACTGCGTACGATTGGCGCTCTGCCGCGATCCCGACTTCGAGGTCGTCGCGGAGTGCGGGGACGGCCTGTCCGCAGCGGCGGCGATCCGCCAGCACGATCTCGACCTCGTATTTCTCGACGTGCAGATGCCGGGACTCGACGGCTTCGAGGTGATCGAGGCGGTCGGTCCGGACTCGATGCCCGCGGTCGTGTTCGTCACCGCCTACGACGCTCACGCGCTCCGGGCATTTCGGCGGCACGCGATGGATTATCTGCTCAAGCCCTTCGACGACGATCGCTTCGCGGAGACGCTTCTCCACGCGAGGCGCCAGCTAGGCCCCGTGCGCGACGGTGAGCTGACCCGGCGCTTCGCCGCGCTGCTCTCCGGCCGCACCTTTGCGACCAGGATCCTGGCACGCCGGGAGGATCGACTGGAATTCATTCCCGTGGCGACCGTCGACTGGATCGAAGCGGCCGGCAATTACGTGCGGGTTCACGCGGGACCCCGCGCCGAGTTGGTGCGAATCACGCTGTCGTCGCTGCTCGAACAGCTCGATCCGTCGGTCTTCGCCAGGATTCACCGTTCGGCCGTAGTGAATGTGAGCCGGGTGCGCGAGATGCACCCCTGGTACGGGGGCGATTACACGGCTGTGCTGACCGACGGCCAGGAATTGCGGGTGAGCCGGTACTATCGCGAAGCCCTGCTCAGAACGGTGAGCTGACCGCGTCCATTCGGAGATTCATCCCATGCGTGTGCTTTGCCTCTGCAGCATCGCAGTCGCGCTCGTGATCCAAGCCCCGGGGCGGCTCGCGGCGCAAGCCGGCTCAACGCATCCGAAGTGCGACAATCCCGATTTCCGGTAGTTCGACTTCTGGGTGGGTGACTGGAATGTCACGGTAAGCGGTCATCAGGCCGGCACCAACCTGGTGACTCTCGAGGAAGACGGCTGCGTGATCCACGAGCACTGGAAGGGTGCGAGGGGAGAAACGGGCCAGAGCTTCAACTACTACGATCGCGCCGACGCCAAGTGGCATCAGATGTGGGTCTCGAACACCGGGAATGTGTTGTCCCTCGCCGGCACCTACGAAAAGGGCACTCTCACGTTGAGGGGCGCTCGCGATGAGATCGGCGGGCGACACCTGGTTCACCGCTTGAGCTTTCACGCCAACGCCGACCGGACGGTGCGCCAGTTGTGGGAGACTTCCTCCGACAGTGGCAGCACCTGGGCGGTGGCCTTCGATGGACTCTACCGCAGGAAGAAGGGCTAGCCGGAGCTCGCATTCGTCCGGCCATAGCGCCGGTCACGGCACCTCCGCGCGTCTCGTCCCCAGGTCGTCAACCCCACCCGCCGCGAACGTCCCTGGCATCCGGTCGCTCGCACCGGAGCAACCACGCGAACCACGCCAGGAGGATGCATGCGAACCAGAACTCTTGCGCTCTCGGGTCTGTCGGGCCTCTGCGCGCTCACCCTCGCCTGCTCGGACGGCGAAAACCCACCCACGGCGCCGGCGACACCAGATGCGCCCGCAACGACCGAGACCAACGGACCCGCGCTCTCGCTCTTCGGTCTTGGCGGCCCCGGGCCATCCTGCCGTTCGGCGAAGTACCGTCAGTTCGATTTTTGGCTGGGGAGTTGGGAGATCGGGGCGGCCCTCCCCAACAAGGGCGCCAGTTTCATCACGAGCGAGGTCGGTGGCTGCGCGGTCTTCGAGAACTATCACGGCGCCGTGCCCCCTAACATGCCCGGCGGCCAGCGCGGCAGAAGCATGAACGTCTACGACGCCTCCGACCATCGGTGGCACCAGCACTGGGTCGAGAACTCGGGATTCTATCCGGTCCGGCTCGACGGCGGGATCAAGGGGGGTGCGATGGTCATGCAGGGCTCCTATCCCGATCCCGTGGGCACACCCACCATCTTCACCGACCGCTATACCTGGACCCGGCTCGGCCCCGACGACGTGCGCCAGTTCGTCCAGCAGTCCACGGACGGGGGCGCGACTTTTCCGACCGTGACATTCGACGGACACTATCACCGGACACCGAATCCCGCGATTCCGGTGCCCCGGGTATTTCCGTACTGCACGAGCGCCGACCCCGGCCTCGCCCTCTTCCAGGAGTTTCGCTTCACGGTCGGACGGTGGAAGGTCGAGCTCGACGGTCCGCGAGCCCTGGGTGCCAACTTCTCTCATCGTCACCAGGCGGAGAGTGAGATCAGCACCGACATAGACGGCTGCCTCACCGAGGAGAAGCTGACGGGGCCGCTAGGATACGAGGCGAGGGTGTTCACCAACATCCGGCCGCTCGACGAGATCTGGCAGCGAACGTACGTCGACAACCGTGGGCTCCGAATCTATCTCACCGGCCCCCGGATCCACGATGGCAGGATCGTCCTCTCCGGCACCATGCCGAAGCTCGGTGGCGGCGGGATACGGCATGTCCGGGCGGTGTTTCTCCAGATCGGCCCCGATCGCTTTGTCGAGCGCTGGCAGACGAAGCGCGATGGAAGCTGGGAGCCGTTGGTGACGGCGACATACACCCGGCGATAGGCCGAGGGCAGCGGCGGCGGCTTAACCCCGCCGCCGGTAGTTGAGTACATTCTCTCGCTATGCCCAGTGACATCGCCGGCTGGCAATACCTTCCGACTCTCCTTCAACTCACGCTGGCGCTGGCGATCGGACTCTTCGTCGGGATCGAGCGCGAGCGACGCGAAAAGGAAGCGGGCCTCCGCACCTTCGCCTTCGTGTCGGTGCTCGGCGCCACCGGCGGCATGCTCGGCGATTCCTTCGCGCTGCTGGCGCTGGGACTCGTCGGCGTGCTCATCGTGCTGCTGAACCTCGAGACGATCCGCACCGGCGAGGGCGCCGAGATCACCACCTCCGCGGCGCTGGCCGTTACCGCCTTCGTCGGTGTACTCGTGGGCAAAGGCCACACCTTCACTCCAACGGCCCTCGGGGTGGTGACGGCAGCGTTGCTCGCGTGGAAGCAGCCGCTGACCGGCTTCAGCAGGGCGCTCACCGAGAGCGAGCTCCGCTCGGCAATCCTCTTCGCCATCCTCGCCTTCATCGTCTACCCGGTGCTTCCCACCGGGGCCATCGATCCATGGGGCCTCATCGAGCCGCGTGCGGCGTGGGTCACGGTCATCCTCGTCGCCGCGCTGGGCTTCGCCAACTACGTCCTGCTGCGGCTGTACGGCGCCCGCGGCATCGAGCTTACCGGTTTTCTCGGCGGGCTCATCAACAGCACAGTCACCGTCACGGAGCTCTCGGACCGTATCAGCACCTCCAGCGGATACCTTCTCGACGTCACCTTTCGCGGCGTAGTGCTCGCCACCGCGGCGATGCTCATGCGGAACGCCATCATTCTGGGGCTCATCGCTCCCGCCGCCTTGCTGAGCGCGGCGCCTACGCTCGTGCTGATGCTGGCCGGGGCGGCGGCGGCGACGTTCACGCGCCGTTCGAGACCCGAGACGATCGGCGCCGACATTTCGAAGATGTCCTCGCCCTTCTCGCTGACCGCGGCGCTCCGGTTCGGCGTGATGTTTCTCGTCCTCGAGGTCGCGGGCGTGCTGGCGCAGCGATCGCTCGGCCATACAGGCTTCTACCTGGTGAGCTTCTTCGGGGGTTTCATGTCGAGCGCCAGCGCGGTGGCATCGGCGGCCAATCTCGCGGCCGCCGGTACTCTGCCGGCCTCGGTCGCGGGAACCGGGGCGATCATCGCCTCCCTGGCCAGCGCCGCGGTGAATCTCCCGCTCGTCGTTCGTGTCGGACGCACGCCGGCGCTCACGCGGCGCGTCGCCATCGTGATCGTCACAATCATCGTGTTGGGCGCGGTCGGCGTTCTCATTCAGCCCTGGTTCAGGAGATGACCATGACGGCCCCTCAGGCTAGAGCATATATCGTGGGGTGCGTGGCGATGGGTCTCGCCGCGGGCCCCCTCGCCGCGCAGAAGACGCAGAAGCCTCCGCTGCATGCCAGACACTGGCTTGCCATCACCGGCAAGCCGCTCGGCGCCACCGCGGGCGCGATGATGTTCGCTCGCGGCGGGAATGCCGTGGACGCCGCCTGTGCGATGCTCGGAGCGGTCACCACCATGTGGGACGTGCTTTCGTGGGGCGGTGAGACCCAGGCGCTCATCTACAATCCGAAGCTGAAGAAGGTCATCGGCGTCAACGCCCTCGGCGTCGCTCCGGCCGGAGCGACCGCCGACTTCTACCGGTCGAGGGGCTATCGCTACCCGCCGGAGTATGGTCCGCTCGCCGCTGTCACACCGGGCACGCCCGGTGGACTGCTGACGATGCTCGCGGAGTACGGTACGCTGTCGCTGGCCGACGTGTTGGCGCCGGCGATTCAGATGGCCGACGGATATCCGATCGATGCGGAGACCGCCAACGCGATCGAGCGGCAAAAGGGTGAGATCAAGAAATGGACCTACTCGCGTGCCGTCTTCCTGCCTCATGCAGGAGGACCTCGTGAGGCGCCGGAGCCCGGAGAGATGTTTGTCCAGCGCGACCTGGCCGTCACGCTCCGCAAGCTGGTCGACGCGGAGCGGCAGGCACTCAAGGCGGGGAAGGGCCGCAAGGCGGCGATCTACGCCGCGTACGACCGCTTCTACAAGGGCGACATCGCCAGGGAGCTGGTGCGCGGAGTTCAGGAAGAGGGCGGGCTGATTACGCTCGGCGACCTGGCCGCATGGAAGGTGAAGATCGAAGAGCCGCTCAGCACGACGTACAAGGAAATCACCGTCTACAAACTTCCGATCTGGCAGCAGGGGCCGGCCATGCTCCAGGCCCTCAATATCCTGGAGAACGCCGACCTCAAGGCGATGGGCTATAACTCTCCGAAGTACATCCACACCCTCTACCAGACGATGAGCCTCGCCTTTGCCGACCGCGACTTCTACTATGGCGACCCCTCCTACCCGCCCGACGAGCCGGTGAAGGGGCTGCTCTCGAAGGCGTACGCCAAGTCACGGTACAGTCAGATCGACTGGCTGCGCAACGACTCGACCGTCAAGCCCGGTGACCCCTATCCTTTTCAGGGGGACACGAATCCCTTCTCGTCGCTGCTCGCCCGGTGGACACCGGTTCCCGATCGGGACTCTGCCAAGGCCGTAGGGCTCACCGATTCCGCTTTCAGAGCGCAGTTCTACGCGGGAACGACCTCGATCGAATCGGCTGATGAGGAGGGATGGGTGGTGTCGGTGACACCGAGCGGTGGGTGGATTCCCGCGGTGATCGGGGGACGCACCGGCGTCGGTCTGAGCCAGCGGGCGCAGAGCTTCGTGACCCGCCCCGAGGACGGGCCCTATAACGTGATCGAGCCGGGGAAGCGCCCGCGGGTCACTCTCACGCCGACGCTGGCCATGAAGGGCGGCAAGCCGTACCTCTCCTTTGCCGTGCAGGGCGGCGATTCGCAGGACCAGAACCTCCTCCAGTGGTTCCTCGACATCGTCGAGTTCGGAATGACCCCGCAGGAGGCGGCCGAGGCGCCGAACATCAACAGCGATCAGATGCGATCGTCGTTCGGCCAGCATGAGTCCCGGCCGGGCGGTCTCCTCGTCTCGGCATCCACACCCGACAGCGTGCGGTCCGCGCTCCAGGGGATGGGATACACGCTGGAGCTCGGGCAGCGAACTTCGGGGCCGATCAACGGAATCATGTTCGACCACGTGC
>JBBRGF010000005.1:0-39143 GCA_038240975.1 Gemmatimonadales bacterium
ATGCTTCTATGACGACAGCGGCGCGATCGGTCGGCGGTACCGCAGGATGGACGAGGCCGGCACACCGTTCGGCATAACCGTCGATGGCGAGACGACAGCAGCCCGAACCGTCACGGTTCGGCACCGCGATTCGATGCAGCAGGAGCGCATCGGCATGGATCAGGTGGCGGCGTTCATCGAGGAGCGCCTCGGACGGGAGTGACGATGCGGCTGGACGATTTTCGGGACATGGTGCTCCGGCTCTCCGAGGAGTTGCCGGCCCAGTTTCTCGAGGGCATCGCGGAGGTGACGGTGTCGCCCCGTGCGGTGCCGCATCCCGATCGGTCGGGCATCTTCACGCTCGGCGAGTGCGTGCCGCTTCCTACCGCCGAAGACGGCGGGCCTGACACCGTGCAGAGCCGCATCGTCCTCTATCACGGCTCCTTCGCGGCCCTGGCCCACCTCACCCCCGGGTTCGACTGGCGCGAGGAGGCGTGGGAGACGCTGACCCATGAGCTCCGCCACCATCTCGAGTGGCGCGCGCGGTCTCCCGATCTCGAAGATCTCGACTGGGCCGTCGAGCAGAATTTTGCCCGGCACGACGGCGAGGACTTCGATCCGGGGTTCTTCCTTCAGGGCGAAGTGGTGGCCGACGGTGCGTACCGAGTCGAGGACGACGTCTTCCTCGACCGCATCGTCGGCGCGGCGCCCGAAGCGGTCGCCTTCGCGTGGCGGGGGCGGCAGTACCGTACCGCCATTCCCCACGGCGCCACCCTTCCCGCCTTCCTCACCGTGGCCGGCGCCGCGGAGCCTCCCCCCGGCGATCTGGTGCTCGTACTCCGCCGGAAGCCCGGGCTCCTCACGCTGCTCCATCCGGGACGGCTCTATCAGGCGGTGGTGCAGGTGGGCGGCCGGGGTTGACGACGCCCCGCATCGCCTGTTCGTCCGACTGCCGTGCCGCCTATATTTCCCGACACCTCAACGAATTGAGCCATTCATGCGGTACGAGGTAGTCACCACGCTCGACGGCGCGGAAGTCCTGCGGCGCGCCAAGTCCTTCTTTGCCGAGCGGGTCCCGATGCAGGCGGCGTTCCCCGAAAAGGAGGGGCCGAGCTACCTGACCCTCCGTGGCCAGGGAGGCGAAGAGGTCGCGATAGCGGTGATGGCCAGCCCGACAGGCACCATGGTGCGCGGGTCGACCTTCCTCTTCGATCAGCCGCTCGACCGATTCCTTTCGACGCTTCCGGTGCCCTCGGAGACGGCGGCGTGACCGGCGCGATGCCGGTCCGCGTCATGGTGCAGGACGCCTGGGACGAGATTCCGCTCGACCTGCCTGCCACCACCTCTCTGGCCGACGTCAAGCGCCGGGCGCTCGCGGCGGCCAGGGTACGTGCCGACCCGTCGGGCTATCTTCTCAAGTTCCGTGGCGCGGAGTTGCGCGACGAGTCCAAGTCGCTCGCCGAGGCGGGCGTGGTGCCCAACGGCGCGCTGATCGTGCTGTCCCGGCGGCGCCGGCCAGTTCGATAGGCGGCCTTGGTGCCGCCCCTGGTGTACACCCATCCCGATTGTCTCCGGCACGATCCCGGCCCCGATCATCCCGAGACTCCGGCTCGCCTCGGCGTGCTGCTCGACCGCGTCCGAACCGGTGGCGTCATTCAGATCCATGACGCGGCTCCCGCCGCCATCGACGACCTGATCGCCGTTCACCCGCGCGGCTATCTCCAGAGTCTCGAGGAGATGAGCGGGCGCGGAGGTGGGGCTCTCTTTCTCGATACGATCCTGAACCGGGCGAGCTGGGCGGCCGTGCTCGGTGCCACCGGAGCCGTGCTTGCCGCGGTGGACGCCGCCATTGCAGGGAAGGGCCACGCCTTTGCCGCGGTGCGCCCGCCGGGGCATCACGCCCTCGCCGCAAGAGGGATGGGGTTCTGCCTCGTCAACAACGTGGTGATTGCGGCCCGGCACGCCCAGCGCGCGGGACGCGACCGGGTGTTGATCGTCGATTGGGACGTCCACCACGGCAACGGCACCCAGGCCCTGGTCGAAACCGACCCAACCGTGCGCTACGTCTCGATTCACCAACATCCCTGGTACCCGGGGACGGGAATGGCGGAGGAGCGGGGGGTGGGCAATGTGTTCAACGTTCCTCGGGGGCCGGGCAAGCCGGCGCACATCTACGTCGCCGATCTCTGGGCGGCGATCGCCGCCGCGACCGACGGCTGGACGCCCGACCTCGTCCTCATCTCCGCCGGATTCGACGCGATGCTCGGTGACCCGCTCGGAGGATTCACCCTGGAGCCCGAGCACTATGCGGCGCTCACGCATCGCCTTCGCGAGCGGCTCCTCGCGGTTCCGATCGTCGGTCTCCTCGAAGGCGGCTACGTGCCCGAGCGGCTCGCTGACGGCGTGGTGGCGCACCTCGGGGCACTGGCCTGATCAGAGTGTGCTGGCGCCGTGCGGACCTCGCACCTACTCTAGAAGCCGCACTCCACCCAAACCTCGCCGACGAGGAACGCCGTGGCCGAACGTCTTCAGATGGACGCCGAGTACCTCGAGCTCCGCACCAGGCATCCTTTCATCATCGCGCGCGGCGGGCGGAGCGAGTACAGGACCGTGTGGGTCCGCCTTCGCGATGGCGATGGCCACGAGGGATGGGGCGAGGCGGCGCCGAGCAATTTTTACGGCGAGACGGCCGAATCGGTCATGGCGGCCCTTCCGTATCTTGCCGCGGCGCTTCCTTCCGATCCGTTCGACCTCGAGGAGACCGAGCGGCGCATGGAAGGCATCATGCGCTACAACGCCGGCGCACGCTCTGCCGTATCGGCGGCGCTGCACGACCTCACCGCCAAGCGTCTCGGCATTCCTCTGTACCGGCTCTGGGGTCTCGACCCGACCAAGGCGCCGCGCTCCACCTTCACCATCGGCCTCGATACGCCTGAGCGCATTCGCGCCAAAGTCACCGAGGCCGCCGAGTATCCCATCCTCAAGGTCAAGCTCGGCGGTGAGAACGACGTGGCGGTGCTCCGTGCCATAAGAGAAACCACCGACAGGGAAATCCGTGTCGATGCCAATTGCGGGTGGACCGTCAAGCACGCCATCGGCATGTTGCCGGTGCTGCAGGAGTTCGGCGTGACGGTCCTCGAGCAACCGCTCCCGCCCAGTCAGCTCGACGGATTGGCCGAGATCACGCGGCGAGCCTCGATTCCGGTGATCGCCGACGAGAGCTGCCAGACGGCGGCCGACATTCCCCCGCTGGTGGGCAAGGTCGACGGCATCAACATCAAGCTCGCCAAATGCGGCGGCCTCCGTGAGGCACTCCGGATGATCGCGGTGGCCCGCGCCCACGGAATGGTGGTGATGGTCGGCTGCATGATCGAGAGCTCGCTCGCCATCACCGCCGCGGCGCACTTCACTCCCCTGGTCGACATCGTCGATCTCGACGGCGCCGCGCTCCTGTCCAACGATCCGTTCGTCGGCGCGGGCATCGCCGGCGGGCAGGTCTCTCTTCCCGGCGGACCGGGACTGGGCGTCGAGAAGAGATGACCGAGCGGTTTGCCCAGGTCGCTCTTCCTCTCCCCCTCGCCTCCTCGTACACGTACCGCATTCCCGAGACGCTCGGCGACCGCGTGGTGCCGGGCGCGAGGGTTGTGGTTCCCGTTCGTCAGCGCGAGCTCGTCGGCATCGCCGTCGACACCGATTCGCCGCCCTCGCGTGCCGCGGTGCGTGACATCCTCGCGGCCCCCGACGCCGAGCCGGCCCTGCCGGCGGGCCTTCTCGCGGCCATCGAATGGATGGCAGGATACTACGGGTCGCCTCTGGGTCTCGCGCTCAAGTGCGCGCTCCCGGGCGGAATGTGGGGAGCATCGCGCGTTATGGTGTCGCTCACCGGCGCCGGCCGCTCGCCGGGTGGACTGGCCGGCGAGGTGGTCGAATGGCTGAGCCGGCGCGGGCAGGACGTGGCGGTCACCACCGCATCGCGGGCGTTGAAGCGCCCTCTCTGGGACGTGCTCGATCGCCTCGTCCGCGCGGGAGCCGTGATCCTGCGAATCGAGCCTCCTGAAACCGACGCGGTCGCCGCCACCCAGCGTGTCGCGGCGCTGGCGGGCGACTCGCCCACCCTTCTCGAGCGCAACGAGCTCTTCCGGCGGGCTCCGGCACAGCGACGCCTATACGAAGCGGTCGAGCGACTCGGAGGCGAGGCCCAGGTCTCCCATCTGACCGGCCAGCTCGGCTTCAAGGCGGCTGTACTGCGGGCGCTCGAGAAACGAGGCCTGGTCCGAATCGGCCGGGCCGAGCGCCTGCGTGATCCCTTCGCCGACTCTCCCGCGCTCCCGCCGCCCGGCTCGCTCACCGGGGCACAGCAGTCCGCGCTCGCCGCAGTCGAGTCGCTCGCTCCCGGCGAAGGCGCGGTACTGTTCGGAGTCACGGGGAGCGGGAAGACGCTTGTCTACATCGAGGCGGTGAGGCGCGCGCTCGCGGCCGGTCGCGGGGCCATCGTGCTCGTACCCGAGATCGCTCTTACGCCGCAGACGGTCAGCCGTTTCCGCGGCGCGTTCGGCGATCAAGTGGCGGTCCTTCACAGCGGGCTATCCGACGGCGAGCGGGCCGACGCATGGCGGCTGCTCCGGCGCGGCGATCGACGCGTGGCCGTGGGTGCACGGTCGGCGGTGTTCGCTCCGGTAGTCGACCTGGGAGCGATCGTTCTCGACGAGGAGCACGAGGCGAGCTATAAGAACGGCGAGACGCCGCGCTACCACGCGCGCGACGTCGCCGAGGTTCGCGCCCGGATCGAGGGCGCGCGGCTGGTGCTGGGCAGCGCCACGCCATCGCTCGAGACGATGGCGCGGACGCCGGACCGCCTTCGGCTGCTGCGGCTGCCCGACCGGATCGGCGCGCGACCGTTGCCGCCGGTAGAGCTGGTCGACCTTCGCGTCGCCCCGAAGGTCGCCGGAACCGGGGCGCTCGGCTGGTCGGAGGCACTCGACGCCGCCGTCGTGGCCACCCTGGCGCGAAGGGAACAGGCGCTGCTCCTACTCAACCGGCGGGGGTTCGCCGCCTTCCTTCAATGCGCCGACTGCGGGGAGGTGTGGCAGTGTCCGCGCTGCACCATCTCGCTCACCGTGCACCAGACGCCTCCCGGACTCCGCTGTCACTACTGCGGTCACGAGGAAGCGGTGCCGCTCTCCTGCCGGGTCTGCGGCAATCCGGTGCACCAGATGCGCGGGTTCGGCACTCAGCAGCTCGAGCGGCTGCTCACTGAGCGCCATCCGGACGCGCGGCTGGCGCGGATGGACCTCGACACCACGAGCACCAAGTGGTCGCACCAGCGCATTCTCGCGTCGGTCGAGTCGGGCGACGTGGATGTTCTCATCGGCACGCAGATGATCGCCAAGGGACTCGACTTCCCGAACGTGACGCTGGTGGGCGTAGTGGACGCCGACACCGGACTCTATCTCCCCGACTTCCGCTCGGCGGAGCGGACGTTCCAGCTCCTGGCCCAGGTGGCGGGGCGGACAGGCCGGGGGCCGAAGGGCGGGCGCGTGCTGGTACAGACCCGTCATCCGGCGCACCATGCGCTGGTCTGGGCGGCGCGGCACGATACCGAGAGCTTTGTGGCGGAGGAGCGAGCGCTTCGCGTGTCGCCTCCGTACCCGCCGGCGACGACCCTCGTGAATCTGGTGGTGTCGGGTCTCGACGACCTGGTGGTGGGAAAGACGGCAGCCGAGGTGAGTGCCTGGTGCCTGGCCCTGGTGGAGAAGCACGCGCTGCCGATCGAGATCCTGGGTCCCGCGCCGTGCCCGCTCGCCCGCATCAAGGACCGGTGGCGATGGCACGTGCTGCTCAAGGGACAGTCACGCGCGCTGGGACGGCTGGTGCGCTACGCCGGGCGGCGGCTGCCTCGTTCCGAAAGTGTGAGGATCGCCATAGATCGCGATCCAATCAACCTTCTCTGAGCTATTGACTCCTGCGATAGCCGATCTCGGCGCCCACGTAGAGAACGCGCCGCGGCGCCGGCTCGATCACGCGGCCGCCCGCGCCGTTGAGCGTGACCGAGCCGACGTACTGCCGGTCCCACAGATTGTTGATGCCGAGAAACGGCGCCAGGTTCATGCTGCCGACGTCTCCTCCCCACCCGACGCGCGCGTTGGTTACGCCGGCGCCCCACGCACCCACGTAGATGGTGTTGGCATCGTCGGCCACGACGGACGAGCTGATGGTGTGGTCGGCGTCGAGGTAGAAGCCGCGGGCAAGGGCGGTGCGAAGACCGAATCGCCAGAAATGCTCGGGCACCCCGGGAAGGCGGTTGCCGTCGAGTGTGTCGACCTCGGAGCCTTGAACGATTTTGTAGTCGGCGAAGCGGTACCGTGCGTACGTGTACGCGCCGCTCAGTGTCAGCCCCTCCACCGGCGTCACGTTCAGCCCGACTTCCGCGCCGTCGTTGTGGGTCTTGCCGGCGTTCACGAAGAAGGCGCGCCCGCCCACCTCCTGCTGCTGCACGATCGCGTCCTGAACGCGCCCCAGAAAGAATGCAACCGAGTAGCTGATTCGGGGGGTCGGTCGGCCCCGCGCCCCGACCTCGTAGTTGACGGCGCGCTGGGGCTTGAGCTCATCGTTGAACCCGCCGGCCGAATTCGGCTGGTTGACCAGCTCGGTGGTGGTGGGTGTCTCGAACGACGTCGAGACGTTTGCGTAGGGCGTGAAACGCTCGTCGGGCGACCAGCTCGCGCCGAGGCTTCCGCTCAGCGCCGAGTTGGTGCGCGCACCGCTGTTGTCGACGCCGTCGGTCAAATGGCGGTCGGCCACGTCGAACCGGATCCAGTCGTAGCGCACACCGCCGCTCAGCAGCCACCGCTCGTCAGGGCTCCACAGCACCTGTGAGAACGGCCCGAACTCGGTGATCTTTTCGCGCTGGTCGAGCAAGACGCTGTCGCTCGGGACGCCCGCATCGGCTCGGAGATTCTGCCGGTCGTCTCGCATCCGCTGCACGTCGGCCCCGGCGGTGAGCCGCGGCGCGTGGGCGCCCGCTCCGATGGTACGGCTGCCGCTGAGCCGGGCCCCACCCACCACCCGATCGATGCTCACGTACGTCCCGATGGTCGGGCCGGGGCCGCTCGGAGGAGGAGCGGCGAGCGGGTTCTTCAGGTCTCGCAGGATGCCGAAAAGCGTGATACCGTACTCGGCGCCGGCGGCATCGACGTGCTTGAGTCCGAACGACAGCTGCTGCTGCTGGACGTCCTTGTCGGCGCGGCGGGCGATGTTGGTGCCGGCGGCGGAATCGGGATTGGCAAGGTATTCGGCGAGGGTGAGGGCGCCGGGGTTTTCGGCGGTCGGATCGTCGGCGGCACTGAAGCGCAGCGTGCCGATGGTCGAGCCGGAAAACGCGTAATCGGCGCCTGCGTTGAGCTGGCGGATCTCGGCGGCGCTGTGCTGGCGATAGCCGTCGGTCTTGAATTGCGAGAGCGAGAGCGTGCCGCTGGCGCTCCCTGAGCGCCCGGAAGTCCAGCTCTGCCACTTGTAGAAGTCGTCATCGCTTGAGTTTCCGGTGCCGCCCTCTACACGTACCCGGGTGGCGAACGGTCCCTCGGCCGCCGGCTCGGTCTCGAGCGAGATGACACCTCCGGAAGCGTTGCCGTAGAGCGAGGAGCTGGCGCCGCGGAGGACTTCGGCGCGGCCGATGGTGCCGAACTCGACGTTGGTGAGCTGGCTCTGTCCGTCGGGCAGTGTCTGCGGGACGCCGTCGAGCAGCACCTTGAGTCCGCGGACTCCGAAGTTGGAGCGGCTGCCGAAGCCGCGGATGGAGATCCGCTGATCGAGCGAAAAGTTGTACCGGTTGGCCACGACCACGCCCGGCAGATTGCTGAGCGCCTCGTCGAGCCCGATCGTGGGCTGGCCGCGCTGAAGGTCTCTCTTTCCGAGGACGCTTACCGCGTAGGGCACGCGGTCGAGCGGCTCCTGCGTCCGGGTGACCGTGACCTGGATTTCCGGCAGTGTGGTAGCTCCCAAGCTGTCGGGCTGAGCCGAGTCGCGCGGGGCAGGCACCTGGGCGGCGGCGACGCCGCACAGGAGTACCGGTGTGCCGAACAACGAGACTACGAAACGACGTGTCATGCGTTCTCCTCGCGAGTCGCCGAAAGCTAATCGCGGCTATCCTTCTACGGCTGCCCAGCTTGAATAGGCTAGCGTGCCCGCCTAGACTTCCTCTCCCGTATGCCAGAGACCTCCTCCACCATCCCCGACTTCTCCAAGCCGCCGTTCGCCGGCGCCCCTGACGCGCGCTTCGCGCCGCTCCCGGCCGACGGCGTGCTGCCCGAAGGCTTCTTCTCCACCTCCAACCTTCCCACCTACGTCAAGATGGCGGGCAAGTGGACGGCGCCGATCCGGCCGCGCATGGACTGCGTGATCACGAGTCGCAATGGAGTTCTCGAAACGATCGAGCCTCGGCGCCTCCGAAAGGGCGACCAGATCGCGATGGGCGAGGCGGAAGACGGCACCGAGGGCATCGTGGTGCACGCCAAGGGATTTCTCGGCGGCGCCCACGGAGCCAACGAGTTTCGGTTCATGTCCACCGAGGTGAGCCGCGAACGGCCGGTCAACTACGAGGAGCTGGCGGCACGGGTCGGGGAGGAAAGGCGCCGCGGCGGGTTTCTCGTATGGGTCGTCGGGCCCGCGCTGGTGCACTCGCGCGCCCGCGCGGACTTCGAATGGTTCATTCGCAACGGCTACGTACAGGCAGTGCTTGCCGGCAATGCCGTAGCGGTCCACGACATCGAGGCCGCCATCTTCGGAACCACACTCGGGATGAGCAACACCGGGCAGCCCACGGAGGGCGGTCACGGCCTTCACATGCGGGCGATCAACCGCGTCCGGGCCGTGGGCTCGATCGGGCAGGCGGTCGCGACGGGCCTGATCAAGAGTGGAATCATGTGCGCCCTCGAGACCGAGCGCGTGCCGTACGTGCTCGCCGGCTCGATCCGCGACGACGGCCCGCTGCCCGGCGTCTACGGCGATTCGCTCGCCGCGCAGGATGCCATGCGGGAGCATACCGTGAAGGCTACCGGCGCCATATTCGTCGCCACCGCCCTCCACGCGATCGCGGTGGGAAACATGCTGCCTGCGTTCTACCTCGATGCCCATGGCGCACCGGCCCCGCTGATGACGATCTGCGTCGATCAGACCGAGTTCGTCGTGAACAAGCTGAGGGACCGTGGCACCCACCAGGCCTACGGCGTCGTCACCAACGCCCAGGACTTCATGCACGTCCTGCGGTTCTATTGCGAGCGCTGGGAACAGGCCTCGGCATGACCGGGCCGGGGGCGGGTCCGGGCTGGTCGCGGCTCGCGGAGGCGGTGGCCGCCGACATTCCTCCGGGCGAAATAGACGCGGTGTGGGTGTTCTCCCCACTCCGGCGTGACGGCCGGGAGTGGGGCACGGCGGTGCTCTCGCGCGCCGATGGAGATCGGCGGCGCATCTACACGGCGCGTTACGCCCTCAACATCAAGGGGAAGGATCGCGGCAAGCTCGAGACCGCGGTCGAGGAGGTGGGCAGCGGCCCCGTCGAGGCGCTCGACCGCCTGCTGCAGGAGGCCCACCGCCGCATTGACGACGAGCACCCGCCCTTGTCCGTCGCGCCTGAATCGTGGTTCGCGACGGTTCCGTTCGCCGCTGCCCCCGATGGCACGCCTCGCTAGAGGCGAGGGCGCCGCGCTCCTCGAACGTTTCCGCCGGTACCTGCGCGACCACCGGCAGCCCATCACCCGCCAGCGCGATCTGGTGGCACAGGTCGTACTGCTCTCCGAAGGTCATCCATCGGTCGAAGAGATACGGCGAGCCGCGGGCTCGCAGGGAGAGAATGTCGGCGTGGCGACCGTCTACCGGACGCTGGAGCTTCTCGTGCAGAGCGGCCTGGTACGGACCCACGATTTCGGCGAAGGCTTCAAGCGCTATGAGCCGATGCCTGCTCAGGCGCATCACGAGCACCTCATCTGCGAGCGGTGCGGCAAGGTCGTGGAGTTCCAGAACGAGCGACTCGAGCGCATGCTGCCGGTCATCGCCGATGAGCACTCATTTCAGCACCAGCGGCATCGCGTCGAGATCTATGGCGTCTGCCGCGAATGCCGGCAGCGGGAGCTGGCGCCGCTGTGAACGACCCCGCCGGCCTCGGACTCTTCGTCGCATTCGCGGCCGGGCTCCTCAGCTTTCTCTCCCCCTGCGTGCTCCCGCTGGTGCCCTCGTACATCGGATTCCTGACCGGGATGACGCTGCCCGAGTCGACCGGCAGGGGACGGCCCGCATTGGTCCACGCGATCCTGTTCGTGGCCGGGTTCTCCCTCGTCTTTGTTCTGCTCGGCGCCAGCGCCACCGCGCTCGGCAGAGCACTCAACCAGTATCAGGTCTGGATCCAGCGCATCGGCGGCCTGCTCATCATCGGCTTCGGGCTGGTCTGTCTCGGGGTAATCCGGGCGGAGTTTCTGATGCGGGAGCGGCGGGTCCAAATGGACGAGAAGCCGGTGGGGTTTCTCGGCTCGCTGCTCGTGGGGATGGCGTTCGGGGCCGGGTGGACGCCGTGCATCGGGCCGGTGCTCGGTGCGATCCTCGGCCTCGCGGCGACGTCGAGCGATCTCGCTCGGGGAACGTTGCTGCTCGTGGCGTACTCGGCGGGGCTGGCGGTACCGTTTCTGCTGGCGGCGTTCGCGCTGGAGTCGTGTCGCGATTGGTTTCAACGATTCAGACGGTACCTGCCGTGGGTAATGCGCGTAAGCGGCGCGATGCTGGTGTTCGTGGGGGTTCTGATGCTCACCGGTGAGTTCACGCGATTGGCGGGCTGGCTACAGCAGTTCACGCCGGTGGTGGTGCGGGAGCGGATTTAGGCCCGGGCTGGCGTAGCTCGGGGAACTAACTCGCTCCGGACGGGACCGAATCGCTCCGGGCGCTGCAGTTGGCTGGCGCCCGTGGAAGTGGGTGGGAGTAACTGACGCCCTGCTGACGCGCCCTCGCTTGAGGCAGGTCCCCAAGGCGCGTCAGTGGGGCGGTTGCAGCCCCACTTCGTCTCCCGGACGCAGCCAGCTGCAGCGCCGGCGGGGACGTGCCTCCCGCGCGGCAGCCGCTGTAGGCCTGAATCGAAAGCCCGGCGTTTCGATGCGGACCCTGCCATGATTCCGGCACCCCGCTTCGGGGGCGGACGTTTACACCACCCGGTTCTCCTCCAATTCCTCCACGAGCTGCTGTCGCCGCAGCAGTTCCCAATAGCGTCCGCCGGCGGTGATCAAATCGATGTGCTTTCCCTGTTCCACCACCTGCCCCTCGTCGAGTACCAGAATCCGGTCGGCCTCGCGCACCGCGGCCAGCCGGTGCGACACGATGATGCTCGTGCGGCCTTGCAGCGCCCCGCGCAGGGCGTGAAGGATCTTTGCCTCGGTGTGCGCGTCCACGGCGCTCAGCGCGTCGTCGAGCACAAACACCGGCGGGTCCTGCGCCAGAGCCCGGGCGATCGCCGCCCGTTGTTTCTGGCCGCCCGAGAGGTTGATGCCCCGTTCGCCGAGCATCGTATCGTAGCCGGAGGGCAGTGAGGGCAGCGCCTCCGCGAGCTGAGACACCTCCGCGACGCGCTCGAGTCGTCCATCGTCCGGGGCGCCGAGCAGCACGTTCTCGCGTAGCGTCTCACCGAACAGAAACGTCTCCTGCGGCACGAATCCCACCGACCTTCGGAGCTCTTCCAAGGAGATGTGCCGGATGTCCAGACCGTCGATGAGAATCGAGCCCTTGTCGGGGTCGTAGGCTCGAACCAGCAGGTCCACCAGAGCCGACTTGCCCGACCCGGTGGCTCCCACCACTGCCAGCGAACGGCCGGCCTCGATGCGGAACGAGATATCGCGCAGCACCCATCCCCTCTCCCGGGCGCCCGGGTAGGCAAACCAGACGTTCTGGAACTCGACCGCCCGGCCGCCGCGCGGCAGCGGCAGGGGTGACGGATTGGGAGCTCCCGTGATCGCCGCCTGCTCGCGGAACAGCTGGTTGATGCGACCCATCGATGCCGCGCCGCGCTGCACCAGGTTGAATGCCCATCCGAGCGCGATCATGGGCCACACCAGCATACCGAGATAGATGCCGAAGGCGACGAACTGACCGACCGTCACCGCCCCGGTCATGACCAGCCTTCCGCCTGCGTAGAGCACCGCGAGGGCGCTCATTCCGCCGAGAAGTGTGAGGAGCGGAAAAAACAGGCCCTGCACCTTGGCGAGACTGAGATTCTTTCCGAGATAGTCCTCGCTCAATCCCCGGAAGCGGAGGATCTCCGCATCCTCCTGCCGGTACGCGCGGACCACGCGGACGCCGGACAGGTTTTCGTGCGCCTGACTCGTGAGGTCGCTGAACTGGGCCTGGATCGCCTCGTTTCGCCTGTGCACCCGCTGGCCGAGGACCGTCATGGTTATCGGGAGGCCGATGAGGGGGAGCAAGGCGAGCAGGGTGAGGTGGGGGCTGATGGAGGCCATCGCGGGTGCAATTAGCAGGGCCCTGATTGTAGTATCCACCAAGTACATGAGTGCCGGGCCGGCCACCATGCGCACCGCGAGGAGGTCGTTCGTGGCGCGAGCCATCACGTCGCCGGTGGGGTACCGGTCGTAGAACTCGGCCGACATCCGCTGCAAATGGCCGAAGAGACGGTCGCGCAGATCGGTCTCGACCCTGCGGCTCCCGCTGTTCAGCAGCTCGCGCATGCCGTAGCGGCCGATACCGCCGAGCACGGCGACGGCGAGCAGCATGGCGACCGCGACCTGGACTTCGTGGAAATCGGCGCCTTTACGAAGGGCGTCGATACCCTGTTGCAGAAATCGCGGGCCAACCGCGGCAAAGAAGTTCGACACCACCACCAGGCCCATGCCGGCGAGATAGGTCGGCCGGTATGGCCCGAGGTAAGGCAAAAGCGACCGCAGCTCTTTCATAGATCTGGCTGGAATGTCACAGAGTCGCGGAACCCGGGCAAGTCATCTTTAGAGGAGGTCCCTGATGTCGAAAACCATGCTCGCAGTGTTCGCCGCCCTCACGTTGGGAGGGTGCGGCCGCGGAGAGCAACGGGATGTGGCCTCGGCCGACAGTCTCAACCGTGACTTGCAGCTCGCGCCGGTGGACACGACCGCGCCCCTGAACGACGCGCCGGCTGCCGCTGCGCCCGATCCCGCGACACCGGCGCCGGCAGCACCCGCTCCGGCCAGCAAGCCCAAGCCCAAGCCCAAGCCGGCCGCTCCCGCACCGTCGGCCCCCGCGCCGGCCGCAACGCCGTCGCCTGCGCCTGCTTCTGCTCCGGCCGCCACGGCCAAGAAGCTGCCCGCGGGCGCTACCTTCTCCGCCGCGACCGACGCCGAGATTCGCTCGAACAAGAACAAGGTGGGTGACGAGGTGACCGCGACTATCGCCGCCGACGTCAAGGATGCGTCGGGTCACATTGTTCTTCCGGCCGGCTCCAAGGTCACGCTCACCGTCACGGCGATCAAGGAATCGGAGAACAAGGGCGACACCACGGGTACGCTCACCATCAAGCCTACCGCCGTATCGATCAACGGCGCGTCCCAGCCGGTCGTTGCGTCGATCTCGGGGGTGAAGACGTCGCTGGAGGGCCGGAAAACCGGGGCGGGCGACATCGCCAAGGTGGGCATCGGCACGGGCGCCGGAGCGGTGGTGGGACGTGTCATCGGTGGGAGCACCAAGGGCGCGATCATCGGCGGCATCATCGGTGGCGCCGTCGGCGCGCAGCGGGCCATCGAGACCAAGGACCGCGACGTGGTTCTGCCGCAGGGAACCACTCTCACGTTGACGCTCGACCAGTCGTTCGAAGCGAAATAAGACGGAGAAGGGAGAATGGGACAGCAGTGCTTTTCCCGTTCTCCCTTCTCCCTTCTCCCTTCTCCGTCCTAATATCCCGCTCCCCCTCCTCCCCGCCGCCCATCGCTCACGCCCTGCCAGCCCTGCGGCGTGCGGATGATCGCCTCCACGTCTCCCCACTGGCCGCCGGCCGACACTCCATGGCCGCGCGCACGAAGACTGTCGAGCGTCGCGTCGGAAAAGCCGTCGCTCTCGACGCGCAGTGTGTCGGGCAGGCCCTGGTGGTGCATGCGCGGCGCATCGACCGCATCGGCGAGCGCCATATGATGGTCGATGACGTTCGAGATGACGTGATACACCATCGTGATGATACGAGGCCCACCCGGGGTGCCGACCACGAGATAGAGCTTGCCCGAGGGGTCGAGCACGATGCTCGGCGTCATCGCGGAGAGCATGCGCTTGCCCGGGGCGATCGCGTTGGCCTCGCCCTGAACCAGCCCGTACATGTTGGGCTTGCCGGGCGCCGTCGCGAAGTCGTCCATTTCGTCGTTGAGCAGGAAGCCGGCCCCCGACACGGTCACGGCGCTCCCATAACTGTCGTTGAGGGTCGTGGTGCAGCTCACCGCGTTGCCTTCGGCATCGATCACCGAGTAGTGCGTCGTGGAGCTGCCACCCTTCGACGCGGGTTCGAAGGCCGGGGTCGGCGTTGCGCGCTCGCCGATCGCCTTCCGCAGGCCGGCGGCATACGACTTCGAGAGAAGCCTGCCGAGCGGATTCTGCACGAACTCGGGGTCACCCAGATAGGTGTTGCGGTCGGTAAAGGCGCGCCGCATCGCTTCCGCTTCTCGATGCAGCAGCGCCGACGAGCCGAAGGGCGGCAGGGGGCTATAGCCCTCCATGATGTTGAGGATCTCGCCCATCGTGGTGCCGCCAGAGGAGGCGGGGGGCATCGAGTAAATGGTGTGACCGCGATAGCTCACGGCGATCGGTTCTCGCCAGATGGCCTTGTAGGCGGCGAGGTCGCGGAGGGTGATGAGACCGCCGCCCCGGGCCATTTCGGCCACGACGAGGTCGGCCACGCGCCCCCGATAGAATCCCGCGGTGCCGCTGTCCCGGATCGCTTCCAACGTCGATGCCAGATCGGCCTGCCGAAGCGTCGTGCCCGGCCCGGGCGGCCGCCCGCCGGGCAGGAAGCTCGCGCGCGAGGCGGCGAAGAGGGCGAGGCGCGCGCTATCCCCTCGGATCGAACCGCTGCGGTACTCGTCTACCGTGAAGCCCTCGCGCGCCAGCCGAACGGCCGGCTCCACCAGCGTGGCGAACGGAAGGCGCCCCAGTTTCCGGTGGGCCTCGACCATGCCCGCCACCGCCCCGGGCACGCCCGCGGCCAGTGGGCCTGTGACACTGCGGTCGGTCGGCTCGCCTGCGGAGTCGAGATACATGTCCCGGCTGGCGCCCGACGGAGCCATCTCGCGGTAGTCGAGCGTGCTCACGGCGCCGTTGGCGAGCCGGATCACCATGAAGCCGCCGCCGCCGATGTTTCCCGCCTCCGGATGAACCACGGCGAGCGCGAAGCCCACCGCCACCGCGGCGTCGATCGCATTGCCGCCCCTGCGGAGCACCTCGCGTCCGATCTCGCTTGCGATGGGACTGCCTGAAACCACCATCGCGCTCTTTCCCTGGAATACCGCGGCCTTCCCGATCGGCTGCCATGATGCCGTGCCTCCGGCGCGCTCCGGCACTGCTGGATTCGGGGTGTGACGGGCGCAAGCGAGAGCGGCGAGGAGTGGCAAAAGAAGTGATCGCGAGCGAAGGCGCATGAAATCCTCTGGCCGGAAAGAGAAGACGGGAGGTTGCCCCCGGAGTTCGACAGCCTCTAATTTAGCAGCAGGCTGGCACCGGCATACACCTCCCCCCTCCTCGCGTGGCTGACGACTTCCTCGACGCGCGCCTGACCGAACGGCGCAACCCTCGGAGTGCAACCATCGACGCCGCGTCGGCGCTCGAGATCGTCGATCTCATCGGCGCCGAGGACGCGACCGTGCCGCGTGCAGTCGCGGGAGCACGTGTGGAGATCGCGCAGACGGTCGACTACATCGAGAGTGCCTTTCGTGCGGGGGGACGCCTGCTCTACGTCGGGGCAGGCACCAGCGGGCGTCTTGGCGTACTCGATGCCGCCGAGTGTCCCCCGACGTTCGGCACGCCGCCGGAGATGGTCGTCGGGATCATCGCCGGCGGACTGCCGGCGCTGATTCGCTCGATCGAAGGCGCCGAAGACGACGTCAACGCGGGCCTTGGCGAGATGGACGCGCGGAGGGTCGGGCCTGACGACGTGGTGGTAGGCATCGCGGCCAGCGGCACCACGCCGTTCGTTCGGGCGGCGCTCTCCCGGGCGCAGACGCTCGGCGCGCGCACCGCGCTCGTCTCCTGCTCAGAGCCTCCGGCATTACTCAGGGAAACGTGCGACGTGTGCATCACGGTCCTTGTCGGTCCCGAAATCGTCACCGGATCCACCCGCATGAAGTCAGGCACCGCGACCAAGCTGGTTCTCAACACGCTCACCACCGGCGCGATGATTCGCATCGGCAAGGTCTACGGAAATCTTATGGTCGACCTCCGTGCCTGGAACGACAAGCTGGTCGACCGGAGCCAACGCATCGTGATGGAGACTACCGGCCTCGGCCGTGACGAGGCGCGCGCCGTTCTCGCCTCTGCCGACGGCAGCGTGAAGACGGCGATCGTCATGGCGCGGCGAAGCGTGGGCCGGGAGGAGGCCGAGCGGCTGCTGGGGGAGCACGCGGGACACCTGCGCGCTGTTGTGGGCGACCCTCCACCCGTGCGTGGCGTGTGACGGAGCGCCCCTGCCTCGCGGTCGGCCTCATGTCCGGGACCTCGCTCGACGGCATGGACGCCGCCCTCGTGCGGCTCGACGGTCCGACGCACGCGACCCTCGTCCACTTCGTCACCCGTCCGTACGCCGCCGATGAGCGGCTTCTGCTGCGCGCGGCGCTCGATGCCTCCGGCGACGGCGGGAATCCTGCGGCGCGCTTTGGCCGCCTCCACGCCCAGATCGCCGAGTGGGCCGCGGAAGCGGTGGAGCGCCTGCTTGCCGAGGCGCATGTGCCGGCCTCCGAACTCACCGTCATCTCGTTCCCGGGCCAGACCATCTGGCACGAGCCACCGGCCGTCTCCTGGCAGCTCGGCGAGCCGGCGGTGCTCGCCGAGCGATTCGGCGTCCGGGTGGTGAGCGGCTTCCGAGCCCGCGACGTGGCCGCGGGCGGGCAGGGCGCGCCGTTGGTGTCGATGGCCGACGTGCTCCTCTTCGCCGCTCCGGACGCTCCGCGCATTCTGCTCAATCTCGGCGGAATGGCCAACCTCACCTATGTCCCGCGCCGGGCGGAGGAAGCGGGCGTGCTCGCCTTCGACACCGGCCCCGGTGTGGCGCTGATCGACGCCTTGGCGCGGATGGCGAACGGAAGCGACTCGTTCGATCGCGATGGGCGGCTCGCGGCTCGAGGAATCGCCGACGAGGCGGTGCTCGCCGAGCTGCTGGCCGATGACTTCTTCGCGGCCCCGCCGCCCAAGAGCACCGGCCGCGAGCGGTTCGGTGACGCGTATGCCGCCGCCCTCCACGCGAAGGTGCCGGGGGCGAACGGCGTCGCCACCGCCGTCGAGCTCACCGCTCGCAGCGTCGCGGGCGCGGTCGGCCGGTGGATCGGGTCGGACGCCGAGGTGATCGCATCGGGCGGCGGCTGCCACCATCCGGGCCTGATGGCCGCGCTCGAGAAGCACCTCGCGTCGCAGCGGAACGTCCATCGGCTGCGCCGGTTCGACGCTCTCTTCTTTCCCGGTGACGCCAAAGAGGCGGTCGCCTTCGCGCTGCTCGGCTATCTCACGCTCCATGGCCAGCCGGGCAACGTGCCCGCGGCAACCGGCGCGCGCGGTCCGCGCGTGCTCGGCACCGTCACTCCGGCATGACCGCCAGCGCCCGGTTAGACACCGCTCGTCTCATTCTTCCCGCGTTGCGCTGGCGCGCCGACGGCGGCTTCGGCCATGAGGCCGGGGCCATAGCCGATGCGTTCGATCTCGGGGTCGGCGGGTTCATCGTGTTCGGGGGGAACGTCGAGGGCGTCCGCCGGCTCACCGCCGACCTGCTCCGGCGTGCGGGAAGGCCACTGCTCATCGCCTCCGACCTCGAGCGCGGCGCGGGGCAGCAGGTGGCCGGACTCACGGAGTTCCCTCCACCGGCGGCGCTCGCATCGCTGCAGGACGCGGCGGTGATCCGCTGGGCGGGCGCGGTCACTGCGCAGGAGGCGCGTGCCGTCGGCATCAACTGGGTGCTGGCGCCGGTCACCGACCTCGACATACTCCCGGAGAACCCGATCGTGCAGACGCGGGCGTTCGGCAGCGACCCCAATCGCGTCGCGAGCTACGTCCGGAGCTGGATCGAGGGGTGCCAGGACGCCGGCGCGCTGGCGTGCGCCAAACATTATCCCGGCCACGGCCGGACGACCGTCGATTCTCACATCGATCTTCCGGTCGTCGAGGCCACGGAGCAGACGCTGATGGATACCGACCTGCTGCCGTTCAACGTGGCGGTAGAGAGCGGAGTCGCGTCGGTCATGACGGGGCACATCGCCTATCCAGCGCTCGACCCTTCCGGCCTTCCGGCCACGCTGTCGAAGCCGGTCCTCGACCGGCTTCGCGCCTTCGGGTTCGATGGACTCGTCGTGACCGACGCGCTCATCATGGATGGCGCGCTGCAGGGAAGACGGGAGTCCGACGCGGTCGTGCAGGCGGTGGGCGCCGGCGTGGATCTGCTTCTCTATCCGAAGGATTCACGCCGGGTGCGGGATGCCCTCGATCAGGCACTCGCCAGCGGCGCGCTGGCTCGCGACCGGCTCGTCGAGGCGCTGGGGCGCTACGAGCGCGCGCTCGCCCTGGCAACGGGTCCGACGGCGCCGGTCACGCGGGGTCCCTTCGAAAGCGCCGATGCGCTGGCCGACGCGGTGCTGGAGCAGGGGATGATCCGAAGAGGGGCGCCGGCGCTGGCGGGCCCGATCGAGCTGATGGTGGTGGACGACGATCTCGGCGGACCCTACCTTCCCGGCCCTACCGACTGGACGAGCCAGGCACTGGGCGACGCCCTATCGAGCCGCTACGGCGGCGGAGCCAGCGTGGTGCTCGCCTTCGCGGAGCCTCGCGCCTGGAAGGGTCGCTCGGGCTTCGGCGAGTCGTCACGCGACGCGCTGGCCGACCACGCCGCCACCGCCGATCTGATCGTGCTCTTCGGCCATCCGCGCCTCGTCTCCGAGATTCCCGGCGATACGCCCGTTCTGCTCGCCTGGCACCGGCAGCGGCTCATGCAGGAAGCCGTGGCGCGATGGCTGCTCCGGCGGCTTACGTAGCCTCGGGCTCGCCGCTGTCCAGACTCGCGTGCCTGACCCACGGCAGCAACGCGTAGGCCGGCACTCCAAGCGCGAACGTGAGCACGAAGTAGTGGGCAAAGCCGAGCCGCTCCGCGAGAACCCCTGACACCAGTCCAATGCCCCACCTGCTCAGCGCGTAGACCGCGCTGAGCAGGGCGAACTGCGTGGCCGCGTAGCGCCGCTCGCACACGGACATCAGGAACGCCACGAACGCCGCGGTGCCGAGGCCCGCGGCGAAGTACTCGAAGAGCGCCGCCGCCGTAATGAGACCCGGATTGGCGGGGGCAGCGGCCGCCAGCGCGTAGCCCAGACCTGAGACCAGTTGTACCAGCCCCATCGTCCACAGCGCCCGGAACAGTCCGATGCGTGTCGCCAGCAGTCCACCCAGCGTCGCGCCGACAAGCGTGGCGACCACTCGCCCAGTGCTCAGGAGGGCGATCTGGTCGAGCGTGAGCCCCCGGGCGACCCAGAACGGCTTCGTCATCGGATCCATCGCCGAAATGTCGAGCTTGAAGAGCAGCGCGAAGAGAATCACCGCGACGATGCCCGGCCGTCGAAGCAGCGCCGCGATCGGCTCGGCGAGCGCCTCCGCCGGTCGTCTCTCGCGTCTCGCCTGGGGCAGCAGCAGGGTTCCGGCGCCGAGAAGGGCCGTGATCGCCGCGGCGGCGATGAACGCGGCCGGCCACCCCTGACGCGCCGCAATCCACACCAGCAGCGCGCCCGAGACGAAACTCGCACCGCGGTAGGCACCGATGCGCACCGAATTGGCGACGCCCAACTCGCGTCCCGACGTTGTCTCGATGGTGTAGGCGTCGATCGCGATGTCCTGAGTTGCCGACAGCGTCACATAGAGCAGCAGGAGCGCGCCGAGCCGAGCGCCGTGGCGGGCCGGGTCGGCGCCGGCCAGGACGGCGGTCGTGATCGCCAGCAGTACCAGGCACGCCCTGATCCAGGCTCGCCGGCTCCCGACCCGATCGACGAGCGGCGCCCAGAGAAACTTGAGTACCCACGGCGCGGACGCGCCGGTGGCGAGTCCGATGCCGGCGAGACCCACGCCCTCCTGAGCCAGCCAGACCGGTATAGTCTCGTTGAAGAAAAAGTAGGGCAGGCCGGAAGCGAAGGAGAGCGCGCCCACCCAGGTGAGCCGCACACCGAGCGGGGCGGGGGTCAGAGCCAGACGGCGAGCGCCGCGGCGAGAAGGCAGACGGCGGCGACGATCACGAGCAACCCGGCCGGGCGGCTGCCGAAGAACGTGGGCTTCTCCTCGACCTCCACTGCGGGCTCGGGCACGGGCGCGTCCGGTGTGGGGGTCTCGTCGGTGGGCGCGTGTTCCCGTCCCGGCAGGTCGAAGACCTGGTAGCCGACATCCTCCGCTTCCGATGGCTCCGGCAGTCCCTCGCCGTCGAATCGAGCCGCCACGATCGTGATGTTGTCCGGGCCACCGCGCTCGTTCGCGAGATCGATGAGCGCGCTGCAGAGCGCGGAGAGCTCGGTGTGCGCCGCCACCTGCTCGGCGAACTCCTTGCGTCGCACGACACCGGACAGGCCGTCCGAGCAGATGAGAAGCGTGTCGCCCCGCCTGAGCGTCTGGTGCGTGAGGTCGACCTTTACCTGGGGATCGGGGCCGAGGGCCTGCAGGATGATGTTGCGGCGCTCACTGTGCTCGGCCTCTTCCTCGGTGAGCTCGCCTGCGTCGACCAGCCGCTGCATGAGTGACTGGTCTTTCGTTAGCTGAATGGCGACGCCGTTCCGTATGAGGTAGGCTCGGCTGTCGCCGATCTGGGTCACATACAGGTCGTCGCCATAGACGCCGGCCGCTGTGACCGTCGTTCCCATTCCGCGGACCTCGGGGTGCTCCCTGGTATAGCTGTAGATCCTGCCGTTGGCGAGCTCGACTGCCTCACGCATTCTGAACGCGAAACGCTCGGCCGACGAATCGGCGTCGGTGGCCCAATTGGTGGCGAGGTGCCGGTAGATCAGATCGGCGGCCATCTCGCTCGCCAGCTCGCCCGCGACGGCGCCTCCCATGCCGTCGGCGACGATGAAGAGCGAGCCACGGGGGCCGATCGCGTGCTCGCGCACCTCCGGCAAGAGGCTCGCGTTACCCGTGCTCAAATCGGCGACGAGGAAGGTGTCCTCGTTATGGTCCCGGCTGCGTCCGCGATCGGTCTTTCCGAATACGGTTGCGAGAATGGGCGTCACTCGGACGATCCCTTCCAGTGATCCGGTCCGCGAGGGGAAACTTGACGAAGATACGAACGGCTCCTGCGAGCGTCAACGTCGTCTTGGCGTAAGTCCTAGTCAACGTGTACCTTGCAGCCATGGCCCTCATTCGGTGCGGCCGCTGGGTGCTACCGCTCCTGGCGGCGGCCTGTTCTCCGTCGCCCACAGCAGTCCCGAAACCAGTCGTGGATGCCGCGTCCACGAGCTCCGAGGCGCTCCCTCCGGTGCCCGAGCGCCGGGGCCCGATTCGCCTTCACGTGAGCTATCCGCCGGCCGACGCGGTCGTGCAGGTTCACGATTCCAGTTTTCTCCTGGGATCCGCCGGTACCGGCGATGCACGGCTCACGATCAACGGTATCCCGGTACGTGTCTGGCCCAATGGCGCGTGGCTCGCGTACTTGCCATTCCCTCCCGATTCCGTGGCCCGGTTCGAGATCGAGGCGCGCAACGCCACCGACTCGGCGTCGCTCGTCTATCAAGTTCGACGAAAGGTAGAGGCGACCGCGCCGGTGCCGGGCACGACGGTCTGGTTGGATACCCTGTCGCTCTCGCCACGGGGACGGGTCTGGCTCCGGCGCGACGAATACCTTCCGCTGTCGGCGCGCGCGAGCACCGGAGCCCTGGTCCGGTTGCTTCTGCCCGACGGCACGGTGGTGCCGCTCGTGGCTCAACCGGAGCTTGGCGAAGTGCCGGAAGGCGTGCGGGTCTTCGGTGACGGCAGCTCGAGCGGGACATGGAGCCGGGACAGCTACAGCGGTGTGCTGCGGGGGCGATCCGTCGGCCCCGACCCTGGCCCGATGTTCCCGCAGGCAAGGTATGCTGTGCTGCCCCTGGCGATGGCGGCGGAGTCGCTGCCCTGGGTGCCACCCGACGACACTTCGTGGGCGACCGTGGAAGCGATCTCCGGGGTCGATACCGCCAGAGCCCGCTGGCCTCTGCAGGTGTCCCTGCTCGACAGTCTGCCGATCGTCGGCGAGATCGGCGACGACAGCGCTCACGCGGGTCTCGGCGACAGCATCACGACGGGACGCGCGCTGCCCGGAGGAACCTACGCCTGGTTCTTTCCTGCCGGCACGCGAGCCGAAGTGGCGGGCCGCCGCAACGACGAGCTCCGTCTCCGCCTTTCCACGGGTGCGGAGGCGTGGGTATCCGCGTCGAAGATGCGGCCGCTGCCCGCCGGGGTTCCCTCGCGCGAAGGAACGGTCGGCTCCGTCGTCGTGGTGCCGAGTGCCGGCTATGTGACGCTCCGAGTACCGGTGACCCAGCGCCTCCCGTTCCGCGTTATCGAGGGGGAGCGCACTCTCGCCCTCCGCCTCTATGGTGCCGTGGGTGACGTGAACTGGATGCGGTACGGGCCGACCGACTCGCTGGTGCGCCGGTTGGGATGGGAGCAATCCACGCCCGATGAGGTAACGCTCGATCTCGAGCTCGCTCGTCCGGTGTGGGGATATCGCACACGCTGGTCGGGCAACGATCTCTTGCTCGACGTACGCCGTCCGCCGGCCATCGACCGGGGTCATCCACTTTCGGGGCGCCTCATCGCCGTCGATGCGGGTCACCCCCCCGGTGGCGCGGTCGGGCCCACCGGGCTTCGCGAGGCCGAGGCGAATCTCGCGGTGGCGTTCGAGCTGCGGCGCATGCTCGAGTCGGCAGGCGCGCGGGTGCTGATGACGCGCACCGACGACCGTCCGCTGGACCTGTGGCGGCGGCCGGCGATGGCCGAGAGCGCCAACGCCGATGTGCTCGTATCGATCCACAACAACGCGCTGCCGGACGGGATCAATCCGTTCGTCAACAACGGCACCAGCGTCTATTACAACCAGCCTCGGAGCATCCCCCTTGCCCGCGACATCCAGCGGGAGCTGATCGAGCGGCTCGGCCTGCGCGATCTGGGGTTCGGCCGGGGCGACCTCGCGCTGGTGCGCTCGACGTGGATGCCCTCGGTTCTGACCGAGGGACTCTTCATGACGCTGCCCGATCAGGAGGCTGCCCTGCGGACTCGGCGGGGCCAGCAGCGGTACGCCAGCGCCGTCATGGAAGGACTCAGGAGATTTCTCGATGAACGGGCACAAGACGGATCGCGGTAACCGTGTGGGGTGGCGTCATGCCGTGGCGTCTCCTAGACCGATGAGCTCCCTCGTTTCGCGCCTGCTGCGCAGTGCCTTCGCCACCGCCCTCCTGGCTCTCGCCGCCACTCCGCGCATCCTCGCGCAGAACCCCGACGACCGGGCCGCAATCGAGCGGTTTCGGGATTCCCTCGTGGCCACGTCCGACACCAACGGCCTGCTGGGGCTGGAAACGCGGATGATCGCCGCGGTCAAGGGCGACCGGAGCAACGCCGTTCGGCATCTGATGCTCGGGTTCCTCTCGCTCCGGATCGGAGAGCTCGGCGGGCAGTCGCATTACGACGACGCCGCTTCGGAATTTCAGTGGGCCATCGACCTCCAGCCCAAGTGGCCGTATGCCTGGTATGGAATGGGGCTCGCCGAGTATGGCGTCGGTGATTCGCAGATCTCCTTTGTCACTGGCCTCAAGGCGATGCTCGGCAAGGACGCCCTCACTCGCTCCGCCGCGGCATTCGCGAAGTCGGCCCAGGTCGACCCCGGCTTCGTGCGGGGCCTGGTCGACCTGGCGAATACCGCTCTACGGCAGCGGGTAAACATCAAGCTCGGCGTTGCGCTGGATGCGCTGCGCCGCGCCGGCAGCACTCCCGCGCACGACGACCCCCAGGTGCTTCTGGCACGCGGCAGGGTCGAGCGCGAGGTCGGCGATGGCGACTCGGCACTCGTGGCCTTTCGCACCTACCTCGATCGCGGACCCAACCACAGCCTCGGTCTCCTCGAGCTGGCGCGCACCCTCTTCCTCCTGGGACGCTATGACGGCATGGCGCCGTACTTCGAGGGCGCCGCCGTGGACGATTCGGTGACGGTGGCCAGCTACCGGTCCGACCTGGTTCCGATCGCCAGCGACAGCGTGCTCCGCGAGTTCGACCAGGCCTCCGGCGCTCGCCGGGCGGCGTACCTTCGCGACTTCTGGGGAAGCCGGGACCGCGTCGAGCTCCGGCCCGACGGGGAGCGGCTGCGCGAGCACTACAGAAGGATGTTCTACGCCCGAAAGAACTTTCAGCTCACGGCCCTCAACCGGCACTACGACATCGTCGAGCGCTACCGCTCCGGCAGCCGCGACTTCGACGATCGCGGGGTCATCTACATCCGCCACGGTGAGCCGACTACGCGGGCATCCTACGCGGCGCCCAACCTCGAGCCCAACGAATCGTGGCGCTACAGCCGCCCCGACGGCGACCTGATCTTCCACTTCGTGGCCCGCGAAGACGTGCAGGACTTCAAGCTGGTCGAGAGCCTCTTCGACGTGCTTGGCTTCAGCAACGCGATCGCTCTGCGCGAGGACCGCGCGTCCAACAACCCGATGGCCGAGCAGCTCATGCTTTCGCGCGAGCAGCTCTCGCCTATCTATCAGCGTCTCCAGTCGGCCGGCGGCATCGGAACCGGGCGCTACCAGACCGAGGAGCGGATGATCGGGCAGGCGAGCATCGCGGTGGGAACCAAGACGGACAGCTATGAGCTGACCTTCCCGTCCGAGCTCAAGGTTCACTCGGAAGTTCTGGCCGTGGGCCACGATTCGGCAGGCAGCATGGTGCAGGTGGTGTATGCCATCGCGGGATCGGGACTCGAGCCGATGACGGTGACGCGCGGCTTTCTGTATTCGGTGCGCCTTCGTTTCGTCGCCACCGACAGGGCGGGCAAGGTCGTGGCATCGCTCGATACCACCCGCCACTTCGTGTCGCCCGCTCCGGTGCCTCCCGGCGAGCACCTCGTCGGCCGCGCGGCGCTCAACGTCCCTGCCGGCAATTATGAATACCGGCTCGCGATTCAGCAGGGCGAGGAGGCCGGCGTCGTTCTGCCGCGGGATACCGTCCGCGTGGGACAGCCCACCGCGGCGTCCCTCTCCCTCAGCGACCTCGTACTCGGCAACCGAAGCACCAACCTCCTCTGGCGCCGCAGTGCCGACGACACCGTCACCTTCAATCCTCTTCGCACGTATAAGCGCGGCGAAGTCATGGATCTGTACTACGAGGTGGAAGGGCTGAGTGCCGGGACGCCGTACACGGTGCGCATCACCGCCCGGAAGAAGGGCGGCAGCGGCGGACTGTTCAAGAAGATTTTCGGCGGAGGGGGCACGGCGATCAGCCTCAAGTTCCAGGAACAGGGCGCCTTTCCGGTGGGAACCTCACACCGGAACCTCAAGCTCGAGAGACTGAAACAGGGAATGTACGTGCTGGAAGTGATTGTCGATGACGGGCAGGGAAGAACCGACCGGCGCAGCCAGGAATTTCAGATCGTCGAACAGTAGGGCCGCGGCTAGAGCGGCCACGCCTCGGGGCGCGCGTGGCTGAGCACCAGAAGCGGCTGTACCAGAGTCTCCGCCTTGACCTGCGCCTCGACCTGCACCAGATGTTGCGTCACCCCGCTGCTCGCATCGAACGTCGCGATGTGCATCACCAGCGATGAAAGAGGCTGGATGTCCGCATCGGCCTCGGTGACTTCTGCCGCTTCGGATATCGACCCCGCAGCCAGCGTGATCCGCGCGTGCCCGAACAGCCAGAGCGGCGAGCCCTCCAGCGCCTTGAGCAGGCGATCGTTCAACTGCAGGCTCTCGCCGTTCAAGGTGATCAGACCGAGCGTCGGCCGAACGGAATAGCGCCGTGAGTGAACCACGAAACCGTATGTGAAAGCCGGGTCCTGTCCCGCGGCACGGCGGATGGCTGCACGGAGCTTCTGCTGGCTGAACGCGATCGTGTGGTACGGAACCACATGGTCTCCGGTCGGGGCTCGGCCCGGTACGTTGAGAGAGGCTCTCAGGTGCAATGGTGCTAGGCGAGGCAAACGCATGCCTCGTGCCATCTTCGCCCCCGGGGAAAGCCTCCTTCGGGCATGCGATTGGTCGTGCCGAGCGCAATGCATCTCGCAGGACGCCACGCTCGCTTGACTCCCCCGTGGGGGGCGATAGCTTGCCCGCATGTTCTGCTCCCGTTGCGGCAGCGAGATTACCGGCAAATCCAAGTTCTGTCCCTCCTGCGGTCTCGATCTTCTGGCTACCACCCCGGTGCATGCGCTGGCAACTGGGTCGTTCCAGGAGACCGATCTCGTACGCGAAGCACTCGCGGCGGAGTACGAGATCATGGAGGAGCTTGGGCGTGGGGGCATGGCGATGGTGTACCGGGCGCGCGACCGCCAGCTCGAGCGCGAAGTGGCGATCAAGGTTCTGCCGTTCTCCCTCGCTTTCGACTCCGAGTTCGTGGAGCGATTCCAGCGCGAGGCGCGTACCGCGGCGCAGCTCGAGCATCCGAACATCATTGCCATCTACCGGGTGGGCCGCGCGGGCCGGGTCATCTATTTCGTGATGAAATACCTTCGCGGCGGTTCGCTGGCCACGGTCGTGAGGGAACGAAAGAGGCTCAACCCTCCCGAAATCCGCCGGCTCCTCACCGAGGCAGGAAGCGCGCTGGGCTACGCGGCGCACCGCGGCATCGTCCATCGCGACATCAAGCCTGACAACATCATGTTTGACGAGTTCGGTCAGTCGGTGCTGACCGATTTTGGCATCGCCAAGGCGGCCTCGGGGCAAAAGCTCACGGGAACGGGCATGTCGATCGGGACGCCTCACTACATGAGCCCGGAGCAGGCACGCGCGCAGGCCATCGACGGCAGGAGCGACATCTACAGCCTCGGTGTCGTGGCGTACCAGTGCCTGACCGGCACCGTGCCATACGACGGCGAAGACAGCTTCTCGATCGGGTACAAGCACATCACCGAGGCGGTTCCGAATCCCACGCTCGTCACGGCCGATGAGCGGCGGATCTACGAGGTCATCAAGCGCATGTTGATGAAGGACCCCGCCGACCGGTTTCAGAGCTGTGAAGAGCTGGTGGCCTCGATCCAGGGGCAGCCCACCGCCGCGCCGGGAGCCATGCGCACGTCGGCCGCCGCCGCGAGCGTCGGCAGCGGCCATCTGGCGGCCACCCGTCCCAGCCCCATCGGTGGAGTGCCCCCGCTCATCGTCAGCCAGCCCACCACGCCCCTCGACTCCCCGATCGTCGACCGGCGGGCGGTGCCGCGGTTGTCGAACGACAGCTCGCGGCGTGTAGCCGACCGCTCGCTCGCGATGCGCGGAGGGAATCAATCGTGGGGCTGGCTCTGGGTGGCGCTCGCCGTGCTCGGCGGTGGTGCGGGGGCCTTGTACTACTACAACTCTCACGGCTTCGCACCCGGCGTCATGCCGGTCGATGCCGTCCGGCCGCCCGCCGCCGATACCACCGTACGTACCGACAGCGCCCAGCCTGCGCCGGCGGCCACTACACCCTCGTCCCCGGCTCCCTCTGCAACACGCCCTTCTCCCACTGCCGTGAGGCCGGAGACCGAGGCCACGCCTCCGCCCGCCACGGCCGACAGCCCGAGGGCCCCGCTGCGAATACCAGGAGACAGCGGCGGAATCAAGGTCATGGGGCTGCCGGGCGGGTCGACGGTGATGATCGACGAGAAGCCGGTCAGCGAGCCCATGACAAGGTTGCCGCCCGGGCCGCACGCCCTCGGCGTCTCAGCGCCGCGGTTCAACTTCTACTCCGATACGATCATCGTGAAGGCGGGCGAGGTGCTGGAGGTTACGCCCCAGCTCTCAGCGATCGGGACACCGGAGGTGCCGCGCCGGAAGGAAGTCGTGCCCCGGGCCGCGGGACGCTGCGTACCGGGCGCCGGCTATAACGCGGATGGCTCGTGCTTCGACGAGAGGCCCAAACCGGTCAACCCGCCCTTCGTGCCTTTGCCCGACGACGTGACCGAGATGCCTCGCCCATCTGTTCTCTGGGTCAAAGTTTCGGCCGAAGGCCGCACGGTAGACGTCCAGCGACTCCGTCCCTCCAACGACTCGACCTTCGAGCGAGCCGTCCGCGACTTCGTCTGGACCTTGACCTGGCACCCGGCCCTCAAGGCCGGCTCGCCGGTCGAGGCCTGGACGCAGATGCAGTTCCCACCCGCGCCCCGATGAGCGCGCAGATTCACCCGACAGCCTATATCGCTCCGACCGCCGCCGTGATGGGCGATGTCACGCTCGGCGAGGAGTCGAGCGTGTGGTATGGCGCCGTCGTTCGCGGCGACATGGCGGCCGTGGTAATCGGCGCCCGGACAAATCTTCAGGATGGCGCCGTCGTACACGTCGACGACGGGGCGCCGTGCAGGGTGGGCCGCCAGGTAGGAGTCGGCCACCGGGCCATCCTTCACGGTTGCACGATCGAAGACGAGTGCCTCATCGGTATGGGCGCAATCGTACTGAACGATGCGTACATCGGGATGGGCAGTGTCGTGGCAGCGGGGGCGGTCGTTCCCGAGGGAATGCGGATTCCGCCGCGGTCACTCGTGATCGGTGTCCCTGGCCGGATCGTGCGGCCGGTCGACGCCGCCCTCTCGAAGCGCGTGACCGCCACCTGGACGCACTACGTGGAGCTGGGGCGGGCGCACCGGTCGGGCCGCTATCCGCTGGAGCCGCCGACGAGGTAGGCGGCGGGCTTCGTGACAATCCCGTTATATTTGTGATGTGGGAAGTGCCATCGCGAGCAGCTACGCGGCTTTTTCGTGGTATTGTGCGCGCTCCGCCGCAGTCCTACCTTGCGCTTCCGTTTTTTCGCATGCCTGTCGGCGGGTTGAGGGCGCGGGGCAGGGCACATGTGGTCGGGCGGCAACGAGATCGGTGGTCTGGCTGTGCGGTGGCTGCACGCTTCACTCCAACTTCACATTTGAGCGGGGAGCTCCATGACTTCGTCCACCCCACGGGACGCCGTTCGGCTTTCGTCGAACGCGATCACAGTGCTCGAGAAGCGGTACCTCGTAAAGGATGAGGCCGGCAAGCCGGTCGAGACACCCGAGGACCTCTTCTGGCGCGTGGGGCGAACCGTCGCCGAGGCCGATCGCCGGTACGGCGCATCGATCGGCGCGGTCGAGGAAGTCGCGCACGCATTCTATGGGCTCATGGCCGAACGGCTCTTCGTGCCCAACTCTCCCACACTCATGAACGCGGGCCGCCCGCTCGGGCAGCTCTCGGCGTGCTTCGTCCTGCCGGTCGACGATGCCCTGTCCAACGGCAAGAGCGGCATCTACGACACGCTCCGCGCCATGGCCCTGGTTCACCAGTCGGGCGGGGGCACCGGGTTCAGCTTCTCGCGTCTTCGGCCCAAGAATGACATCGTCCGGTCTACGATGGGCGTGGCCTCCGGCCCCGTCTCCTTCATGAGCCTGTTCGACGCCTCCACCGACGTGGTCAAGCAGGGAGGTACGCGGCGCGGCGCCAACATGGGCATTCTCCGGATCGACCACCCGGACATCATGGAGTTCGTCACGTGTAAGGATGACACGACCAAGGTCACCAACTTCAATATCTCGGTGGCGGTCACCGATGCCTTCATGGATGCGGTCGCGGCCGGCGAGATGTACGACCTGCACCATCCCAAGACCGGCAGGGTCACGGGCCAGCTCAATGCGCGCGAAGTGTGGAACCGCATCATCCATGGGGCGTGGAAGACGGGTGAGCCGGGCGTGTTCTTCATCGACAGGGCGAATTACTACAATCCGGTGCCGCACCTCGGCTCCTACGAGGCGACCAACCCATGCGGAGAGCAGCCGTTGCTTCCGTATGACGTCTGCAATCTCGGCTCCATCAACCTCGGTGTGTTCGTGCGTGACGGGAAGATCGACTGGGACGCGCTACGCCCGGTGATCCATCTGGCCACTCACTTTCTCGAGAACGTGATCGACGCCAACCAGTATCCCCTGCCCGAGATCACCGACCTGGCCCAGCGGATCCGCCGCATCGGCCTCGGGGTCATGGGCCTCGCCGATGTCTTCGTCAAGCTGGGTATTTCCTACGACTCGGAAGAGGGCGTCGCGCTCGGCCGCCGGATTCAGCAGTTCGTCGACGACGAGGCGAAGGTCGAGTCGGAACGGCTGGCAGCCGAGCGCGGGGTTTTCCCGGAGTGGGAGCGAAGCATCTGGGGCCCCGACAAGACCTGCGCACGCGGGCCCAAGGGCGAACGGATCCGGCCCATGCGCCGCCTGCGCAACTGCAACGTCACCACCGTCGCCCCTACGGGGACCATTTCGATTATCGCCGGATGCAGCTCGGGCATCGAGCCGCTCTTCGCGGTGGCGTTCATGCGAAACCAGGCCGGCAGCCTCATGCCCGACGTCAACGAAGACTTCGTCGCGATCGCCCGAGCCGAAGGCTGGTACTCGGACGACCTCATGCTCCGCATCGCCGAATCGGGGCACATCGAGTTTCCCGAAGTGCCGGTCAAATGGCAGCGGGTGTTCGTCACCGCCAACCACATCAAGCCCGAGTGGCACATCCGGATGCAGGCGGCGTTTCAGGAGTACAACGACAGCGCCATCTCCAAGACCTGCAACTTCGCTCACGACGCCACCGAGGATTACGTCGAGGAGATCTATCGCCTGGCGTACAGCCTCAACTGCAAGGGCGTCACCGTGTACCGCGACGGCAGCCGCGACATGCAGGTGCTCTCGACCGGCAGCACGGCAAAGAGGGTCAAGGAGGCGGTCGGGCCGGCTGCCGCGACGCCCACTGTGGCGGGCGGTGCATCCGACATCGCCGACCTGCGCGGCCAGCTCGCCGAGATCGCCACGGAAAACGACCGGCTGCGTCGCATGGTGCTCGACCTCGAGGCCGAGAATCTGCAGCGCCGGCAGAAACGTTCGCGTCCAGAGCTTCTGCGCGGCGCCACGCGCCGGCTCGAGACGCCGCTCGGCACGCTCTACGTCACCATCACCGAGGACGACCGCGGGCAGCCGTTCGAGGTCTTCATGAGCCTCGGCAAGGCCGGCGGCGCGCTCATGGCCGATGTGGAGGCGCTGGGCCGTCTCATCAGCCTCGCGCTGCGCTCGGGCATTCCGATGAAGGAGATCTACCGCCAGCTGCGCGGCATCAGCTCCGACCGCGTCATCGGCCTCGGACCCAGCAAGGTTCTGTCGGTGCCCGATGCCGTGGGTATCGCTATCGAGCGCTGGATGCAGGAAAAGCAGGGCATTCAGCAGGAGCTCCTGCCTGGGGGCGCGGCCGTCGCCGATGCCGACACCGCCCCGGTCGTGTCCCGCGTGACCACGGGTGGCGGCGAGCAGATGCTGCTCGGTGGCATGCAGAACACTTTTTCAGGCGCCTGTCCCGACTGCGGCTCACAGCTCGAGTTCGCGGAGGGCTGCATCAAGTGCCACGTGTGCGGCTTCAGCGAGTGCGGGTGATCGTGGTCGCCCGTAGATAGCTGGAGTCGTCCTCGGGGTACCAGCGGGATGTCGGCTTCGGCCGGCATCCCGTTGTTCATTGATGCAGTGCTGCAGCGCCTCTGAACGCCTCCGCCACCAGCTCGTACGACCGACGCCGAGCGGCATGATCGTGGGTAATCGTCACGATCATCACCTCGTCGGCGCCGTGCTCTCGAGCGGCCGCCTCGATCGCATTGCGGACGGTTTCCGGAGCCCCGACGATGCGCCGCCGCTCGCGCGCGGGCAGTGGGGAGCGGCCTGCATCGATGGCCCGTCGCGATTCGAGAAAGCGGAGTGCCTCGTCGACCGGTGGCACCTGAATGAGACGGCCCTGGTGCAGAAGCGCGAATGCCATGTCGGCGCTCGAGGCGAGCCGGTCGGCCTCTTCGTCCGTCTCCGCGCAGACCACCCACAACGCGGCGACCACCTCCGCGGCCTGCCGCCACCGCGAGGGCACGAAGTCGTTTCGATATCGGCGGGTGATTTCCGAGCCGTGCGGATTGATGAAGTCCGCAAAGGCGTACGGCAGGCCGAGCCCGGCGGCCCAGATTCCGCTCTGCGGTGACGAGCCGAGGAGCCACGGGTCCGGGAGCTCCGGCAGCCCCGGCAGCGCCGCCAGCCGCGCGAAAGGGTGGCCGGGCGGGAGGGAGTCGCCGAGGTAATCGAGCAGCTCGCGCAGCTGCTCGGGGAAGTCGTCGGGCGCGGCGGCCCGCCGGTCACGCTGCAAGGCGAAGGTGGTGTGCGGGTCGGTTCCCGGCGCACGGCCGAGCCCCAGATCGATGCGGCCGGGAAAGAGGCCGCTCAGCATGCTGAAGCTTTCGGCGACCGTGAGCGGGCTGTAGTGCGGCAGCATGACCCCGCCACTCCCCACCCGCACGCGCGACGTGGCCGCGGCGATCGGGCCTATGAGGGCCTCCGGGCTGGCGCAGGCGAGCATCGGCGTTCCGTGATGCTCGGCGACCCAGTAACGATGGTAGCCCAGCGCGTCGGCCGCGCGGGCAAGGTCGAGAGAGTTGCGCAATGCCTCCGAGCCGTTCGATCCGGCCGAAATGGGAGCCTGGTCGAGCACGCTCAGACGAAGTGTCGCATCGGTCATGGTACCCGCAATTAAGACGGCCCCAACCGGCAAATCAAGTAGTTGTTAAAGTACTTGACTAGGACGGGCTTGGAGTTACACTTCCGGCATGAGCAGACCCAGAGCGTCAGGATCGATCGACCAGCGTGCCGCGGTGTTCAAGGCGCTCGGTGAGCCGACGCGGCTCCGTATCGTGGACTTCCTCCAGCGCCGCACCGGCGAGGCCACGGGGACGGAGGTGGCCGAGCACGCCGGCATCAGCCTGGCGCTGCTGTGTCATCACACCGATGCGCTGATCGAGTCGGGCATCGTCCGCAAGCGCAAGGAAGGGCAAACCAGCTACTGGGCGCTCGACCGTGAGGCGCTGGCGGCGGCATTCCGGAATCGCTGATCACACCCCACTCTGACCTTCGACCTCTGCCCCACCTGCCGACCGCTTGGAGCCAAAGCATGAGCCGTACCGCAGCATATGCCGCCCGCAGCAATACGACGCCGCTGTCTCCGTTCACCTTGGAGCGGCGCGAGCCCGGCCCGAAAGACGTGGACATCGAGATTCTCTATTGCGGGGTCTGCCACTCCGACCTGCATCAGGTCAGGAACGAGTGGGCCGGCACCACGTACCCCATCGTGCCGGGCCACGAAATCGTCGGCCGGGTAGTCCGGACCGGCGCGGAAGTGAAGGGCTTCAAGGAAGGCGATCTCGCCGCGGTGGGATGCATGGTGGACTCGGACCGCACGTGTCCCGACTGCCGCGAAGGGCTGGAGCAGTTCTGCGACAACGGCGTCTTCACCTACAACAGCCCCGACAACGTCCTCGGCGGGACCACCTACGGCGGCTACTCGAAGCGCATCGTCGTCGAGCAGGATTTCGTGCTGCGAGTCTCCGGCAAATTGAGTCCGGCCGCGGCGGCGCCGCTGCTGTGCGCGGGGATCACCACGTATTCCCCGCTCCGGCACTGGGGCGTGTCCAAGGGCAGCCGGGTGGGCGTCGTCGGCCTCGGTGGCCTGGGCCACATGGGCGTCAAGCTCGCCCACGCGTTCGGGGCCGAGGTGGTGCTCTTCACGACGTCACCGGGCAAGTCTGCCGACGCCAGGCGGCTCGGCGCGTCTGAAGTCGTCGTGTCGAAGGACGCCGGCGACATGAAGAAGCAGGCGGCGAGCTTCGATTTCATCCTGAATACCGTTGCGGCGCCGCACGATCTCGACGCGTACCTCAAGCTCCTGAAACGTGACGGCACCATGTGTGTCGTGGGCGTGCCCGACAACCCGCACCCGGCGCCGAGTGTCGGCAACCTGATCTTCAAGCGCCGATCGCTTGCCGGCAGTCTCATCGGAGGCATTCGCGAGACTCAGGAAATGCTCGACTTCTGCGCCGAGCGAGGCATCGTGTCGGACGTCGAGGTCATTCCGATCCAGCAGATCAACGAGGCTTACGAGCGCATGCTCAAGAGCGACGTGAAGTACCGCTTCGTGATCGACCTGGCGTCACTGCAACCCGAGGCCTGAGGAGGATCGAATGCTCGCCATGCGAAGACTCGGAACCCAGGGGCTCGAGGTGGCGTCGCTCGGACTCGGCTGCATGGGCATGAGCCAGTCTTACGGCCCGGGCGACGAGCGTGAATCGGTCGCGACGATCCACCGGGCCATCGAGCTGGGCGTGACGCTCTTCGACACCGCGGAGGTCTACGGGCCTTTCACGAACGAAGAGCTGCTCGGCAAGGCGCTCGAGGGCCGTCGCGACGGCGCGATCATCGCCACCAAATTCGGCTTCCTCATCGAGGGCAGCGACCGGCTCGGAACCGACAGCCGCCCGGAGCATGTCCGCGAAGTGGCCGAGGCTTCTCTCCGGCGACTCCGCACCGACCGTATCGACCTGTTCTACCAGCACCGGGTCGATCCGGCGGTGCCCATCGAAGATGTCGTCGGGGCCATGGCCGACCTCGTGCGCGAAGGCGAGGTCCGCTATCTCGGGCTCAGCGAGGCGGGCGAGAGCACGATTCGCCGCGCCCACGCCGTACACCCGATCTCCGCACTTCAGAGCGAATACTCGCTGTGGGAGCGCAATCTCGAGCCGCGGATCATGCCCCTCCTCGGCGAGCTCGGCATCGGCCTCGTGCCGTTCAGCCCGCTTGGCCGGGGGTTTCTCACCGGAACGGCGCAGCGCGCGGAGGAATACCCGGAGGGCGACTACCGCCGGGGCGACCCGCGCTTTCAAGGCGCCAATTTCGAAGCCAACACGGCCGCGGCCTCGGTCGTTCGAGAAGTCGCCGCGAGCAAGCCCGCGACGCCCGGGCAGATCGCGCTCGCCTGGCTCCTGCACAAGGGAGAGGGCATCGTTCCCATCCCGGGCACCAAACGGAGCCGCTACCTCGAGGAGAACGTAGGCGCAGCGTCCGTCGACCTGACCCCGGGCGACATGGCGCGGCTCGATGGGGCGTTGCCCCCGGAGGCAGTGGCGGGCGAGCGGTACGGCGGTGCGATGATGTCGCTGATCGACCGCTGACCCGAGCGTCCCGGCTGGACACACCCGGCCGCGAAGGGCCATAATGGAGGTAGACCGCGAACGACACTTTCATGGCTTGCTCGAGAGGAACGACATGTCGGCTGACCAGCAGGGTGGCACCCTCAAGCCCGTGACGCCCACCCGCGTCGCGGAGGAGCTCCGAAGCCTGAGCGACAAGCGAAAGAAGGGCGAGCTCGAGCCAGATGAGTACGAGCACAGATTTTCCCGCATGATCACGGAGCTGCGCGACCGCCGGATCGACGGCAGCAGGGCGGAGATCCTCGCCAAGTTGACGCCGCTGCTCGACGAAGGTGTCGTCTCGGCCGAAGACTGGCGGCGACTCACGAAGCAGTTAGGACTCGCTTGAAGCTCGCCCCGCTCCACATGTCCGTCTCCGCCGGAGACGGACTGCTTCTCAAGGGCACGCTGGCGTATTCCGAGGGGCGCGCGGGTTGATCTTCCGTCCTCTCGGCGCGGGCGCACCGAACGTCTCCGCCATCGGCTATGGCGGAATGCATCTCTCCATACAGGGTCGTCCTCCAGACCAGCAGGCGATGCAGGTGTTGAGCGCCGTGCTCGATGCGGGCGTCACGCTGATCGACACAGCCGACGCCTACTGTCTCGACGAGCGCGACACCGGCCACAACGAGCGGCTGATCGCGCGTGCGCTGGCGTCGTGGCAGGGCGACCGCTCACGCGTCATTGTCGCGACCAAGGGCGGAGTCGTGCGGACCGGGGGCGGGTGGGATACCGATGCCAGCCCCGAGCACTTGCGCGCAGCCTGTCACCACTCGCTCACCGCGCTCGGCACGGAGCCGATCGATCTCTACCAGCTCCACGCTCCCGATCCGAAGGTGCCTCTGTCCGAGAGCATGGGCGCCCTGGCCGACCTCCGCCGGGAGGGAAAAGTGCGATGGGTAGGTCTCTCGAACGTCTCGGTGGCACAGATCGGGGCGGCACAGAAAATCGTGCCGATCGCGTCGGTGCAGAACCGGCTCAATCCGTTCTTCAGGGAATCGCTGGACGAAGGGGTGGTGCAGTACTGCGCGGAGAACGGAATCGCGTTCCTGGCCTACAGTCCCACAGGCGGAGGGCGTCTCAACCGCCAGCTTCCGTCGCATCCGGTGGTCGCGGCCATTGCCGGGCGCCTCGGGGTCTCACCACACGCCGTGGTGCTGGCCTGGGTTCTGGCGCAGTCGCCGGCGGTACTCGCCATCCCGAGCGCCCGTACCGTCGAGCACGCACTGGACAGCGTCTCCGCGGCCGACCTGACGCTGTCCACCGCCGACCTCGCGCTCATAGACGAGGCGGAGTTTTCCCGGGCCTGAGCCTATTGCCAGCGGAACAGCGACGCTCCGACCGTAAAGCCCGCCCCCACTGCCGTAAAGATCACCAGATCGCCTCGCTTGACTCTTCCCGCGAGAATTACGTCTTCGAGGGCGAGCGGAAGCGTGGCCGCCGTGGTATTTCCGTAGCGCCCGATCACCGAGGCCATGCGTTCCGCCGGAAGTCCCAGCCGCTCCGCCGTGGCATCGAGGATTCGCTGGTTGGCTTGATGGGGGATGACCATCGCGATGTCGGCGGGGCTCAAGTTATTGCGGCCGAGAACCGTCTCGATGCTGTCGGCCATCCGCGTGACCGCGAACTTGAAGACCGTCCTGCCGTTCTGCTTGAGGAAGTGCTGCCGGGTCGTCACGGTCTCGATGGTCGCGGGGAGGAAGCTGCCGCCGGCCGGCATCTGCAGGTCGTCGCGGCCGCTTCCATCCACAATGTGGTAGAAGTCGAGGAGACCGAACCCCGGCTCGGCGGTCTCGAGGAGGACCGCACCTGCGCCGTCGCCGAAAAGCACTGCCGTGGTGCGATCCTCCGGATCGATGATCGAGCTCATGAGGTCGGCGCCGACGACGATCACCCGCCGATGGACGCCCGCGGCCACGATCTGCGAGCCGGTGGTGAGGGCGTAGAGAAACCCCGAGCATGCCGCGGAGAGATCGAACCCCCAGGTGTTGCGGAGGCCGGCCTGATCCTGGATCAGGCAGGCGGTGGCGGGGAACATCATGTCGGGCGTCACCGTCGCGACGATTATCGCGCCAACGTCATCGGACCCGAGCCCTCGAGCCGCCATCAGGCGGCGGACCGCCTCTGCTCCCATGGTGGATGTGGTCTCGCCGGGGCCGCCGAGCCGGCGCTCGTGAATGCCGGTTCGGGTGACGATCCAGTCGTCCGAGGTGTCGAGCCTCGCGGCGAGCTCGGAGTTCGTCACGATACGGCTGGGAACGTAGGTGGCGACGCCGGTGATCGCGGCGCGCGAAGGAGAGGACGGGTTGTCGGATGGCATGCCAGAATGTCAACCGGACCCCGAACCGGGCGCAAGAACGCTCTTGCCCGGCGTTATATTCCGCCAATGCCGTCCGCCACCCGACGCCACACCGTTACCGCCGCGATCGGCGACGTGCCCGTGGGTTCAGGGCATCCGATCGTGATCCAGTCGATGACCAACACCGACACGGCCGATATACCTGCCACGATCGAACAGATCGCTGCGCTCGCGCGCGCCGGCAGCGAAATCGTGCGGATCACGGTCAATACCGACGAGGCCGCTGCCGCGGTGCCTCCGATCGTGGAGGGACTCGACCGGATCGGCATCCGGGTGCCCGTCGTCGGCGATTTTCACTACAACGGCCACCTCCTTCTCACTCGCTTTCCCGCGTGCGCGAGCGCCCTGGCCAAGTATCGCATCAATCCCGGCAACGTCGGCGGCAAGCGACACGACGAAAACTTCCGCGCCATCATCGAGGTCGCGCTCGCTCACGACAAGCCCGTACGCATCGGGGTCAATTGGGGCTCGCTCGACCAGAGCCTGCTCACCTCCATGATGGATGCCAACGCGCGCCTTGCCGTGCCGCGCGAGGCCCGCGACGTGACGATGGAGGCGATGGTCGAAAGCGCGCTGCGCTCTGCGGCGCTCGCCGAGGCCACGGGAATGGGTCACGACCGGATCGTGCTGAGCGCCAAGGTATCGGGGGTGCAGGATCTGGTCGACGTCTATCGCATGCTGGCCGCGCGGTGCGACTATCCGCTTCATCTCGGCCTCACCGAGGCCGGGCTCGGCGCCAAGGGGATCATCGCCAGCACGGCGGGGTTGAGCATCCTGCTGCAGGAGGGCATCGGCGACACGATCCGCGTCTCGCTCACGCCGGCGCCCGGGGGCGACCGTACCGAAGAGGTGCGGGTGGCGCAGCAGGTCCTTCAGTCCCTCGGCATCCGGAGCTTCACGCCACAGGTCACGAGTTGCCCGGGGTGCGGCCGGACCACCAGCACGTTCTTTCAGCAGATGGCCCAGGAGATCCAGGACCACCTGCGGGGCAGGATGCCGGTGTGGCGGAGCGAGCGTCCTGGTGTCGAGGAGATGAGGGTGGCGGTCATGGGCTGCGTCGTGAACGGCCCCGGAGAATCGAAGCACGCGCACATCGGCATCTCGCTCCCCGGCACCTTCGAGGATCCCAAGGCGCCGGTATACGTGGATGGCCGCCTCATGGTGACGCTCAAGGGCGATGCGATCGTGGCGGAGTTCCTTGCCATTCTCGACCACTACGTCGCCACCCGCTTCGGCCTCGGCGCGTCGCCGCCACCACTCCGGGAACTCTCCACGAACTCCCTCGCGTGATTCAGCTGCCCGCCCCTGAGACGATCCCGACCATCCTCCGCGACCATCCGCTGACCGCCGTGGCTGCGCTGTTCGGCGCCGGCCTGGCAACGAGCCTCACTCCCTGCGTCTATCC
>JBBRGF010000006.1:0-37969 GCA_038240975.1 Gemmatimonadales bacterium
CGACCGCCACCTGCCCACCGAGCCCGATCGGGCGATGGGCGCAATTGGTGCCGGCGCCAAGCGAAGCCCACGTGCCGGGGGCGGTCAGCACCGGAACGCCACATCGCTCCGCGAGTCGCACGGCCCCGCAGGCATGGTCGCCGTGCTCGTGGGTGAGGGCGATGCCGACCAGCCCGTCCAGGCTCAGGCCCACCGATACCGCACGGCGCTCGATCTCCTTGGCACTGAACCCGGCGTCCAGCAGAAGCACGGCCCCTTCGGATTCCACCGCGAAACAGTTGCCGCCCGAACCCGAGCCCAGCCCGTACAGCACCGTCATGGCGCGGTGCCGCGGACGTAGGCCCGCCGAAGCGAGGACTCCTCTTCCTCGGTGAACGCGACCTTGCGCCGGCCCAGCACCCGCTCGGCGACGCGAAGAAACCCCTCCTCGGTGAGCCGCTCCGTTCCCTCGCTGCCCCACGAGAACGGCGGCACGTACTTGGGCGGGCGCCCGCCGAAGACGTGCGCCCCCGCGGAGACGACCGTTCCCGTGGCGAGCATCGTCCCTATCGCCGTCTTGGCGTGATCGCCGAAGAGCGTGCCGAGGTTGGTCCTGCCCGTTTCGACTCGCGTGCCACCCACGTCGAGGCGCACCGGGCCGTAGGTGTTCTTGAGATTGGACGTGATCGTGCCGGCGCCGAGGTTGACCCAGGGCCCGAGCACGCTGTGGCCCACGAACCCATCGTGGCTCTTGTTGGCGAAGCCGACGAATACCGTGGTGGAGATTTCGCCGTGCACCCGGCAGTCGGGGCCGAACGCCGAGCCGCGGATGAACCCGCCGTGGATGCGAGTGGCGGGACCAGCGTATACCGGGCCCTCGAGCCTCGTGCCGTGCCGCACCTCTACGCCCTCTTGCAGCACGACCGCCCCAGTGCGCACGTCGAAGACCACGCCCGGCTCGACCGACGCCCCTCTCGAGACCACGCGCGCGGGATCGCCGAGGACGATGCTGCCCTCGGGCACGGGTGAAGCCGAGGAGCCGATGAAGTCGGCGCAATCGCCGGGGAGCAGCGTCTCCAGCGCCGTAACGAGGTCGTGTGCCCCACGGAGTGGCAGGCCGTCGATCTCGACGATGGGCCCTCGCTCGTGCGGTCCATCCCACCCCTCCCCCGCCGGCACGACCCAGCCGATCGTGACGCCTCGATGGGTGATGCGCCGCGCCTCCGGACTCTGGGCGAGCGGGACGCCGCTCGGCGCGAAGGTCGACGTGGCGACGATGGCGGGTCCCTCGATTCGTCCAGGCCGCTGCACCGGTGCGGCACCCACCTCGTGGAACCCCTCGGCGTGCACCGCCAGCGTGGCGGTGGTGTCGAGTTGCACCGCCGCCTCCCACCGCTCTCGGATGAGCCAGGCGCCGGCTCGTAGCTCGGCGATGGGGCGCACACCGGCGAAGGGTGCCCATTGGGGTCCTGGAACGTCCGGCTCGAGGAGGTAGAGCCCGCTCATGATTCGATGTCGCGAATCGCCGGAGGGAGCGCGTCGAGAAGCTGCTTCATGGCCGCGGCGCGCTCGGCGGGCATGACGAGAATTCGTCCGTTCGCGTGGACGACGACGAGATCCTGAACGCCGCTGAGTACGATCGGGTCGCCGTCCGACCAGGCGATGCAATCCTGCGACTCGTGCGTGAACACCGGGCCGAAGACGACGTTTCCATTCGGATCCTTGGGACGGACTCGCGCGAGCGCCTGCCAAGTGCCCACGTCGTCCCAGGCGAACGATCCCGTCACCACCGCCACCGCGCCGCTTCGCTCCAGCACGCCCACGTCGATCGAGATGGGGGTCAGGTCTCGGAAGAAACCCGGCACGTCGTTGGACAGCAGGGCGGGCAGCCCGGGTGCGACCTCCGGTGTGTGATGCCTGACCTCTTCGAGGAGGCGCGCCGCTGTCCAGGCGAACAGACCGCTGTTCCAGAGCGCGCCCGCGGCCATGAGGTCGAGCGCGGCCGCGGCATCGGGCTTCTCGGAAAATCGGGCGACGCTACGGGCGGAATCGTCGAGCGGCGCGCCGGGCACGATATATCCGTAGCCGGTTTCGGGTCGCGAAGGCACCACGCCCACCGTCACGAGCCGGTCGTGGGTGCGCGCCGTGGTGAGCGCGAGGTCGGCGGTTCTCCGGAATGCCGCGGCGTCGCCTACCGCCCAGTCGGCATGGAGCGACAACACTTCGGCATCCGGGTCGCGCCGCTGCGCCTCCCACGTCGCCCAGATGAGGGCGGGAGCGGTCGAAGCGGCGCGCGGCTCGACGAGAACGTTCTCGGCCGGAATTCGCAGAGTCCTCTGCGTCATGCCGGCGAGCGCCTCGCCGGTGACGACGAGGATCCGATCTCGCGCGACGAGTCCGTTCAGACGCTCGACGGCCTCTTCGGCGCTCGACGCCGTGCCCGAAAGCGGAAGAAACTGTTTTGGATGCGATGGTGTACTGAGTGGCCAGAAGCGGCTGCCGGAGCCGCCGGCGAGCAGAACCGCCCATCTCATTGTCGGAGCACTCGCCTTCTAGAGCAGCGCCGCGAGGGCGGGGCCGTGGTCGCGCAGATCGTGGAGGAGCGGGCCGATGTCGGCGTCGGCAGACGTGAGACTGGCTCGCCCGAGAACGACGGTGCCGGCGTGGTACTCCAGCACCGCCGTCACCAGGTCGCCGCGCTCGGCGCCGGCGCCAAGTCGGCCGGCATGCTGCGCGAGCGTGGCGGCAAGGGCCGCGACCGTTTCAGGATCGAAGCGGGTCGAGGCGGTATGGTCGATCGGCAGTCCGTCGGCGCTCGCCAACAGCACGGCCTCGACGCCATCTCGCGCCGCCAGGCCACGGACTACGTCAGACAGACCGGTCATTACACGACGCTCCAGGACGAGGAAAAAAGTTGTGCGCAACGTAGGCCGCGTAGAGGGCGAAGTCAAGAAATCGTCGGAGGTTGACCCCTTATCTCCCGGGCCTTAACCTTCCCGATCCATGCATGCCATCCGAAGCTTCTCCGCGTTCCTCATGGTGTCGCTCGCCGCCGCGTGCAGTGATACGAACGGCCTTCCCAACCCCACGATCGCCAACGCAGTCGACACCGTCACCCTGGGCGCACTTCAGGGTACGCCGGTTCAGACGCCGAGCGCGTATGCAGTTGATGTCGGCGCGGTCCGCACCGACGTGAACACCAACTTCGATTTCGCGTACAACGTCGAGTCGACGGGGCGCCGAGTCTTCTTGCCGCGCAAAGTTCTCGGCCTGACATCGGCCACCGGCGCCGAACCCGGCCTGCAGGCAACGAGCGCCGCCTTCGACGATATCAAACTGGCGCCGAGCAACGGGTACACCGCCGACTCCGCCGTGGCGGTCGAGGTCGGCCAGCGGTGGTTCGTGCGCTCGCGCGTGTGCACCATCGGGGTGCCCGAGTACGCCAAACTCGAGATTCTGAGCTTTGCGGACAGTGCAGTCACGTTCAAGGTCCTCGCGAACAAAAATTGCGGGTTCAAGGGCCTCGAGCCCGGCATCCCCGACCGCTGACCCTCCTGTGATCGACCTGAAGCGACTGCGTCAGGATCCCGAAGGGAGCCGGGCCAGCCTGGCGCGGCGGCGCGACCCCGCGCTGTTGGAGGTGCTCGACGCCGTGCTCGAGCTCGACCGGCGGCGGCGCGAGTTGCTCGTGCGCGCGGAGGCGATCAAGGCCGGTCGCAACGCCGCCACCGAGGAGGTCGCCCGCCGGAAACGCTCCGGGCAGCCCGCCGATGAGCTGATGGCGTCGCTCAAGGCCTCGAGCGATGAGGTCAAGGGACTCGACGCCCGGCTTCGCGAGATCGACGCGTCGCTCGAGTCGCAAGCGCTCGGTATCCCCAACTTTCCCTCGAGCGATATTCCCGACGGCGACGCCACGGCCAACCGCGTGCTCCGCTCGTGGGGTGAGCCGCCGCGCTTCGATTTCGAGGCGCGCCCGCACTGGGAGCTCGGCGCAGCGCTCGGAATATTCGACCTGGCCGCCGGAGCCAGGATCGCGGGCTCCGGCTTTCCGCTCTTCCGGGGCCCCGGCGCGCGGCTGGTGCGTGCGCTTCGCGAGTTCATGCTCGACGTGCACACCCGGGAGCATGGCTACGAGGAGATCGCGCCGCCGTACCTGGTAAACCGCGAGTCACTCGTCGGGACGGGTCAGCTCCCCAAGTTCGAGGAAGAGTTGTACCGCACCGCGCCCGACGACCTCTTCCTCATTCCCACCGCCGAAGTGCCGGTGACCAACATCCACCGCGGCGAGATCCTCGACGCGGCGGCCCTGCCCGTCGCCTACACCTCCTGGACTCCCTGCTTCAGGCGCGAGGCGGGGGCCCACGGCAAGGACACCCGGGGCCTCATCCGCGTCCATCAGTTCGATAAGGTCGAGCTGGTGCGCTTCTGCCGCCCGGAGGAATCCGGCGACGAGCACGAGCGCATTACCCGGCACGCGGAGGAGATTCTCGAGAGGCTCGAGCTTCCTTATCGCGTCCTCGAGCTCGCCGCAGGCGATACGGGCTTCCACAGCGCGCGCACTCTCGACCTCGAAGTCTGGGCGGCGGGCGTGGGTGGCTGGCTCGAAGTGTCGAGCTCGAGCTGCTTCACCGATTTCCAGGCCAGGCGCGCCAACATCCGTTTCCGCCGTGATGCCAAGGCCAAGCCCGAGCTGGTCCATACGCTCAACGCCTCGGCGCTCGCGTTTCCGCGGACGATCATCGCTCTCCTGGAGAACAACCAAGCGGCCGACGGGTCGGTACGGGTGCCGGCGGCGCTGGCGCCGTACCTCGGCTCCGATCGCCTGGCTCCCCGTGCCTAGGGACCGGCTGCAGCGCCTCGCGCCCACCGTGGCGGTGGTGCTCGTGGCCCTGCTTGCCGGGCTCAGTCTGGGCAGCGGTCTGCTGGTCCTCCGCCATTTCCGGGCCGACGCCACCGCGACGAGTCGCCTCTACTCGGGCGTCTTCGGCGGGCTCAACGATCCGCGGCCGGGTGCAGAGGCGGAAGCGCTGCTGCGACTCGGTGCGCAGGTGAGAGCGCTCGGGCTCCCGCTCGTGGTGACCGACAAGGCGGGGCGGGTGACCGCCGCGGCGAATCTTCCATTTTCCGCGCCGCTCGACGACCCTCGCGTCAAGGCGTTCGCCGTGCGACTCGACCGCCAGAACCCCCCCATCGTGGATGAGACCATCGGCACGGTGCACTACGGGCCGTTGCCGGCCCAGCGGAATCTCACCGCGCTGGCCATACTGCAGGGCCTGACCATCGCCGTGATGGTGGCGGTCGCCGTCTTTGCCTACCGCAATGCGATGGCGGCGCAGCGCGACAGGCTCTGGGTGGCGATGGCGCGCGAGGCGGCGCACCAGATGGGGACGCCGCTCACGAGCCTGCAAGGGTGGATCGAGCGGGTGCGCTCCAGGCCAACGCCGCCCGCCGATCTCGCCGACCACCTCGCCGCCGATGCCGAGCGTCTCGACCGGGTGGCCCAGCGCTTCGAGCGCATCGGCAACCCGGCCAAGCAGGAGCCGGTGGCGCTCGGCGCCCTGGCCGACCGCGTCGCCGGCTATTTCCGTCCCCGATTGCCGAAGCGCGCCAACCCGATCGAGCTCAGGCTCGATGCCAGGGGAATCGGGCCGATGGTCGTGGGCGACGCGGTGCTGCTCGAGTGGGCGCTGGAAGCGCTCGTGAAGAACGCGATCGACGCACTGCAAGGACGAAGCGGCAGCATTATTCTGAGGGTGGGAGCGGCCCAGGGGATGGGTGAGATTCGGGTCATCGACGATGGCCCCGGAATCTCTCGCGACATCCGGCGGACGCTGTTCGAGCCAGGAATCACGACCAAGCGCGGCGGCTGGGGCATCGGCCTCGCGCTCTCACGCCGCGTGGTGGAGGACGCCCATCGCGGCGTTCTGACGTTGGAGCAAACCGAGAAGGGAGCCAGTTTTCTGATTCGCGTACCTTTGGCCGCGCAGCCGGCGTGACGGGCTCATCCATCGCCGAGCTGGAGCACGCGCTCAACCCCGCGCAGCGGGAGGCGGTCGAGCACGTCCACGGGCCGTTGCTGGTGCTGGCTGGCGCCGGCTCGGGGAAGACCCGCGTGCTCACCACCCGTATCGCCGCATTGATCGACCGCCACGGCGTGCCGCCCGAGCGGATCTTCGCCGTCACCTTCACCAACAAGGCGGCCGGCGAGATGAAGGAGCGGATCGGCCGGCTGCTTCAGCGCGACCCGTCGGGACTCTGGATCGGCACCTTCCACTCGCTGTCGGCGAGACTCCTCCGTCGTGAGGCGCACCTGCTCGGCTTCAGTCGGCAGTTCACCATTTACGACGAGGACGATCGGCTCAGCCTGATCCGCCGGCTCATGGAGCAGCGGGGCCATTCGACGAAACAGTTCCCGCCGCGCGCGGTGCAGGCGATCATCTCCTCGGCCAAGAACCGGAAGACGCCCCCGGCCGATCTCGCCGCCGGCGCCTCGTTCGACCGCCTGGTGCAGGTGGCCGCCGACGTCTACGAGGCGCTCGGCCCCTCTCTGCGTGCGGCCAACGCGATGGATTTCGACGACCTGCTGCTCCATCCCCTCGAGCTCTTCGAGCGCTACCCCGACCGTCTCAGGGCGTACCAGGAGCGGTTCAACTTTCTGCTCGTCGATGAGTTCCAGGACACCAACAAAGCCCAGTACGAGCTGATCCGGCTGCTTGGCGAGCGGGGAAACGTCTGCGCCGTGGGCGACGACGACCAGTCGATTTATGGGTGGCGAGGAGCCGATGTGCGGAACATGCAGGAATTTCTGCGCGACTTTTCCGGCGCCCGACTCGTGAGGCTCGAGGAGAATTACCGATCGACCCAGGTCGTGCTCGACGCGGCCAACGGAGTCATCGCCGAAAACAAAGGGCGCATCGGCAAGACGCTCACGACGCGTCGAAAGGGCGGGGAGGCCGTGACCGTGCTCGCCGCGGCCGACGAGCGGGACGAGGCCGAGTGGATGGTCCGCGAGCTCCAGCGGCGCAGCTCCGCCGGCGACTGGCGCTTCGGTGAGATGGCGGTGCTCTACCGCACCAACTCGCAGTCGCGTGCGCTGGAGGAGGCCTTTCGGCGGGCGGGCGTGCCGTACCGGCTGGTCGGGGCGATCAGTTTCTACGAGCGGCGCGAGGTCAAGGATCTGCTGGCCTATCTGCGTCTGATGGCCAATCCGTCGGACGACGAGGCATTTCTCCGCGCGATCGCGGTGCCCCGGCGCGGGCTGGGCGACACCAGTCTCGGCATTTTGGGTCGCGCGGCAGCCGCATGGAGCCACCCGCTGCTCGAGACGGCGCGGATCGCCGACCGGGTCGCCGACCTGCGACCCAACGTCCGCGAAGCCTTTCGCGCGTTCGCCGGCGCCATCGACACGCTGGCGGCGCGATCGACGCGTCTGCCCCCGGCCGAGTTGCTGGAACAGGTGGTGCGCGCCATCGACTACGAGAACGTCCTGCTGGCCGAGGGCCCCGAGGGCGCCGACCGATGGGAAAACGTCCGGGAGCTGATCGCGAGCGCCGCCAACTGGTCGGAAGAGGTGACCGACGAGGCCGAGGGAACGCCGCTCGAGCGTTTCCTGGCCGAAGCGGCGCTGCTCGCCTCGGCCGACACCGTGGTGGGACGCGAAGACGGCGTGACCTTGATGACGCTGCACACCGCCAAGGGACTCGAGTGGCCGGTCGTGGCGCTCACGGGAATGGAACAGGGACTGTTTCCGCTCGCTCGGGCGGAGGAGCAGATCGACGGACTGGAAGAAGAGCGCCGGCTCTGCTACGTCGGGCTCACGCGTGCCAAGGACAAGCTCTACCTGAGCTGGGCCCGCGCGCGCCGTCGGGGCGGCGAGTTGCGGCCCGGCATTCCTTCCCGGTTCCTGCGCGATCTCCCGCCGGGAATCATCGAGGAGCGGAGGACCACGGCGCTCTGGACTCCCGATTGGCGGACGAGCGGTCAGGCGGCCAGGCGGTCAGGCGGCCAGGCGGAGTGGTCCGCCCGTCCGCCCGTTCGCCCGGCCGCGGTACCGCACGAAGAGCTGTCGCAGGACGCGCCCCGTTACGTGAAAGGCGAGCGGGTGCGCCACCGCCGGTTCGGGAGCGGGACCATTCTGGGCCTCGCCGGCACCGGGCGCGACCTCAAAGTGTCGGTGGCGTTCGACGACGCCGAAGTCGGCGTGAAGCAGTTGCTCGTGGCCTACGCCGGTCTCGAGCGCGAAATGGAGAGTGCATGAGTATCGGTCGTGAGGAGGTGCGTCACGTGGCGCGACTGGCCGAGCTGGCCGTGCGCGAGGACGAGCTCGACCGGCTGGTGGAGCAGCTCAACCGGATCGTGGACTACGTCGCCCAGCTCGACCAGGTGCCGGCCGACGCCACCTCCGAGCCGTTTCTTCCGGGCCCGCACTCGGTCGCCTTGCGCGAGGACACGCCCGCGCCGGTGCCGCTTCGGCACCCGCCGGCCGACTTCGCGCCGGAGTTCGTCGATGGATTCTTTCTCGTGCCCCGGCACGGCGCCATGGAGGAAGAGTGACCGCGGCCGCCGACGCGGCGCGCGTGACGGGAGAGCGGCTGGCCGCGGCCGATGCCGCCGGCCTCAATGCCGCCCTTCACTGGTCGCAACGGCTGCTCGACGCCGAGGCGGCGCGGGTCGACGAACGCGGCGCCGGTGGTGCGCTCGCCTCCATGCCGATCGCTATCAAGGACAACATCGTCACGGCGGAGCAGCCGACCACGTGTGCGTCGCGAATTCTCGAGGGGTACACATCGCCGTTCACCGCCACGGCCGTCGACCGCCTCCGCGGTGCGGGCGCGATGATCGCGGCCAAGACCAACCTCGATGAGTTCGCGATGGGCTCGTCGACCGAGCATTCGGCCTACGGCCGCGTGCGTCATCCGCTCGATGCCGATCGGGTGCCGGGCGGCTCGTCCGGCGGGTCCGCCGCGCTGGTGGCGGCCGGCGTCGTCCCCGCCGCGCTCGGTTCGGAGACCGGCGGCTCGGTGCGGCAGCCGGCCTCCTTCTGCGGTGTGGTGGGTGTGAAGCCGAGCTACGGACGAGTGAGCCGCTACGGCCTGGTCGCATTCGGATCGTCGCTCGACTGCATCTCGGTGCTCGGCCGCACCGTGGATGACGCCACGAAGGTGCTGAGCGCGATGAGCGGCGCCGATCCGCTCGACGCTACCACCCTCGACCGCCCGCCGATGCCGATGCCTGTTGCCCGGGCCGATCTGCGCGGGCTGCGCGTGGGCCTTCCCCGTGAATACTTCCCGGCCGATCTGCATCCGGGCGTGTCGGCGGCCATGCAGCGCACCCGCGAGGCGATTCTCGATCTGGGAGCGGACGTGTGCGACGTGTCGCTCCCGCACACCCCCTACGCGGTGCCGACCTATTACATCGTGGCGCCGGCGGAGGCCGCTGCCAATCTCGCGCGCTTCGACGGAGTGCGGTACGGGCCGCGCAAGGTGGGGCCGGGCGGCGACATCCGCGCGCTCTATCAGGCGACCCGCGGTGAGGGGTTCGGCGCCGAGGTGCGCCGCCGGATTCTGGTGGGCACGTACGTGCTGAGCGCCGGCTACTACGACGCGTACTATCGGAAGGCGCAGCGCGTCCGCGCCCTCATCGCCGATGACTTTCGGCGCGCCTTCGCGCTCGGCGTCGACCTCCTGCTCACTCCCACCACGCCGACGCCTGCCTTCCGGGCCGGCGAAAAGACCGATGATCCTGTCGCGATGTACCTGGCCGACATCTTCGTCTGCGCCGTCAGCCTCGCGGGCCTTCCGGCGTTGAGCCTGCCGGTGGGCCGAAGCGAGGGGCTGCCGGTCGGTGCCCAGATCATCGCGCCGTTCTTCGAGGAAGAGCTGATGCTCTCGGCGGCCGCCGCGATCGAGCGCACGGTTCCCGCTACGGCGGAAGCGCGCTGATGACTTGGGAGACGGTGATCGGCCTCGAGGTGCACGTGCAGCTCGACACGCGCAGCAAGATGTTCTGCGGGTGCCGCACCACATTCGGCGATCCGCCGAACACCAACGTGTGCCCCGTCTGCCTCGGACTTCCGGGCGCGCTGCCGGTGCCCAATGCGGAGGCCGTCCGGATCGGGGCGCGGGCCGCGATGGCGCTCGGCTGCATGGTGCACCCGCGCAGCGTCTTCGCACGCAAGAATTATTTCTATCCCGACCTGCCCAAGGGATATCAGATCTCGCAGTTTGACCAGCCGCTCGCCACCGGGGGTCGCCTGACCTTCGAATCGCCCGACCGCGGCAAGATCGACGTCGGGATCACCCGCCTGCACCTGGAAGAGGATGCCGGCAAGCTCATCCACGATCGGTATCCCGGGAAAACGGCGGTGGATCTCAACCGGGCCGGCATCCCGCTGGCCGAAATCGTGAGCGAGCCCGACCTTCGGTCGCCGGCGGAGGCGCGGGCGTACCTGGGGGTCCTGCGGCAGATCCTGGTGTACGCCCGGGCGAGCGAGTGCAGCATGGAGCAGGGGAGTCTCCGCGTCGACGCGAACATCTCGATCCGTCGCGCGGGCGATGCTCGGCTCGGCACCAAGGCCGAAGTCAAGAACCTCAATTCCTTCGCCAACGTCGAGCGCGCACTCGAGGCGGAACACACCCGCCAGATCGCGCTCATCGAGAGCGGCCAGCGAGTGCAGCAGGTGACGCTCCTCTTCAACGCCGGAACCGGCCGGGTCAAGCCGCTCCGGTCGAAGGAGGAAAGTCACGACTACCGGTATTTTCCCGACCCCGACCTGCCGCCGCTCGTGCTCTCGTCGACCTGGGTCGAGGAGCAGCGCGCGGCGCTACCCGAGATGCCCGAAGCGCGGCGCGGGCGCCTCGAGCGCGCCTTTGCCCTCTCGGCCTACGACGCGAGGGTGCTGACGAGCGAGTCGGTGCTCGCCGACTACTTCGAGGCAGTGGTGAGCGCCGGGGTCGAGCCGAAAGTGGCGGCCAATTGGCTGATGGGCGACGTGATGGCCACCTTCAACGAGAGCGGCGGCTTTCCCGTCTCCGCGGCTGCCCTGGCGCAGCTCGTCGCGCTCGTGCGCGACGGCGTAGTCAGTCACCAGGCCGCCAAGCGGATCTACACCGAGCTGGTGCGGAGTCCGCGCGAAGAGCCGAAGACGGTGGCGGAGCGGCTCGGCCTGGTGCAGGTGAGCGACCAGAACGCGCTGGCGGGATGGGTGGACGAAGTGATCGCGGCGCATCCGGGCGAAGTCTCGCGGTTCCGCGACGGCGAGGGAAAGCTGATGGCGTTCTTCGTGGGCCAGGTGATGAAGCGCAGCAAGGGCAAGGCCGACCCGAAGGGCGTGCAGCCGGTGCTGGCGGAGAGACTAAGGCAGTAAACCGTTCACCGTTGTCAACAGGCTCATCGGATCCACCGTGATCGCGCCGTAGCGAGCAATCCAATGCAGATGCGGACCGGTCGCCCGGCCGCTCCTCCCGACACCGCCGATCACAGTCCCGCGGGCCACCGTGTCGCCCACGGCGACGTCCACCCTGCTCAGGTGAAAGTACCCCGTCAACAGTCCCCCGCCGTGGTTCAGGTAAACCGCGTGCCCCGCCAGATAGAAGTCCGCCACGAGTGCCACCACTCCCCGGCCCGCCGCACGCACCGGTGCGCCGATGCCCCCCGCGAAGTCGGTCCCGTAGTGGCGGCTCGTCACCTCCCCGTTGAACTCCCGTGCGGTGCCGAACACGCTCGTCACCTTTCCCGGACGCGGAGCGGCGAATCGTCCGTTCCAGAGTCGCGTCGTGCCGTGCGCGTCGCGTCCCACCGCACGCCCCTCCTCGACTTCGGCATCCACACGCGCCTGCGTCGCGCTGTCGAGCGTGGCGTACTTCGGGGCGACGGTGAGGCGCTCGTTCGGATAGTCGGGCGTCGCGACGAGCAGGACGATCCGCACCGTGTCCGTGCTCTTCGAGCGGGCAACCCTGAGCGCCACCGCGAGGGAATCGCTTTCCTCGAGCGGCACTGCCGCGATCGCGCGGTACGCCTTCCCGTAGGCCTCGAAGTGCAGCGGCTCGCCGAACGCTTCTCCCTCGACGCCGACCAACGTCTCGGTCGAATCAGTGGAGCGGACGATCAGTCGGGCGAGGGATCCGCGCACCGGTGTCGCCGGAACGCTGCGGAGCGAGACCGCCGGCGTGACTTGCGCCCCGGCGTCGCGCACCGCCGGTCGCGCGCCCGTAAATGCCGCCAGTATCACCGCGCATCCGCGGATGCTTCCGAAACGCGTCAACGAAGCAATCGCCTGATGACCTCGGCCTCGTCGGGGAACTCGCCCATCAGCGTCGCGGTCGCAAGCTCGAAGTCTTCGAACTCGAAGCCGGGCGCGACGGTGCAGCCGCAGAGTACGGCGCCGCCCGACGGTTCTGCCGACTGCCAGACGCCTGCGCCGACCGCCGCCTGCGGATTGCCGCGGTCGAGCACGATCTCCGGGTGCCCCAGGCGGTGAAGAAGCAACGGTGCGCCCTCGTAATGGTGCCACACCTCGTCCGCCCTCACTCGGTGCCAGGCACTCCAGGAGCCGGCGGGGAGCAGATAGAGAATGGCCGTCGATGCGCTTCGGATTCGGCCGTCGGCGAGAGTTACCCGGTCGGTGCTGCGGAACATCTCCCGGTAGAAACCGCCTTCCGGGTGCGGCAGGAGCCCCAGGCGGCTCACCGCCTCGTCGGCGTTCAGCGGTCGCCGCTCACGAGCTGCCGCGGTGACGGCGCGGCGCCCTCGGGCGCGCGCCACGGCAGCTTCGAAGGAATGGCCGCCCAGAATTCCAGCGGATGCCCGGGCAAGCCGAAGTTCTCGAGTGCCGCCACCGTGAGGCGCTCCCCGCGCCCTCGGCCACGGGTTCGCATCACTTCGCGCCGGACTTCCTTCGCGCTCTTGAGCGGCCGCTCGCCCGATGGATCGAGCCGCAGGGCGGGTGACGCGGGGCCTCGGAGGAACTGAACCATGAAGTCGAACGAGAGGCCCAGATGGCGCTCGACGTCCGCATCCTCGAGCGGCCACCGGCTGTACTCGCGGGCGACCTGATTGGCGCGCTGCCAGCTGGAGCTGTCGGTCAGGCGCACCATGCCTCGGAAGAGACGGCGGTTGGTTCTCACGCTGAAGATGGTCGGCGCGATGATCCGGTCGAGATGTCCGTCGGCCTCGCTGTGGTCGAGCAGGATCACGTCCTTGGCCGCCTTCGAATAGGCGTCGCCGAGATGACTCTCGACTCGGGCTTCCCAATACGAATGCCCCACCGCCGAGGTGCTGCGCGTGAGCGTCAGTTGGCGCGGAACGAAATAATTGTGGGCAACGGTATCGGCTGAGAGGTGGCAGAGGTAGCCGAGGGCGAAGGCGCGCAGGGCATCGGTGCCGGCGAGGTCGTGGATTTCCTCGCCAACGTGCCAGTAGTGGCAGTGCCGGCCGAGCGGGGCGTAGTGTTTGGCGATCGACGAATCGGCCGCGATGTTGCCGTAGAGAAAATCGAATGGATAGCTGCGGAGGAGATCGGCGACCGCCGGCGGCAGGTACTGCAGATTGGCCAGCACCGACTCGCCCAGATAAATGTGCGTGCCGGGAGTCCAGGCATGCGCGTTATACGGGAGTGCCATCAACACGAGCCCCACGCCGGCCATGGCGAGCGCGAGGCGCGTCGGACTCATCGGCGGCCGGCTACCAGGAGTCGGCGGACCCGGCCCAGCATGCCGTTGCCACGGCGCACCGTGCGGAGTGCGGCGGCCACGTCGAGGGCCGCATCTTCGACTTCGTCGTGCACCACGGTGTAGAGGGAGTCGAGGTCGGCCAGGTGGGTCTCGATCTGATCTACCCCCCGCACCACCTTGCGCCTGATCCGCCGACCCGTCTGGGCGAACGCACCGGCCTCGTTCCGCACCAGGACCATGAGGTCTTGCGCCTGCTCGGTAAGCTGGCGGGCGGCCTTGAGCGTCTGGGCCACGTCGTCCTGCAAGCCGTCGATCACCCCGGCGATCTTCCGTGCCTGACCCGACAGGCGAAGCACCGCGATGGCGCCGACCAGGGCGACGGCCAACACCGCCAGGGCGATCACGGCCAGCGAGATCGCGATGGTCGGGCCGACCCACGCCGCGGTGGCCGCGACTTGCAGGAATCCAAGAGTGTACATGCTGCCGAGACCTCCCCGAACGGGCCAGTGCGCGCGAGGTGCTCGCTGCACCCGGTGAAAACAATGGGGTATTGCCACCACCGCAACCCCCTCGTCGCGCTTGACGCGATCTGAGGACCAGCCCAGCTTTGGCCATGCCTCCACGTTTTCTCGTTCGCGGCGGCGGTCCGCTGCGCGGTACGATTCATCCGGCCGGCAACAAGAACGCCGCCCTGCCCATCCTGGCGGCGAGCGTTCTCGCCGACGGGCCGCTCGAGCTGGAGAACATCCCTCGCATCCGCGACGTCGAGACCATGCTTGCGCTGCTCGCCGACCTTGGCGCCGGCGTCGAGTGGACCGGCCCCAATGCGGTGCGTATCGACGCGCGGCCGGTGCGTCCCAAGCCGCTCGACCCCGTACTCTGCTCCCGCATCCGAGCCTCGATCCTTCTCGCGGGTCCGTTGCTGGCGCGGTTCGGAACGGTCACCCTCCCGCCCCCCGGCGGCGACGTCATCGGCCGGCGGCGCGTCGACACCCACTTCCTCGCGCTGGAGCACCTGGGCGCATCGGTCAGGGTCGGCGACCGCTACGAGCTGGAGGGTCGCAACCTCGTCGGCGCCGACATCTTCCTCGACGAGCCGAGCGTCACCGGCACCGAGAACGCGCTCATGGCCGCGGTGGCGGCCAAGGGGCGCACCGTGCTCCGGAACGCCGCCTGCGAGCCCCACGTCCAGGACCTCGCCCGGGTGCTCGTCGCCATGGGCGCGCGCATCGACGGCATCGGGTCGAACGTCTACACCATCGAGGGCGGACAACCGCTCGGCGGCGCAAAGTACGCGATCGGCCCCGACCACATCGAGATCGGAAGCTTCATCGGCCTGGCTGCGGTCACCAACGGCGAGATCACGATCGATCCCGTACGCGGCGAGGACCTGAGAAGCACGCTGCTCGGCTTCGAGCGACTGGGAATTCGGCCCGTCATCGAAGGCCAGCGCCTCACCGTCGCCGCCGACCAGGAGCGCCGGATCCGTCCCGACCTGGGGGGCCACGTTCCCAAGCTCGAAGACGGTCCCTGGCCGGCGTTTCCCGCCGACGTGATGTCCACGACGATCGTGACGGCCACACAGTGCTCGGGGATGATTCTCGTCTTCGAGAAGATGTTCGAGTCGCGGCTCTTCTTCGTGGATAAGCTGATCGGCATGGGCGCGCGGATCGTGCTGTGCGATCCGCATCGCGCCGTCATCTCCGGCCCTTCCACACTCAAGGGAGGCACGGTCGAGTCGCCCGACATCCGCGCCGGAATGGCGATGCTGCTCGCGGCCCTGGGCGCCGAGGGGTCGAGCGTCATCCACAACGTGGGCCAGATCGAACGGGGATACGAGCGCATCGACGAGCGGTTGCGCGCCCTCGGCGCGGAGATCGAGCGGGCCGAATAGCCGATGCACGACGAGACGCGGGTGGTGCGGGCCGGTCACCCGCCCGCCGCCCAGGGCAGCCCTTTCCTGCCGGGCCCGGTGTTCGCCGGCCCGTATCACGCCGCCGGTGACCCCGCTTCCTCTCCATACACCTATGGCCGATTTCACAACCCGACGTTTACCGCCTACGAGGAGGCGTTGGGCGAGCTCGAGGGTGGCCCTGCGCTCGTGTTCGGGTCAGGGATGGCCGCGACTACCGCCATCTTCGGAACCACGCTCCGGCCGGGCGATGCCGTACTCCTTCCCACCGAGAGCTACTACACCACACGCGTCCTCGCTCTGGGCTACTTCACCGAAATGGGCGTCGAGACACGGTTTGCTCCCACCGCGGGCGGGCTCGATGCCGCCCGGCTGGAGGGCGCAAAGCTGGTCTGGCTGGAATCACCGACGAATCCTGGTCTCGACGTCTGCGACATCGAGGCCTGCGCCCGAGCCGCCCACGCCGCCGGCGCGCTCGTCGCGGTGGACAACACCACCGCGACTCCGCTGGGCCAGCGTCCCCTCTCGCTCGGCGCCGATTTCGTTCTCGCGTCGGATACCAAGTCGATCACCGGCCACGGCGATCTCATTCTCGGTCACATCGCCGCCAGAGAATCATCGTGGGCGGATCGTCTGCGCACTTGGCGCACCCAGACCGGCTCGGTTCCCGGGCCGTTCGAGGTCTGGCTCGCGCACCGCTCGCTCTCGACGCTCGCGATCCGTCTCGAGCGCCAGTGCGACAACGCACAGTCGATCGCGGAGTTTCTGTCGGGGCACAGCGAGGTCATGCGCGTCCGGTATCCCGGCCTTCCCGGCGATCCCGCGCATGCCGTGGCCAAACGCCAGATGCGACGCTTCGGCCCCATCGTATCGTTCGAGCTGGCCGGCCGCGACGAGGCAGAACGGTTTCTCCGGGCGTGCAAGCTGGTCGACGAGGCCACGAGCTTCGGCGCCGTTCACACCACGGCGGAGCGGCGCGCGCGCTGGGGTGGGGACACGATCGCGGAAGGATTCATCCGCCTGAGCGCCGGTTGCGAGCATATCGATGATCTGCGCGACGATCTCGCCCAGGCGCTCGGCAGCGTGCGCGCATGATCCTTCGCGAGACGCCGGTGGCCGGGCCCGAGCCGATGTACGAGATCGCCGAATGGCGCGACCGATACGGCGTCGTCGCCGGCATCACCGGCCGTGGAGAAGGAGATGGCCGCGGCTTTGATCTCGGCCTCTGGTCGGACGCGCCGGTGGGCGAGGTGATGAGCCGCTGGCGCGCGCTGCGTCGGGCTATTCCGGGGTTCGAGGCCGTCGCGCTCGGCAACCAGATCCACGGCATCGTCGTCGAGACCGCTGTCCAGGGTCGGGGGTGGACCCAGGTGGATGGCGTGGATGGCTGGGTGACCACCGCGCCCGGCGTTCTCCTCACGGTCACGGTCGCGGACTGTATTCCCGTCTACCTCGCCGTGCCGGGCAGGGGCGTTGCGTTGCTGCATGGAGGCTGGCGCGGAACGGCAGGTGGCATTCTCGGCGCCGGCGTCGACCGCCTCGTGTCGGCAACTGGTGGCACGGTGGTAGATATCGCAATGCATTGCGGGGTAGGCATTTGTGGTTGGTGCTATGAAGTTGGACATGAAGTGATGTCCGGGTGTGGCGCAGCGGTCGACGGCGAGGGGCCCTGGCACCTCGACCTCCGTGCGCGGCTCGTCGAAGAGGCGCAACGTCTCGGGGTCGGGGCGATCAGCGTCTCCTCGTGGTGCAGCGCGCACGACCGTTCTTTCTTCTATAGCCATCGCGCCTCGCGAGGGACGGACGGCCGCATGGTGGCGTTTCTGGGGATGCCGCTCGGCTGACGCCAGAATGGTATGGTCCAACGGCCGCGACTTCGTCTCGAAGGTCGTGACCGCCGGCCTCACCGTCGGCGTGCTCGACAGCTTCGGCGCCATCGCGCATTCGCTGATCATCAGAGGACAGGCGCGTCCGATCGCGATCTTTCAGGGTATCGCCAGCGTGCTGATCGGCGAGGGCGCAATGTCGGGCGGGCTCACGACGGCGTCGCTCGGCCTGGCCATGCACTTCTGCGTCGCGCTTACCTGGGCCGCGGTCTACGGAGTCATCTACTCCCGCTCCGGATGGCTTCGAAGCGCGACGCGCTCGACGGCCGGGGCTGTCGCTGCCGGGTTCGTGTTCGGACCGTTCGTCTGGCTGCTGATGCGGTTCGTCGTCCTTCCCCCGTTGACCGAGACCGGACCCGTACACCTCGGGAGCTTCCTCCTGATGGTCCTCGTCCACATGCTGTGTGTCGGCCTGCCGATCGCCAGCATCGTACGCGCCCGATCGACCTAGCGGCAGCCAGGGAACATGCTGGCCGAAGTCACCGATCTCCTCATCCCCATAGATCCCTCGTCGCCGGAGCCGTTGAACCGGCAGGTCTACCAGGGAATTCGCGAGGCGATTCTGTCCGGCCACATGGGTCGGGCCTGTTCCAGCTCGGCAATGCCGACGTCGGCCTCCATACCATCGCATGGTTCCCGGGCGGGCCTGGTTCTGGGCTATGCGGGGGCGGAGACCGCTTCGATCGCTCCGGCTCTGGAGCGCCTCGCCGCGGCGGTGCGGGCGTGCGCCCGCCGATCCGATTGACTCCAACCTCTGGCAGAGGTAATATTTGAGTGCTGTCGTGGGGGAGTTCCCCCACGTTTTTTTTCCTGCAACCCCGATGTCTGTCGACGCGCTCCTTGCTCCGATTCGCGACCATATCGCCGGCTTGGGGTTCGAGCTTGTCGATCTGCGGCGCGTCGGGCCCCTCGGGCGCCCCATCCTGCAGGTACGGGTGGACCGACCGGACAGCCAGCCTGGCCACGGAATAACGGTCGCTGACTGCGCCGGGATCAGCCGGTCCCTCGAGCGCTTTCTGGAATCCAGCGCGATGGTCGGGCCGCGGTACCTGCTGGAGGTCTCCTCGCCCGGGGTGGAGCGACCGCTGCGATGGCCGGAGCATTGGCGCCGTTTCGTCGGGCGGCGGGCCAGGGTCCGGGCTCGTGCGCTGGGCGGCCGCCGGCAGGTAGAGATCGTTGCCGTACCCGATGACGAGCACGTAGTGGTGCGAACGGAAGATGGAGCGTTGATCACCCTCCCGCTCGCCGAGATTGGCGAGGCCAATCTCATAGATCCCTCGCTGCGCTCGGGATGACATTTGAACAGGAGCGACAAGAATGGCAGGATCGGCTGAGATGTTGGCCGCATTCCGCGAGCTGACGACTGCGAAACAACTCGAGCGTTCGGATCTGCTGGATCTCCTGCGTGACGGGATCCAGGCGGCGCTGGTGCGCAAGTTCGGCCCCAACGTCAAATTCGAGCTCAGTGTCGACGAGCTGCAGGGCACCATCAAGGTGGTGCGCCTCCGACAGGTCGTCGAAACCGTCGAAGACACCTCGTGGCAGATCCCTCTCGAAGAGGCGCGCTACGAAGATGCCGATTTCCAGATCGGCGACATGCTCGAAGAAGAGGTGCCCTTCGTCGACTTCGGCCGGCTTGCCGTGCAGGCGGCCAAGCAGCGCATCATTCAGCGCGTCCGCGAAGGCGAGCGGACCCGGATTCGCGAGGAATTCGCCTCCAAGGTCGGTGAGCTGCTGTCCGGCGAAGTGCAGCAGATCGAGCGCGGCAAGCTGGTCATCATGCTCAACAAGTTCCGCGAGGCCGAGGCGATCATCCCCTACCGGGAGCAGAACCACCGGGAGCATTTCCACCAGGGCGATACCATCCGCGCGGTGCTCAAACGACTGGAAGAGACGCCCAAGGGTCCGCGGCTCATCCTTTCCCGCGGCGATCCGCTGTTCGTCAAGGCGCTCTTCAAGCTGGAGGTTCCCGAGATCCAGCAGCAGATCGTCGAGATCCGCGCCATCGCCCGCGAGGTGGGCAGCCGCACCAAGGTGGCCGTCATCTCGCGTGACGACGCGATCGATCCGGTCGGAGCCTGCGTGGGCCTCAAGGGTTCGCGGGTGCAGGCGGTGGTCAACGAGCTTGGCGGCGAGCGCATCGACATCGTACCCTGGTCGCCCGACCCGGAGCGGTTCGCGCGGCTGGCACTGGCGCCGGCCCGAGTGGCCAAGGTGTTCTCCGACCCCGAAGCCAAGACCATCCAGGCAGTGGTCGACGAAGACCAGCTCTCGCTCGCGATCGGCCGCAACGGCCAGAACGTCCGCCTCGCGTCCGAGCTGACGGGCTGGAAGATCGATCTCTACTCGAGCCGCGAGTGGCTCGAGCGCGGTGGCGAGGGACCCTTGTTCGCTCCGCTGCCGCCTGAAGAAGAAACCGTTGCCCAGGTGCCGCTGAGCGAGCTCAAGGGATTGTCGCCCGAGCTCACCGGAATCCTGGAGATGGCCGGCTACAAGATGCTGAACGACATCCTCGACCTCGAGCGCGAGGACATCGCCAAGATTCCCGGCATGACGCCCGAGGCGGCGGAGCAGTTGCTCGGCTTCCTCTCCGAGCTCACCGATGAAGACGCGGGCGAGGAGTCACGGTCGCAGCAATGAGCCGGTTGCTGGGCCTGATCGGGCTCGGCTACCGTGCCCGGCGCGTCGTGATCGGAGTCGAGGCGGTGCGACGAGAGCTGCAGGCTGGAAAGTGCAGGTGCGTGGTCGTGGCGGATGATGCCAGTCCGCGCACCATCGAGAAGGTGGTCCGGCTCGCGGCGGCCAGGGGAGTGCCGATCGTACCGGGCCCGGGCGCCGCCGCGATCGGCGCGCAGTTGGGCAAGCCGCCGGTCATGGCGGTAGGTGTGCGGGACCGCGCATTGGCCGGCGGCATGGTGCCCCCGGCGCCCGCACGCTCCTGATGGAGGAATGAGTGGTCAAGACGAGAGTGCACGATCTCGCGGCGGAATTCGGCGTCGCGCCCGAACAGCTTCTGGGCATGCTCAAGGAGATGAATATCTTCGTGCGCAGCCACCTTTCCGCCCTCGAGCACGACCAGGTATCCGCGGTGCGGGTGCGCTGGGAGCGCGAAAAGCGAAAGAGCGCCGAAGAGCCCGCCGCCAAGAAGGGCCGCCGCCGCGCGGTCAAGGCGGAGCCCGCCCCGGTTGTGGTCGAGGCCAAGCCGGCCAAGCGAAGGCGCACCGCCGCCGAGGTGGCCGTGGTCGAGGCCCAGGCCCAGGCCGAGCGTGATGCCGAGCAGGCGGCGCTCGAACTGGAGCGCCCCATGATGCCCGAGCTGGAGGAGCAGGCGCCGTTGCAGACGCTCGAGGAGCGGGCCCGCGCGCTCTTCAAAGACATCCCCCCTTCGCCAGTCGAGACGGAAGACGAATCGTCCACCGACGCGGCTGCCGCCGAGCCTGCCCAGGTGCCGGCGCAGAGCGCTCCGCCGCTGCCCACGCGCGCGCCCTTCATTCCGCCGCGCATTCAGCGGCCGCCTCCGTCTGCGCCGCGTGGACCCAAGCCGGTCTTCAGCAGCAGCGCCCCGCCGGCGGCGCCTCGTACCGGGGGTGGGGGTCCCAGCCGTCCCGGCGCGCCCTCCCGTCCCGGCACGCCCGATCGCGGAGGCCCGCCGGTGCGCACCTTCGGCCCCGACGCGGAAAAGGGTGGTGGCCGCAAGAAGGGCAAGAAGGGCAAACGGTCGTCGGTCGATCAGGACGCCGTGCAGGCCAACATCCTCAAGACGCTGCAGGGAATGAAGGGGCCGGCCGGACGGAAGGGCGTCCGCCGCTCCGACGAGCCGTCGTATCGAGAGGTCCAGGCTGGCCGGGCGGCGGAGGAGCGCGAAAAGGAGAAGACGCGCATCAGGGTCAACGAGTTCATTTCGGTGTCCGAGCTGGCCACCGCGATGAAGGTGCCCGCCACTCAGATCGTCCAGTTCGCCTTCAAGGAGCTGGGGCTGATGGTGACGGTCAACCAACGCCTCGATTTCGACCAGATCGAGCTGATCGCGTCGGCCTTCGGATTCGAGGCGGTGCGAGAAGACGAATACGCCGCGCAGCTCGAGGCCGCCCAGGTCGAGGAGGCGCCCGAGAGCCTGGTGCCACGGCCGCCGGTCGTCACGATCATGGGCCACGTCGACCACGGCAAGACGTCGCTGCTCGACTACGTCCGAAAAGCCAACGTCGTCGCGGGCGAGGCCGGGGGCATCACCCAGCACATCGGCGCATATAGCGTCACGCTTCCCGGCAGCCGGCAGATCACCTTCCTCGACACGCCGGGCCACCAGGCCTTTACCGCCATGCGTGCCCGCGGCGCGCAGGTCACCGACATTGTCGTGCTCGTGGTTGCCGCCGACGACCAGGTCATGCCGCAGACGGTCGAGGCCATCAGCCACGCCCGCAACGCCGGCGTACCGATGATCGTGGCCATCAACAAGATCGACCTGCCCTCCGCCAACGTGCAGAAAGTCAAGCAGGACCTGCTCCAGCACAACGTCGTGCTCGAAGAGTTCGGCGGAAAGACGCTGTCGGCCGAGATCTCCGCGAAGAAGGGCACCGGAGTCGAGGCCCTGCTCGATCAGATATTGCTCCTGGCGGAGATCCTCGATCTCAAGGCCAACCCGCTCGGCAAGGGCCACGGCACCGTGCTCGAGGCCACGCTCGATCCGGGCAAGGGCCCGCTCGCCACGATCCTCGAGCAGAAGGGCACGCTCAAGGTGGGCGACAACTTCATCTGCGGAAAGTTCTCCGGACGTGTGCGCGCCCTGTACGACGAGCGCGGCAAGACGGTCAAGGAGGCCGGGCCGTCGATCCCGGTGCAGATTCTCGGATTCGAGGGGGTTCCCGCCGCGGGCGATATCTTCGCCGTGGTAACCGACGCCGTCGAGGCGCGTGAGATCGCCCAGAAGCGCCAGCGCCTGGAGCGAGAGGCCCAGAACCGCCGCAGCCAGAAGGGCACGACCCTCGAGGACTTCAGCCGCGCCCTCAAGGAAGGCGGGGTCGCCGCCCTCCGGATCATCATCAAGGCCGATCAGGGCGGTCCGGCCGAAGCGCTGGCCGACGCGCTCGCACAGCTCAGCACCAGCGAAGTGCGGGTCGACGTCGTCCACCGCGGAGTCGGCGCCATCAGCGAGAGCGACGTTCTGCTCGCCAAGGCTTCGGGCGCCATCGTGCTCGGCTTCCACGTCCGGCCCGATTCCAACGCGCGAGCCACGGCGGAGCGCGAGCAGGTGGACGTCCGCACCTACCGGATCATCTACGAGGCGGTCGAGGACGTTCGCAACGCGCTCGAGGGTCTCCTCAAGCCCGAGGAGCGGGAGACGGTGCTGGGCGAGGCCGAGGTGCTCCAGCTCTTCAAGGTGAGCAAGGTGGGCACCATTGCGGGCTGCATGGTGCGGAGCGGCCTCATTCAGCGGACGGCCAAGGCCCGGATCATCCGCGACGGCGTGCCGGTGTATACCGGCGCGGTGTCGAGTCTCAAGCGGTTCAAGGACGACGTCCGCGAGGTGCGCGAAGGCCTCGAGTGCGGTATCGGGGTCGAGAACTACAACGACCTGAAGGTCGGCGACCGCATCGAGTCGTTCCGGATGGAAGAGGTGAAGCGGACGCTGGCGGGCAGCGCGGCGGGTGGAGCGAATGGGTAGGAGGTCGCGAGGCGCAACTCGTAACCCCCGGCAATGATCATCGGCCTCTCGACCTGGGATCTTCACCTCCCCGGCTGCCACTCCCTGAAGGACAAGCGTGGAGTGCTGAAGCCTCTGACCACGACGCTGCGGCGGTCGCTCAACGTCTCGGTGGCCGAGACCGATCACCAAGACCTCTGGCAGCGCGCCGAGATCGCCTGTGCCGTGGTGGGAACGGCACGGCCGGTGGTCGAAGAGATTCTCCGGTCGGCCGACCGGGTGATCGAGGAAACCGACGGTCTGCGGATCGTGGATACGGTCACGGTGTTCCGATGAAAGGCTCATCCCGCCGTCCCGAGCAGGTCGCCGAGACGCTGCGCCAGGTGGTGGCCGATGCGCTCGCGCGCGACGTGCGCGATCCTCGCGTCGGATTCGTCACCGTCACCGGTGTGCTGGTGACCAACGAGCTGTCTCACGCACGCGTCATGGTAAGCGTACCCGGCGACGAGGCGACAAAGGCGCGCGCGCTCGAAGGCCTCGAGAGCGCCGCCGGCTTTCTTCGGTCGCGCGCCGCGCGCGCCCTCACCACGCGCACCGTTCCCGAGCTGCATTTCGAGCTCGATCGCGGCCTGGAGCACGCCTCGCGCATCAACGAACTGCTCGAGGGACTCCGCCGGGAGACATCAGACTGATCGGCGCGGTGCTGGTGGACAAGCCGGCTGGGCTCACGTCGCACGACGTCGTCCAGCGAGTCCGGCGGGCGCTACGGAGTCGGGCAGCGGGGCACACGGGAACGCTCGATCCGTTCGCGACCGGTTTGCTTGTCGTTCTGGTGGGGCGGGCCACCCGGCTCGCGAGGTTCGTGGAGGCACAGGACAAGACCTACCTGGCCACCGCGACGCTCGGCCGGACCACCGACACCGACGACCTCACGGGAAGCGCCGTCGGCGAGGTGCGTGAAACCGGCGGAGTGTCGATCAAAGCGGTCCGCCTGGCCTTGGCCGGGTTTGAGGGAACGCAGGAGCAGCGCCCCCCGATCTATTCGGCCAAGCACGTAGATGGCGAGCGGAGCTACCGGCTCGCCAGGAAGGGCAGGGCGGTCGCGCCTCGGGCGGTCACCGTCACGGTTCACCGGCTCGAGCTGATCGAATACCGCCCGCCCGACGTCGTCTTCCGGGCCACGGTGAGTCCGGGCACCTATCTCCGAGCCATCGCGCGCGATCTCGGCGCCCGCCTTGGGGTCGGCGCCCATCTCGCGGCGCTTCGGCGAGAGGCCATCGGACAGCTCCGGGTCGAAGACGCGGTCCCGATCGAGGCCCTCTCCGCCGAAGCCGTGCGCCCGGTGCGCACCGTGCTGGGCCACCTCCCGGCGCGCCAGCTCGACGAGGCCGCCCGCATCGCGGTGAGTCACGGGCGCGCGGTGCCGGCCGAGGGAGCCGAAGGCGATGTTGCCCTGCTGCGTGGTGAGGAGCTCGTCGCGGTGGCCAGAGCGGATGACGGTTGGCTGCGGCCGTCGGTGGTGCTGGGGGTTCCGTGAGCGGTATGCCACCGCTGCCCAAGGGCACTACCGTCACCGTCGGATCGTTCGACGGGATGCACCTGGGTCATCAGGCCGTGCTGCGCGAGATCGCCGATCGAGCACGGGCGGCCAGCCGAGCCAGCGTTCTCGTCACCTTCGAGCCGCATCCGCTGGAGGTGGTCAACCCGCAGGCCGCGCCGCCGATTTTGATGACCGGGCCCGAGCGGGGAGAGTTCCTCGCCCAGACGGCGCTCGACTACGTCGTGCTGCTGCGGTTCGACCGCCGGATGGCGGGGCTCAGCCCCGAGGAGTTCGTCAGAACCATTCTGCTCGACCGCTGCCGGATGAAGGAGTTGGTCATCGGGCACGATCACGGGTTCGGCCGCGGGCGGAGCGGCGACGTCGCGACCCTCCGCCGCCTCGGCGCCGAGCACGACTTCGACGTGGACGTGGTCACGGCGGTAGGGTTCGGCGACCAGCAGGTGTCGAGCTCGCGGATCCGCCGCGCCGTCGCCGGCGGAGACCTCGCCAGCGCCGCCCACATGCTGGGCCGCCCCTACCGGGTGAGCGGTCGCGTGGTGGAGGGCCAGCGACGCGGCCGCACCATCGGCGTGCCGACCATCAATCTCGGCGACATCCCGCCGCAGAAGCTGCTGCCGCCCGACGGCGTCTATGCGGTGCGGGTCGAGTGGCGCGGCGGGCGGGCCGGCGGGATGATGAACCAGGGCACACGTCCTACCTTTCAGGACGGGAGGCGGGCGCTCGAGGCACACCTCTTCGATTTCGACGGCGACCTGTACGACGAGTGGGTGCGCGTGGAATGGATCGAGCGACTCCGCGACGTGCAGCCGTTCGCCTCGGTGGAAGCGTTGAAGCAGCAGTTGGAGCGTGATCGCACCCGGGCGCTGCACGTGTTGGCGGCGGCCGGCTCGAACCCTAGCCGCGTGAACCACGCCTGAGCGGGCCTCATTCGATGTCAATCCGTAATCGCCTCCTCCTGATCGCCGGCCTCATCGCCCTCAGCATCTTCTTCCTGGTGCCCAGAAACATCACCGTCCGCGAGCGCGATCTGCAGACCGGCGTGATGATCGACCGTCAGGAGAAGCGCATTCCGCCCAAGCTGGGGCTCGACCTGCAGGGCGGCATGCACCTGGCCCTGGAGCTCGATCAGTCGAAGCAGGTGTCGGCCGACCCCAAGCGCGACCTCGACCTTGCTCTCACCGTGCTCCGGAAGCGCATCGACGAGTTCGGCGTTACCGAGCCGCTCATCCAGAAGGTGGGCGACAGCCGCATCGTCGTCGAGCTGGCCGGCATCACCGAGCCCGCGCGCGCCAAGGCCATCGTGCAGCGGAGCGCATTCCTCGAGTTCCGCATCACCGACAAGACGGGAGCCCTCGAGAAAGCGGTGCCTGCCATGGACCGCGCCCTCCGCGGCCTTGGGATCAAGGGCGATACCGGCGCGGCGGGCGCCAAGCCCTCCGCGGTCGAGCAGCTCCTCGGCGGCGACACGGCCAAGCCCGCTCCCGGCAAGGCCGACACCGCCAAAGCCAAGGCCGCCAAGGCCGACACCGCCAAGGCCGACACCGCTGGGTCCTCGGGCGCAGCGATCCTGGGCTCGCTCATCCAGCCGTCGGGCGCGGCCTCGGGCGGCGGCGTCCCAGGCGAGTACGTCGTGCCTGAGACGGCATTCCCCCGCGTGGACAGTCTGATCAATCTCCAGGCGGTGGCGCGACAGCTTCCGCGCGGTATAACGCTGCGGTGGGCCTCGGCGCCCACAAGCGTCGGAGTGCAATCGGTCCGGTTTCTCTATGCCCTCGAGGACCGCCCGATCATCACCGGAAGTAATCTCGAGGACGCGGGTGCGCAGCTCGACCCGCTCACCAACGGCCCCATCGTCACCTTTCAGCTCGACCGAGCCGGCGGCCGCAAGTTCGGCGACGAAACCGGAAAGCACGTCGGCGACTACATGGCCATCCTCCTCGACGGGCGGGTCCAGGGCAGGCCTCCGGTCATCCAGAGCCGCATCAGCCGCAACGGCCAGATCACCCTCGGTAACAAGAGCCTCCAGGAGGCCCAGGATCTGGCGCTCACCCTCAAGGCCGGCGCGCTGCCCATCCCGCTCAAGATCGTCGAGGAGCGGCAGGTAGGAGCCAGTCTCGGCAGCGACTCCATTCACGACGGCATCGTCGCGGGCCTGGTGGGAACGGCGCTCGTCATCCTCATCATGGTGGGGTACTATCGGTTCAGCGGAGTGCTGGCGGTCGTCGCTCTAGGGATCTACCTCCTCTTTACCTTGGGCGGGCTCGCGATGATCGACGCGACGCTCACCCTGCCGGGCATCGCGGGCATCGTGCTCTCGATCGGACTCACGGTGGACAACAACGTGCTGATCTTCGAGCGAATGCGAGAGGAGTTGATCGCAGGCAAGACGGTTCGTCTCGCGATGGACGAGGGGTTCAAGCACGCGATGAACGCCATCGTGGACTCGAACGTCTGCATGGTGCTGACGGCGCTCTTCCTCCTCCAGTTCGGCACCGGCCCGGTCAAGGGCTTCGCGGCCACCCTCATCATAGGCATCATCGCGTCGATGATCACGTCGATCTTCGTGACGCGCACCTTCTTCATGGTCTGGCTGGCCCGCAAGCCGGCTATGGCAACGCTGAGCATCTGACATGACCAGACTCTTCGCCCACGCCAACTACGACTTCATCGGCTTCCGGAAGTACGCCTACGGCCTGACCGCCGCGATCTTGATCCCGGGTCTGATGTTCCTGATGTTCGCCGGCCTCAATTACAGCATCGAGTTCACCGGCGGCACGCTGGTGCAGATTCGCGTGACCAAGGCGGTAGACGTCGCCGCGCTCCGGACCGGCCTCGATGCGCAGGGCATCCACGGAGCCGAGATCCAGAATTACGGGGCCCCCAACGAGTTCGTGATCCGGGCGCGGGTGGCCAAGCCCGGCACCGATGCCAACGATACCCAGGCCGCGGGCAGCGCCGTCTCGCACGCCCTCGATACCGTGCTCGGCGCCGGCAGTTACTCGGTCCTTCGCACCGAGGCGGTGGGGCCCAAGGTGGGCGGCGAGCTGAGGCAGAAGGCCTTTCTGGCCATATTTCTCTCCTTCTTCGCCGTGCTGGCCTATCTGGCGTACCGCTTCGAATGGCGATTCGGGCTCGCCGCTGTCATCGCGACCGCCCACGACATTCTGGCCACCATCGCGTTCATCGGTGTGATGCGCCTCGAGGTGAGCCTCACCGTCGTCGCGGCGGTGCTGTCGATGGTGGGCTATTCGCTGAACGACACGATCATCATCTTCGACCGCGTTCGCGAGAATCTGCGCAAGCACAAGAAGGAGGCGTTCGAGGACATCCTCAACCGCTCGGTGAACGAGACCCTTCCTCGGAGCGTGCTCACGCACGGCACGACGCTGGCCACGCTGACCGCGCTCGCCATCTTCGGTGGCGAAGTCATCAGGCCGTTCGCGCTGGTCATGTTCTTCGGCGTGTTCACCGGCACGTTCTCGTCGATCTACATCGCCTCGCCCGTGCTCATGGCCATCGAGCGCCGCTGGCCCGGGCCCGCCGCCCGCGGCCACCTCTCCGCCCCTGCCTCGGCGCCGAAACCGGCGCCGGGTGGCCGGAAAGCCGCACCGGTGGTCTGAAGGCCGGAGGCAGAGAGTCTGTCAGTCTCCCCAGCCTGCGACCCGTAGCCCGCGACCACCACGTGCTCGTTGACACGCACTGCCATCTCGCCGACGCGGCGTACGACGCCGACCGCGGCGAGGTGCTCGCGCGAGCCTGGGCGTCGGGCGTGGGAAGGGTCGTGGTCATCGGCGAGTCTCCCGCTTGCGCCGACCGGGCCCTCGCCCTTGCCGGCACGGACTCCCGGCTTTCCGCCACCGCCGGCGTGCATCCCCACGATGCCGCCACCTGGGATTCGGAGACCCAGCGTTGGCTGCGAGAGAGGTTGCGGGACCCCCGGGTCGTGGCCGCCGGCGAGATGGGGCTCGACTATCACTACGATCACTCGCCGAGAGATGCGCAGCTTCGGGCGTTCGAGGCCCAGCTCGCCCTGGCCCGGGAGGTGGGTAAGCCGGCGGTCATCCATGCGCGCGAGGCCGACGACGATGTCGCCGGGGTGCTGAGAAGCCATTCCGGCGTCACGGTCATTCTCCACTCCTTCAGCAGTGGTCCCGCCCTCTTGCGGGCGGGGCTGGACCTCAGGCACTATGTGTCGTTCAGCGGTATGGTCACGTTCCGGAGCTGGAGTCTCGACCAGGCGATTCTCGAGACCCCTGACGACCGTTTGCTGCTCGAGACCGACGGTCCCTATCTGGCTCCCGTGCCCCACCGTGGAAAGCGGAATGAGCCGGCGTTCGTTCGCCATGTCGCCGAGCGAATCGCCGAGATTCGTGGCATGCCCGTGGAGGAGTTGATCGCTCTCACCGGCAGCAACGCCGCACGCGTCTTCGGACCATTACCCTCCAGCACCGGGAGCAACTCCTCGTGAGTACCGTCCCCTCCGACATTGCGATCGCGCAAGACGCCAAGCTACGGCCCATCCAGGACGTTGCGGCGGAGCTGGGTCTTGGCCCCGACGACATCCTGCCCTACGGACGTCATAAGGCCAAGATCACCGCCGAGGCTGTCGCGCGGAAGAAGCCGACGGGCCGGCTCGTGCTCGTCACGGGTATCAATCCGACCCCGGCCGGAGAGGGCAAGAGCACCGTGACGGTCGGGGTGGCCCAGGCACTCCGACGGCTCGGCAAGAAAGTGGTGGTGTGCATTCGCGAGCCGAGTCTCGGGCCGGTGTTCGGTGTGAAGGGGGGCGCGGCGGGCGGCGGTTACGCGCAGGTCGTGCCGATGGACGAGATCAATCTCCACTTTACGGGCGACTTCCACGCCATCACGTCGGCGCACAACCTCCTCTCCGCGCTGCTCGACAACCATCTGCACCAGGGTAACGCCCTGGGGCTGGACCCGCGCCGCATCATGTGGCCACGCACCATCGACATGAACGACCGGGCGCTTCGGTCGATCGTCATCAGCCTTGGTGGGATCAATGCGGGGCCGGTGCGCGAAGACCGCTTCGTGATCGTCCCGGGTAGCGAGATCATGGCCATCCTCGCGCTCGCCGCCGATCTCACCGACCTCGAGGCGCGCATCGGCCGGATCATCGTCGGCCTCACCCGCGACCGGAAGCCGGTGACCGCCGGCGACCTCAAGGCCTCGGGGGCAATGACGCTCCTCCTCAAGGATGCGATTCTTCCGAACCTGGTGCAGACCCTCGAAGGAGGGCCCGCGCTGGTGCATGCCGGTCCCTTCGGCAACATCGCCCACGGCTGCAACTCCCTTGCGGCCACCCGGCTCGGCCTGTCGCTGGGCGACATCGTGCTGACCGAGGCCGGGTTCGGCGCCGACCTCGGCGCCGAGAAATTCTTCGATATCAAGTGCCGGTTCGGCGGGCTCAACCCCGAAGCCGCCGTGGTCGTCGCCACGGTGCGGGCGCTCAAGATGCACGGCGGCGTCAAGAAGGACGACCTCGGACGGCCCGATGTCGAAGCACTCAAGCGGGGAATGGTCAATCTCGAGGCCCACGTCAGGAACGTGCAGAAGTTCGGCGTGCCGGTCGTTGTCGCGCTCAACCGCTTCACCTCGGACTCCGACGAAGAGATTCGCGCGGTCCTCGATGCCTCCAAGGACTGGGGCAGCCGTGCGGCGCTCAGCGACGTGTGGGCAAAGGGCGGGGAGGGAGGAGAGGCGGTCGCGAAGGAAATCCTGGTCACCCTCGACGAGAAGAAGGCAAAGTTCAAGCCGCTCTACGACGCAGCCCTGCCAATCAAGGACAAGATCGGAGCCATCGCGAAGGAGATCTACGGGGCCGATGGCGTGGACTACAGCGCCGCCGCCGACAAGAGCATCACGCAACTGGAGGCTATGGGAATGGGGAAGACGCCCGTCTGCATGGCCAAAACGCAGTACAGCTTCAGCGACGATGCCACGAAGCTCGGGCGACCGAAGGGCTTCCGGATCAGCGTGCGCGATGTGTATCCCAGCGCCGGCGCCGGATTCGTCGTCGCGATGGCTGGTGAGATCATGACCATGCCCGGGCTGAGCAAGACGCCGGCCGCCGAGGCGATTCGCGTGCACCCCGACGGCACCATCGAGGGCCTCTTCTGATGAGCATCGGATTCGTCGCCACTCCCGAGGCGCCCCGCGCCATCGGTCCCTATAGCCAGGCCACCCGCGCGAATGGCTTTCTCTTCACCGCCGGCCAGGTGGGCTTCGACCCCGCCACCGGCGAGCTCGTGGATGGTGGAATTGCCGAGCAGACGGCGCGGGTGATCGAAAACCTCCGCGCCATTCTCGCGGCTTCGGGCCTCGACCTCACCAGTGTGGTCAAGACCACAGTTTTTCTCGTGGACATGGGGGCCTTTGCCGCGATGAACGAGGTGTACGCTCGAGCCTTCGGCGATCACCGGCCGGCCCGCAGCACCGTGGCCGTGGCGGCGTTGCCCCGGGGAGCCCAGGTCGAGATCGACGCCGTGGCCGCGCTGCCCTGACCAGTGCGCTCTGAACCAGAGTTGCGGGAATCGGAGCAGAGGCTCCAGGCCATTCTCGCCGCCACGCTGGACGCGTTCGTCACGATGGATCACGCGGGCGTGATTACGGGGTGGAGCGGCCAGGCCGAGCCGATGTTCGGATGGTCGGCCTCCGAAGCCATCGGACGGACTCTCGGCGAGACCATCGTTCCAGCCCACAGCAGGGAAGCCCACCGCAAGGGCCTCGCGAGATTCCTGGAGACGGGCGAGGGCCCGATTATCGGCCGGCGAATAGAGGTTGCCGCGATCCGTCGCTCGGGTGAGGAGTTTCCCGTCGAGCTCACCGTGGTGCCCGTGCGGCTGTCCGACGCCTGGCTCTTCACCGCGTTCATTCGGGATATCACCCAGCGAAAACTGGCCGAGGCGCGCCTCGCCGCCCAGCATGCGGTCACCCGGATCCTGGCGGACTCGGAGACAGTGGAGCGGGCCGCGCCGGCGGTGCTCGAGACCCTCTGCCAGGGGCTGGGCTGGGAGCTCGGCGAGATGTGGGAGGTGGATTCGGAGGCCAGCGTACTGAGAAACATCGGAGCCTGGCACGCGCCCTCCGCCGCGGTCGCCGAGTTCGAAACCGCCAGCAGGACGTTCGCCCTTGGTCCGGGGGAGGGGCTTCCCGGCAAAGTGTGGGCGACCGGCGAGTCCGTGTGGACGCCCGACTTTGCCGTGGCACCCTCGATGCCACGGCGAGCGGAGGCCGAGCGCGGAGACCTCCACGCCTCGTTCGGCACACCCATCCACAACGGCGCGACCGTGGTCGGCGTGCTGCAATTCTTCAGCAGGCAGATCCGGACGCCCGATCCCGAGCTGCTCGCGATGATGACCAACCTTGGGAGCCAGATCGGACAGCACATCGAGCGAAGCCGTGCCGAGAAAAGGATTCGTGCCAGCGAGCATCGATACCGTCAGTTGATGGAACTGGCGGTGGATGCCATCCTGATCGCCGATCACGACGGCCGGATCGTGGACGCGAACACGGCCGCCTTCGACCTTACGGGCTACGATCGCTCGGAGCTGATCGGCCTGAACATCGCCGACACTTACGCCATCGATGAGCAGGCCGCGGGCAAGGACCGAGTCTCCAACGTTCGCCGTGGCGAGGCGCTTCGCGTGGAGCGCCGGCTCCGCCGGAAGGACGGATCGTCGGTGGAGGTCGAGATCACCGCGAAGCTGCTTCCGAACGGGCTGATGCAGGGGATGGTGCGGGATGTGACCGGGCGAAAGCTGCTGGAAGAGCAGCTCCGGCGCTCGCAGAAGATGGAAGCGGTGGGGCAGCTCGCGGGCGGAATCGCGCACGACTTCAACAACCTGCTGACCGCCATTCTCGGTTACGTCGACCTGGTCCAACGCAGCATGGCGCAGGACGATCCCCGCCTCGCCGACCTCCTCGAGATCCGCGGCGCCGCCAACAGGGCCGCCGATCTCACCCGCCAGCTGCTGGCATTCGGCCGCAGGCAGGTGCTCAAGCCGAGGCACGTCAACTTGAGCCGGCTCGTGGCCGACATCGAGCGTCTGCTGCGCAGGCTGATCGGAGAGAACATCGACGTCGTCACGGTCGCCGACCCCGAGCTGGGCAACGTGCTCGCCGATCCGAGCCAGCTGGAGCAGGTCATCGTCAATCTCGTCGTCAACGCCAGGGACGCCATGTCCCGAGGCGGTCGGCTCACCATCGAGACGCGCAACGTCACACTCGATCAGGAGTACTCACTCCGCCACGGATCCGTGCCGGGCGCTTACGTTCTCCTTGCGGTCACCGACAATGGGGCCGGGATGGATCAGGCTACCCTAGCGAGAATCTTCGAGCCCTTCTTTACGACCAAGGGGCCCGGCCAGGGCACCGGCCTCGGTCTGTCGACCGTCTACGGGATCGTGAAGCAGAGCGGAGGCTACATCTGGGTCTACAGCGAGCCGGAGCAGGGCAGCAGCTTCAAGATTTATCTGCCCCGCGATTACGGACCCGGCGAGGCGATACCGGAGCCCACGGCGCCTGCGGAGGTCAAAGGAGGGTCGGAGACGATTCTCCTGGTCGAGGACGAGGCCTCGGTACGGGGCCTGGGGCAGCGGGTGCTCGCGGAGTGGGGCTACCGTCTACTCGTTGCTGGCTCGGGCGCGGACGCGCTGAAGCTTGCCGAAGACCACGACGGCCCGATCGACCTGCTCCTCACCGACGTCGTGATGCCAGGGATGAGCGGACGCGAGCTCGCCGAACTGACCGTCGCCATCCGACCCGGCACACGGGTACTGTACATGACGGGCTACACCGAAGACACCGTCGTCCGGCACGGTCTGCTCACGGCCGACCTGGCTTTTCTGGAGAAGCCCTTCCATCCCGATCAGCTTCTGGCCAGGATCAGGGAGGTCCTGCGATGAACGGCGTGCTGGTCTCGGCTCAATCGGCGGGAGCGGATCGGGCCTGGTGGTCTGGCCGGTCTTCAAAACCGCGACGGAGGCGCCTCCGGCGACTCCGGTGGGTTCGATTCCCACACGCTCCCGCCACCGCCGCGCTGCTGGTACCGCTGTGGCTGGCCGCTCCGGCGCTGGCCGCGCAAGACAGCGCGTCGGCGGTACCCGCGCTTGCCAGGGCGGCGAGCGATTCGGCACGGCCAGTGGCCAGTCCCATGAACGCCTTCATCAGGTCCTTTCTCCTTCCCGGCTGGGGCCAGGCAAAGCTGAATCGCAAGCTCACCGCGGGAATGTTCATCGCGTGGGAAGGGGTCACTCTCGGCATGAGTCTCAAGACCCGCCACGAGCTTGCCTTCCTCCGGCGCAGCGGCAGCGTCCGCGCGGAGGACAAGCGCCGTGAGCACGAGGACTGGCTCGTGCTCGTCGGATTCAACCACCTCTTCGCCGGCCTCGAGGCCTACGTCTCGGCCCACCTGAGCGACTTTCCCGAAGACCTCAAGCTCGAGGCCGTTCCGGGTGGCGTGGGCGCGTCGTACACGATTCCCTTTCGCATTCGATGAACGACGCGCCCATAGGAATCTTCGACTCCGGCATCGGCGGCCTCACCGTGGCGCGCGCCATCTACGAGCGGCTGCCCCACGAGTCCACTCTCTACTTCGGCGACACGGCACGCGTCCCCTACGGCCCGAAATCGCCGGACACCGTGCGCCGGTACAGCCTGGAGATCCTTCATTGGCTCCTCGGCGAGGGAGTGAAGGCGGTGGTGATCGCCTGCAACACGAGCACCGCGCATGCCCTCCGCTCCCTCCAGGAAGCGACGTCGGTCCCGGTGATCGGGGTGATCAAGCCCGGCGCCCGCGCGGCTATCGCCGTCGGCGGCCCCGGGCCGATCGGTGTGATCGGCACCGCGGGCACCATCGCGAGCAACGCCTACGCCCGCGCCATTGCCGCGCTCTCCCCCGGCCTCCCGGTGGTACAGCGGGCCTGCCCGCTGCTCGTGCCGTTCGTGGAAGAGGGGTGGTTCGACCATCCGGCCACCGAGCTGGTGGCCGCCGAGTATCTCGCCTCTATGCGCGCCGAAAGGGTTCGGGCGCTCGTGCTCGGTTGCACCCACTATCCGCTGCTCCGGCCGCTCCTTCAGCGCATCGTGGGCCAGGAGGTGGTGCTGATCGATAGCGGGGAGGCGACGGCGGCGGCGGTCGAGACCGTGCTCCGTGACAAGGCGCTCGTCGCTCCGGCCGATGCCCGGCCCCAGCACCGGTTCGCGGTGAGCGACGACGAGGCACGCTTCCGGCTCGTCGGGTCGCGCTTCATCGGAGAGCGGCTGGGGGCGGCGGAAGTGGTGCCGGTGGGGTGAACTGCCGCAGCTCGCACCGGGTCTCGGTGACGAGTGCGTAACGGTACCCATCGAACCAGGCGCCCGGGTTGAGGTAGTGCCGTCCGGGCGCGAGCTCCACCGACTCGGCTCGATGGGTGTGTCCCATGACCACCAGATCGAGCCCCGGCTCGGCATCGAAAAGTCGCCCGGCCCAGGTGCGCTGGCGCACCGCCGCATCGCGCAGTATCGCCTCGTTGGGCGTGTGATCGCCCAGGTGCGGGCTCAAATAGTCGACCAGGCGGAGCCCGATCTCCGGATGGATCCATCGGTACACGGCGGCAGTGAAGGAGTGATTGATCAGCCGGTGCAGCAGCGATGCCCGGAGCCGGGGCTCGGTAAGGCCGTCGCCGTGGATGGCCGATACGCGGCGCCGGCCCACCATAAAATCCAAGCGGTGCGGATCGTAACGTACGCCCACCTCGCGCGTCCAGAAGTCGCCGCCCCACCGGTCATGGTTGCCGCCGATCATCACCACCGGCACCTGCCGGGCCAGCCGTGAGAGCGCGGCCGCCACGTGGAATCCGCGCCGCGGAATGACGCGCGAGTACGTGAACCAGAAGTCGAAGAGATCGCCGTTGATGAGGAGGGAGTCCCCGAGCGTGGGGACCGCGTCGAGGAACGATAAAAAGGCTTCCTCGACGGAAGGCAGGTTCGCTCCGAGATGGGCGTCGGAGACGACGACGAGAGCGTGACCCGGCACGGCGCCAAAGATGGTCCGCTCCAGACTTCGCCGCAACCGGTGTGGCGTCCCCGATTGTCCGAGCGTCTATCACGCGGGAGGCCATCGATGTCCCTGCCCGACGTCTCGGAGACCCACGTCCGGGTCAATTACTCCGAGACCGACCAGATGGGAGTGGTCTACCACGCCCGCTACCTCGTCTGGCTCGATGTCGCACGCACCGAACATCTGCGGGTCAGCGGCGCCAGCTATCGCGACCTCGAGTCACAAGGCCTGCGTCTGGCGGTGTCGGAGATCGCGGTGCGCTACCGGCTGCCGGCCCGCTTCGACGATCCGATCCGCATCCGCTGCTGGGTGCGTGGCGTGGCCACCCGGCGGGTCGAGTTCGGGTACGCGGTGGAGCACCAAGCCGATGGGCGCCTGCTCGCCACCGCATCCACATCACTCATGGCCCTCGACACCCGGATGCGGCTCACCCTGCTTCCGGAACGGGTCCGTAGCCTGCTTCGAGTCGTTGCCGATCCCGTCAGGCTGTGATCCCCCCAGAGGCTATTCACCACAGAGCCACGAGGTCGCGAAGCCATGAGCCGCAATGCCGGTTCGACCATCATCACCAAGTTGCTCGCGGTGATCCCTCTGTGTTCTTTGTGTCTCTGCGGTGAATCGCTCGGCGGCGCCGGACGGCTGGCCGCTCAGGAAGAGGCGCTCGTCGAGCAGATCGCGCCGCTGATCGCCGCCGAAGACGCGCGGGACTTCAAGCCCGACCTGTTCGGCAGGTCGATCCTGGCATCGGACTCGCTCGTGCGCGGCACCGCAGCGCTCAGCGCGGGCCGCATCGGCGACTTCCGTGCTACGCCGCTCCTCATCAAGCTGCTCGCTGATCCGGATTCGACGGTGCGGGTGCGCGCCGCCTTTGCCCTTGGACTCCTTCGCGACACCGCCGCCATCCAGCCGCTCATCGACCAGCTTACGGGGCTCCCGGCGCTCGACGCGGCCACCGCGGTCGAGGCCATCGCCGCGTTGGCCAAGACGGGTGGACCCGGGAGTGGAGCGTTCTTTGCCTCGGTGTTGAGCGGCAAGGCCGTCCTCACACAATCCGATCCCCAACCGGCTCGCGCTGAAATCGTTCTCCAATCCTGGCGTCTAGGCCGCAATGCTCCGGTCACGAGTCTTCTCCCGTTCATGGACGACACCAGCTCGGGGGTCCGCTGGCGCGCGGTATTCGCGCTCGGACGGCTTCACGATCCGGGAGCGGCACAACGAATGCTCCGCGCACTGCGCGATCCCGATGACCTCACCCGGTCGCTGGCCGCGCGCGCACTCACCCGAGGATACGCGGAACAGGCCCATCTCGCGCCTGGGACGGTCGGTGACCTCATCGCCCGTCTGGCGTCGGATGACAATCCGCAGGTTCGCATCAACGCCCTCACCACACTCGGCTCGTACCGCGACTCGGCCCTTGCCAAGCAGGTCGTGCCACAACTTCACGATGCACTGCCCAACGTACAGGTTGCCGCTGCTGAGGCGATGGGCAAGCTGGGGGGGACCGAGGCCGTCAAGGAGCTTTCGCACCTGGCCGGCCAGAAGGGACTGTTCGCTGTGCGCCGGGCCGCTCTGGTGGGGCTCGGTGCCGCCGACAGCGCCGCGTTCGCCGGCGCCGTCGGTCCCTGGAAGCAGAGCGCCGACTGGCGTCAGCGCGCGGCGGCGGCTGAGGGCACAGCGGCGCGGGCTCCCGGCGCCAACCCCTGGTTTCTTTCCGACCGCGACGCGCGGGTGATCGCGACCGGGCTCCAGGCCTGGTCGGTCAAAGCGCCCGGGCCCGACCCGGCGATCCTCGCGGCGTCGCGCCGTCTGCTCGGCCATTCCGACGCCGGTGTGCGGAGTGTGGCCGCCGACATCGTCTCCCGAGCTGGCGACGTGGCCGACCTCCCCGCGCTCATCGCCACGTACGGGCACACCGGCCGCGATTCCTTTCCCGACGCAGCCCTGTCTGCGCTCAATGCCATTCTCGCGATTCGAAAGAGCGGCGCGGCAGCGTTGGGCCGGGTGGACCGGGAATTTCTCCAGACGTCGTCCCGCCCGGCGGACTTTCTGATCCGGCGCTGGGCGGAGGAGAATTGGCCGGAGGCGGCCGCGCGGTGGGGCTCACCGTATCCGGTCGCCACCGGCCGCGCGATGCAGGATTACCGCGACCTTGTCCGCGCCTACGTCGTCCGAGCCGACTCCCTCGCGCGACCGAAGGTGACGATCGAGACCGAGCAGCGGGGGCCGGTGGAGATCGAGCTGCTTGGTCCCGACGCGCCGCT
>JBBRGF010000007.1:0-36561 GCA_038240975.1 Gemmatimonadales bacterium
CCGTCCCGTGATCACCCGAACCACGCCTCCAGGCCGGGCGTTGCACTGAGCCCTGAGGAAGCGCTCGGCGTTGGTGGCGGCCTCCGCTACCGTCTGTCCGTGGAGATCGAAAGTTGCCTCGGGCACCTTGTCGGTCCAATCGAGCATGCTGGGTCGCTTCCGCAGTGAGTACGTAATTTGCACTTTCCCCCACCCAAAACCCATCCCGGCGCCACCAGCCAATGCACAACGGGCTGAACCCGGCTGACGAATCAGACCGCTAACTCGTTCACCCTCATATTCTTGGTAGCAGACATCGGGATCGCTTGCCAGCCCGGCTCCCGCGCCGACGCGCGCGTCTCGGCAGCCGGAATCATGCAGTCAGGAGTGCGACTTGGCATTGTCCGAACGTTTGATGCGTAATGCAGCGGGCGCGGCCCTCGGTCTCCTCGCCTTGGTCTCCGCCATCTCGTGCCGCGGTTCTTCGGCCGGAGCAATTCGCATCGGGGTGACCGGGTCGTTCAGCGATCCGATCGGCCTGCCGATGAAGGAGGCTGCGGAGCTTGCGGCCGAGGAGATCAATGCCTCCGGCGGAATCAACGGCAAGCGCCTCGAGATCATCTTCCGCGATGACTATTCCGATCCCGACTCCGCCGTCTTCGTCGCCAACGACCTCTATGCGTCGGACGTTTCGGCGGTGGTCGGCCACCTCTTTTCGGGCGAGACGCTCGCCGCCTCGCCAGTCTACAACGGGGGATCAAACCCTGTCGCGGCAATCTCCCCCTCTTCCTCGTCACCCGAGCTCACCACAGCGGGCATTTACACCTTTCGCGTCTGCCCGAGTGACCTCGCCCACGGCGCGGCGCTGGCTCATTGGGTGCGCGAACGGCTCCACCTGAACAGCGGCGCTTTACTCTACCTGAACGATGAGTACGGACGCGGGATCCGACAGACGTTCGCGGACGAGTATGCGAGGCTCGGTGGCGATCTCCAGGCGGTCGATCCCTATCTTGGCGACAAGCCGGAGGTTGGCCCTTACCTTGATCGGCTCGCTCGCGGCGCTCGTCCCGACTTCATCGTTGTAGCCGGCAACCGCGGCGAAGCCGAAGAGATCATTCGGCAGGCGCGGCGCCGCGGGCTCACGATGCCGGTGCTCGGCGGCGACGGACTCGAGGGAATCCAGGAGGCAGGAGCGCTGGCAGAAGGGGTCTATCTCTCCTCGCCCTACTTTCCCGCTATTCCCACCGAGGCAAATCGGCGATTCGTCGAAGCCTTCAGAAAGAGGTACCCGAGCTCCGGTTTTCCCAATCAGCCGGCCGCGGGCACTTACGACGCGATCTACCTGTTGCGCGAGGTCATCGCGCGGGCGGGAGCCGGCCGCGAAGCCATCCGGCTAGCGCTCGCCGGTGTGGGAACCTTGACGCCTCCGTTCGAAGGCGTGTCCGGAACCATCGCCTTCGACGCCGCCGGCGACGTATCCACGCAGAACGTCTACATCGGGCTGGTTCGGCGGGGAGTGGTCGAAGTACAGGGATCAGAGGAAAAGCTGGGCGCCAAATGAATTTCCTTCGCAGCCTTCGCAGCCGGGTGATCGCCGGCATGGCCCTCCTGATCGGGCTCGCGTTTCTGATCGCCATGCTCGGCGTCAACTCCATCGGGGCCCTCGACCGCTCGGTCGACCAGGAAGTCACACTCGTACTCAAAAGCGCCGACCTCGGCAACGGGCTCGTATCATCGATAGCGTCGGAGGTCCGCTCGGCCGAGCAGTACATCGTCCGGCCCACACTGCAGCTCAGATCGCAGATGATCGAGGAAGGCGATTCAGCATTCGCCTACCAGCGCCGCTACCGCACCCTCGGCGCGCTCACGACCGCCGATCGATACATCGTCAACAAGATCGCGGGCAACCAGGCGCAGATCGAAGTGGCATATGGGCTGGCGCACGCGCTCACCGACCTTGGCCGTCTCGATGAAGCCCGTCGAGTCGCCGATCAGGCACGCGCACCCTCCGACACCCTCCTGAGCGACGTCCGCGCTCTGGGCCTCGCACAGACCAACCGCTCGATGGCGCGGGCTGAAGCGCTACGGCTGCAGGCGGCCGACCGGCGCCGGGCACTCTGGGGACTCTTTCTCGCATCACTCCTCATCGGGGCACTCACATCGTTCTGGACGGTACGCTCGGTCGATCGCCCGCTGGGATTGCTCATCGGGGCAGCCGAGAAGTTCGGCGGTGGCGACCTGCGTCCGATTCAGCTCGGGACCGCGATGCCGAGTGAGATCGAGCAGCTCGCCCGGGCCATGGGCGACATGGGAGGACGCCTCCGTGGCGTGGTTCAGGGGGTCATGGGAGAGGCCACCCAGATCGGCAACAGCGCCAGTGATTTTTCGGCGGTGAGCGAGGAGCTCGCAGCCAGCAGCGGCGAAATCTCGGGCGCCATGGTGCGGATCGCGGCGAGTGCGGATCAGCAGGTGCAGGGTATGGAGAAGGCCGATCTCCTCCTGTCCGGTCTCCGCAAGATCGCCGAGGCGAACGCCCACGCCTCCTCGCGGGTCGTCGAGCTTGGAGATCGCATCCGGACTCTCGCTGCCCACCACCGCACCGATGTGTCCGATGCGGGCAAGACCCTACTCGGCGTCCGCGAGGTGGTGGACACGTCGGCAACCCAGGTACAGGAGCTGTCCCGGCTGTCGGAGCCGATCACGACCTTCATCGATCTGATCCGTCAGATCTCCTCGCAGACCAACCTTCTCGCGCTCAACGCCGCGATCGAAGCCGCGCGGGCTGGTGAGCACGGGCGCGGCTTTGCGGTCGTGGCGGAGGAAGTCCGGCGCCTGGCGGACTCGAGCGCCGCGGCCGCCGAGGACGTCGCCAAGACGGTTCAGTTCATTCGCAAGCAGGTGCGCGAGGTTTCGATGACGATGGAGGCAGGATCAGGAAAGGTGCAGGGCATCGAGAATGTCGCGACCGCCGCGGCGCGAGCGCTGGAGGAGATCTCAGACGCGATCCGCGAGGTGCACGATGCCGCGGCCGAAGTGGCGCGCGAGGCCGCCGCAAACCGCCAGATCGTCGAGCAGCTCGGGCTGCGCACCCAGGAGGTGAGCCAGGCGGCCTCGGAACATGCGTCGGCGAGTGAGGAGGTAACAGCGGCCGCAGAAGAGCAGAGTGCGAGCACGGCACAGATGGCCTCGTCGGCTGGCGACCTGCTTCAGGCGGCTACCCGCCTGACGACCTTGATGGGAGAGTTCAGAACCTGAGGGGCGCCCCTACCTCCGCTTTCCCGACTTTGCAGCCTTCTTGACCTTTTTAACCGCCTTTACTGCCTTCACCGGCCGAACCGTCTTCGTCTTTGCCCTGACCTTGAGGCGGTGAGCCCGCTCCCGGTCGGCGGCCTTATCGGCCCGCCGCTGTTGCGCGGCGTGGACCTCGTTGAGCAGACGGTCGCCCTCTTCCTGGCCCAGTAAACTGCGCCGGGTAGCGTACTTGATGAGCTCGTCCGCGTCGGCAACGCTGAACTCGGTGAGTCGGGCGGCCGACCTGATCACGTTGCCCAGGGCGTCCGCGACCGGACTCCGCAAGACGTTTGCGATTCCGGGCAGGGTCTCCAACAGGGTCGAGATTTGTGAACCGCCAAGCTCCGATACCACAAGGCCTCCTGTGCAGACTCTTCGCGCCTGGGATCCCGGGGGATCCATGAGGCGGAATTCTCGCATGGTCGGAGGCTGAATGCTAGTAGTAGTCGGTCAAACTCCGTGCTGATCTATCTTACCTGCAGCTCCCCTCGCTCATCGTAGGCTCGGTGGGGTAGGCAATAGAACTTGTACGTGCCGGGAGGGAGCGCCGGCAGCACCATTCGATATTCCGTCCCCTCCTCAGTAAGCAGGGGGCTCGTCAGGTCGGCCGAGCGTCGGGCAAGCGCGCCGTTGAGCATGGAATGCGCTTGCGGAGAGAGGCCCGAGGCATCGAAGGCGATACCGTGCGGAAGGCCGCTCACTGCCCGGAATACGACGACATCCTTTGCCTGTACCACGGTTACTGGAGGATCGACCCGGTACTCGCCTGCCGCGCTGTCTGCGCTCAACTTGATGAGGTGAGTTGTCTGCGCCGAGGCGGTCCCGGCGAGGCAAACCAGAAATCCGGCGGCAATGAAAACCCTATGAGTCGTCATGCGCGTTGCTCCTCGAGGCGAAAGGCGGGGTGCCTTTGCGCCCACTGGCAGGCGTTCGTACATTTGCGGGGTGGCGAGGTCGATCTACGTACCAGCCTTGCCGGAAGGGCCGACTGTGGGCCGTCGGGGCATCAAGGAATACCGTGCGCCCGAAGCGCTGGTTCTGATCGCGTCGGATCGTGACCAGAGGCCGCTGGTTTGTCCCTCGTGCAGCTCTCCCGCGGTCGAGCGCATCCCCGAGCGCGCGTCCTCGGACGATGCCCCCGGTGGACGCGTTACCCTCCACTGCTCCTCCTGCGGCCGTACCGCCACCTACATTCCCCGAGTCCTCGATCCCGATTCCCTCCCCGAAGCTCCGAGGCATCCCAGCGAGCACTAGGGTCAGTGCGGCGATGAGAATATCCGGCCCCACCGGACGGCCGTGAGAAACGGCAGCGCACGCCAACTGCTCGGATCGTAGCTGAAATAGACCAGGAGCGGCCGCCCGCGGACGTTGAGCCGCGGGAGGAATCCCCAGTATCGCCCGTCGTACGAGCTGTCCCGGTTGTCGCCCATCATGAAAAACGAATCGGCAGGGACCACGATAGGGCCCCAGTCCTGAAGATCGGGGTGATAGGAGGCCGAATCGCGGGTGGCCAGATGCGGAATCTGCCACGCACGCATCTTCGCGCGCTGCCCCTGATCTTCCGACCGTGCGGGATCTGCGTGTACCACATACGGCTCGTCGACCCTCTGGCCGTTCCGGTAGAGCTGGCCGCTCTCCATGGAGAGCGTATCACCAGGCATGCCGATCAGCCGTTTGACGACCTTGAGTCCTTCCTCTTCCACGGAATCGAAGACGAGGATGTCGTCCCGGACCGGCTCGCGTACCGCCGGCAGGCGGGTATGGATGATCGGCACTTCGGCCCCGTACAGCGCCTTGTTGACGAAGAGAAAGTCGCCGATGAGCAGGGTGTTTTCCATGCTGCCGGACGGAATCCGGAATGCCTCCACCAGAAAGGTCCGGAGGAAGAACCAGACGACCAGGGCGACGACGATGGATTTGGTCCACTCCCAGACCCACGCCACGAAGGAGCGGGAGGAGCCAGGGCTAGCGGTCATGCGTATGTCCGTTGATGGGTCCGGCGAGAAGTATAACGAAGATCGGCGGGTCAGGTTGTCCTATGCGTCGCGAAAGCCGCAGGCCTCTTTCGTACACCCCGGCGTGTTGTCGCGGGGGTACGAGTTGTTGCGGATTTCGGGGCCGTCTAGGGCCTTTCGGGCGCCTGCGTATCGTCGGTTGTCTTGACCGGCGTGCGGCTCACGACCTTGGCCGCGACAGGCACTCCTTCGCCGAGCCGTTCCTGGCCGCCCACCACGACCTGCTCCCCGGCCTCGACTCCGCCCTTCGTCTCGACGAATCCGGGAGCGCGAACACCAAGCTCCACTTTACGCCGGGTCGCCTTACCCCCGGCGACGACCCAGACGTAATTGGACCCCTGAAGCGGAAGAATGGCGTCTTCCGGAACAACCACCGCGCTCAGCCGGGTAGCAGTGGCGAGCCGAGCCTCGATGAACATGCCAGCCTGCAGCTCGCGCCTGGGATTCGGCACCACCGCCTTGACCAGGATGGTCCTGCCCGGAAGCTGCACGACCGGATCCACGAAATCCACCCGGCCAGTGAACTCCTTACCGGGGAGTGACGCGACACGGAAGGTCACATTCTGTCCCGGCTTGAGCTTGTCGGCATAGCGCTCCGGCACCTGAAACGAGGCACGCTGGGGCGAGACGGTCTGCAAGGCCAGCAGCCTGGTGTCGGTGGTCACGTAGTCGCCCAGGCTGACCATGCGCTGGCCCGCCACACCCGTGAACGGGGCCCGCACGGTGGTGCGCGCGAGCCGGACCTTGAGTAAATCGAGTTGCGCCTCGTTGCTCCTTGCCGTCGCCTCCGCTCGCTCCAGCTCCGACTGCGAAGAGGCTCGCTGGCCGAGGAGGTCGCGGGTGCGTGACAGCGCCTGCCGCGCAAGATCCCGGTCGGCCTCTGCGCGCGCGACCTGGGCCGTGAGCTCGGCATCGTCCACCTTGAAGAGCGCGGCGCCCTGCGTCACCGGGCTCCCCTCGCGGACGAGGATCTGCGAGAGGCGGCCCTCGATGTCGGGCCGAAGCGCGATGGACTGGATCGCCTCGATCTGTCCCGTGGCCAAGATGGCGTCTACCACCGTGTCGGTGCGTGCGACGGCGACTTCGACCGCCATCGCCGGCGGCCCGGCCCCAGCCCCCCCTCCCTCTCCCTTGGGCGAGCCTGCGGATTCTGCGCTGTTGCAGGCGGCGCTCCCGATGAGAAGCGCCGCGTTGAGAAGGCGGTTCGTCACGCCGACAATCGAAGTCACGGCTCGGTCCTGTCCCTGAAGAGTCTATGGCCAAGAATCGCTTCCAGTCCGGCAAGCGCCAGCCTCGCGGCGTACCGCGACTGCACCAGATCGGCCTCCGCCTGCGTGAGGCGGAACTGCGCGTCGAGCACGTCGAGGATCGTGGTGGCGCCACCCCGATAGCGCGACTCCTGGACCCTATAGTTTTCGCGCGCCACCAGGACTGCCGTACGCGACAGCGCCGTCGACGCCTGCGCGGTACGATAGGCTTCGAAGCCCGCCGTCACGTCCCGCCGCGCGGCACGCTCGAGATCTTCGCGGATGACGCGTGACACGTCGCGGTTGACCCGGGCTTGCGACACGGCGATCTCGCGCCGGCCGTTATCCCAGATGGGTAGGCTGACGCCCAGTGCGATCGACGACACGTTGACTGCGCCGGGAAAGACCTTGACGTCGAACCGTGTGTGGTCACCGGTCACCGTGACCGTAGGCAGGTACGCCCCGCGCTCGGCGCTGAGGGCCGACGCCGCGGCCCGCTCCGCCGCACGCGCCGCCCGGTATTGGGGACCCTGCCCCAGCGCGGCCCGCACGGCGTCGGGCAGCTGGAGCGGCAGGTCGGGCGCGGGCACGGTGTCGATCGGTACGGCGTCCACCGGTCCCGCCTCGCCCACACGCCGGCCCAGCTGGAGCCGTGCTACTGTGAGCGCGGCGTCCCGCTGCAGCTGCTCGAGCCGCGCCTGGGTCAGCTCCAAGACGAACTGGAGCGAGTCGCTCTGCACCGCCGCACCCGAGGTCACCCGCGCCCGGGCGAGGTTCAGCCCCTCTTCCGCTCGCAGGATCCGCTCGCGAGCTACCCGGCCGAGCTCCTGGTTCTGCAAGACGGAGTAGTAGTCGGATTCGGTCTGCAGCGCCGTCTGGAAGCGCTGCTCCAGCTCGGTAGCCTCCGCCCGATCGAGGTCGGCGGCGGTGCGGCCGAGGTCGGCGAACTTGCGCCCGGAAAAGAGCTCGTAGCGCGCCTGAATGGTTGCGATAACAGAGGCATCCTGCGGCCGGCCCGTACCGATGTTGAAGAACGCGGTCGAATACTTGGTCGCGTCGAGAGAGACTGAAAGGGAGGGCAGAACGAACACCGCGATCGCCGCCCGCCGGCCCCACTCGGCGTTGTCGACCTGGCCGAGCGCGCGCACGTAGTTGGGGTCGAGCCGCGTGGCCCTCGAGATCGCCTCGTTGAGGGTGACGCGTGGCAGCGAATCGGGCGCGGCGGCGGCCTGAAAGATGAGCATCAGCGCCGCGATCACTCAGCCTCCGCGGCCGCGAGCGGGCGATGCGGCGCCTTTGCCCGGCTGCGGAACCGCTCGAACAGCCCGTCGAAGATCACATACACCGCGGGCACCACAAAGAGCGTGAGCAGCGTCGAGAAGAGCACACCGCCGACGATGGCGTAGCCGAGCGGGCGCCGGCTGATCGAGCCCGCTCCGAGCCCGAAGGCGATCGGCACGGCCCCCATCACCGTGGCCACCGACGTCATGAGGATCGGCCGCAGACGGATGCGCCCCGATTCGAGCGCCGCGTCGACTGTGGACATCCCGCGCTCCTTCAACTGGTTGATATACTCCACCAACAGGATCGAGTTTTTGGTAACCAGTCCGATCAGCAGAATCATGCCGATCTGGCTGTACAGGTTGAGCGTGGCACCGGCGACCTTCAGCGTGAACAGCGCGCCGGTGACGGCCAGCGGTACCGCCAGGAGCACGGTGAACGGGTGAATCAGGGATTCGAACTGGCTCGCCACCACCATGAAGACCACGATGAGGGCCAGCAGAAAGGCGAAGTAGAGCGACGTGCCGCTCTCCTCCAGCTCGCGTGACTCGCCGGCCAGCGCCGTGCTGCTTCCCTTCGGCAACACCTCCTTCGCGACGCGGTTGAGCGAGTCGAGTGCCTCGCCGAGGGTGAAGCCCGGAGCGAGACTGGCGGTGAGGGTGGCGGCGCGAACGCGCTGGAAGTGATCCAGCTCCCGCGGCCCCACCCCTTCCTTCACGGTCGAAAGCGCTTCGAGCTTGACCAGGCCGCCCTCGCGCCCGCGTACGTACAACCCCGTCATGTCGCCCGGCGTGGCACGCGCCCGGGGGTCGAGCTGGAGGATGACGTCATACTGCTTGTTGTTGCGGGTGAATGTACTCGTGCGGTTGCCACCCAGGAGTACCTGGAGCGTCGTGGCCACGTCGCCAACCGGCACACCGAGATCCTCCGCGCGGTCGCGATCGAAGTTGACGGTCAGCTCCGGTTTGTTCACGCGGAGATCGCTGTCGACATTGATCAGGCCCTTGATCTGCCGCGCACGGGCCAGCATCGTGTCGTTGCCCTGAGCGAGGAGGCCGAAGTCCGGGTGCTGAATCACGAACTGCACCGGACTGCCGAATCCGAACGCCGGCGGGTTGTTGGCAAAGGCGAAGACGCCCGGAATGCCGAAGAACTGCCCTTGCACCCCGCCGATAATGTCGTCGATCGAACGGGTGCGGTTCTTGAAGTCGACGAGGTTGGTGAAGATCATCCCTCGGCTCACCCCGTCGCCGAGGTTGACCACGCTGAAGTAGCTGTCGACGTCCTTGGTCTTGTCGAGCACCGCCTCGGCCTGGCGCTGGTATCCGTCGGTGTACGCCAGTGACGAGCCTTCGGGAGCAATGATGATCGAGAAGAACCATCCCTTGTCTTCCGGCGGCACGAACTCGCGCTTGAGCGTGCGGAACACGAGCGCCGCGCCGACTGAGAGCAGCACGACCCCTGCGACCACGAAATAGCGGCCTCGGATGGCCATGACCAACACACGCGAATAGCCGCTCGCGATGGCGTTGAACCCATTCTCGAGCGCCTTGTAGAGTGCGCCGTGACGCGGCGGCACCCGCAGAACCTTGGCACACAGCATCGGCGTCAGCGTCAGGGCCACGAAGCCCGAAACCACCACCGCCCCCGCCACGGCAATGCCAAACTCATTGAAGAGCCGGCCGGTGGAGCCCTTGAGAAAGGCGAGCGGCGTGAACACCGCGACGAGTGATATCGTCGTCGCGATCACCGCGAACCCGATTTCGCGAGTGCCGTTGGTGGCCGCCTCATCCGGACTCTCGCCGAGCTCCTCCTGGTGCCGGTAGGCATTCTCCAGCACGATGATGGCATCGTCGACGACGATGCCGATGGCGAGCGTAAGGGCCAGCAGGGTGAAGTTGTTGATCGAGAAGCCGAGGAAGTACATGATCGCGAACGTCGCCACGATGGACGTCGGAATCGCCAGGCCGGGAATGATCGTTGCGCGCAGATTACGCAGGAAGATGAAGATGATGACCACGACGAGGGCCGCCGCGATGACCAGCGTTTCTTCCGCCTCCTTGATGGAGCGTGAAACGAAGATCGACTCGTCGAACGCCACGCTCAGCTTGACGCCCGGCGGCAGCGACTCCTGAACCCGCGGCAGCTCGGCGCGGATCGCGTTGGCCACCTGGATGATGTTGGCCTTCGACTGGCGCACTATGCCGATGGCCACCGACGGTGTGCCCTTGAAGCGAAGGGCGCTCCGCTCGTCTTCGGCGCCCAGCTCGACCCTGCCGAGATCCTTCAGCTTGACCAGCACCCCCCCGCTGTTGGAGACCACGAGGTTGGAGAATTCCTCGGGGGTCTTGAGCTCACCGAGTGAACGCACCGTGAACTCGCGCCGCTCCGACTCGATGCGGCCCGCGGGGACTTCGACGTTGCGAGTCCGGATGGCCTGCTGAACGTCCTGCACCGTGAGCCCCCGCGCCGAGAGTTCCGACGCGGAGAGCCAGACGCGCATGGAGAAGCGACGCTCGCCGAAAATGCGGGCCTGCCCAACCCCCGGGAGCGTTTGCAGCCGGCTCTTGACCAGCCGGTCGCCGATGTCGGAGAGCTGGAGCAGGTCGTAATTCTCACCCGAAAGGGCGAGCCAGAAGAACGGTTGCGCATCGGCCTCCTGCTTGGCCACGACGGGCTCCCGCACGTCTTCGGGCAGACGCCCGCGTACGCGCGCCACCTTGTCGCGCACATCCTGCGCTGCCGCTTCGACACCGCGCTCGAGGTTGAACTCCAGAGTGATGTTGCTGAACCCTTCGGCACTCGAGCTCGTAAGGGTTCGAAGGCCCTCTACGGTGCTCAACTCTTCTTCCAGAATATCGGTCACTGCTGATTCGACGACCTGCGGATTGGCGCCCGGCAGCTCGGTACTGACCGATACGATGGGCGGGTCGACATCGGGAAATTCGCGGACGGCCAGCCGAGTGTAGCCGATGGCGCCAAACAGGACCAGAGCCAGGCTCAGCATGCTCGCGAGCACGGGCCGGCGGATGGAGAGATCCGAGAGTTTCATGCGGTCGTCCCATCAAGTAGTAGCCAGACATACCATTAAATGCTTCCGGGGTCTCACGGAGTGGCCTGCTGCACTACGAAACGCGTTTCCGGGAGATTCAGCACGCTCGGCAGGCGCTCAGATGTATTCGCCCCGAATTGCTGATTGGATGCCGGGGCAGAGCGGAGAGTTGGCTGGGTGGTACGTACGACCTGCTAGGAGCTCAGCTTGTGCGGGCTCCGCGGGAGCGCTTGGCCAGCATGCCGTCGATCAGTGGCCCGCACATAAGCACGATCATGGCGTTGACCAGACCGCCGATGAGCGCGGACACGAACGTGAGGGCGCTCAGGATGAGCGTTGCACCGATCGTAGCCAGAAGCACACCGAGCCAGTAGAGCGCCATTCGGCATCTCCAGATGAGATTGGGCCGGCTTGGAAGGCCATTAGGTTACTTGAGGTAGCCCGTATTCCGCAACCCGTTTGACCCGATTCTTACACGACTCCCACACACCGAGGCCAGCATGCGCGCGTTGCCCGTCATCACACTCTTCCTTGCCCTCACCTCGACAGGGTGGGCGCAGAAGCCGCAGGATTCCACCGGCCACGAGGCAGATCCCGATCATGCCGTGCAAGGCGGCGGCACCCTGCCGCAGGGCTGGTCGGCCCGCGCCGACAAGAACGCCGAACTCACCAACGTTCGCGTCGCCCCGATGGGGTCAGGCATTCACGTCACGCTCGGCCCCGCGATCGTTCTCTACAAGGCGAGTACCGATGGGAAGGGGCCGTTCCACACGCTGGCCACGTTTACCCAAACGAAGCCCGCCAAGCACCCGGAGGGCTACGGTCTCTTTGCCGGCGGACGCGCGCTCGACGGTGCGGCCCAATCGTACGTCTATTTCCTGGTGCGTCAGGACGGCAGCTATCTCATCAAGCGCCGTGATGGCGAGAACACGAGCGCCATCACCAAGGGATGGATACCCGATCCTGCAGTCAAGAAGCCCGATGCAAAGGGCAGCGCCACCAACCTGCTGGAGATCGACCACAAACGGGATCCGTCAAAGGTCGTGTTCATGGTCAACAGCAAGCCGGTGTATACGGCGGACACCAAGACCATGAACCTCGACGGTATCGTCGGGCTTCGGGTAAATCACAATCTCGATGTGCATGTGGAGGGATTCGCCGTCCACCGCTGACGGTCAGCCGCCCTGCGCGGCCTCCGCCTGGATGAGCCGATCGGCGGCGAAGCGGACGACGCCTTCTGCATCGCGAGCAACATGGCCGAGCGCCGCGCGGGCGAGTGAGGTGGTGGAGTAGCCTAGGGCGGTAACGGCGGAGAGCCTCTGCCAGGTATTGTACCCGCCGCGGCGCATGAACTTTCGCGGCCTCAGCGCGACGTTGGTGAGCGCGGTGCATGCATCCGCGCTGCCCACCCGTCCGAGGGCGGCGACGTGAGCGTGCCAGACGTCGCGATCACGCTCGGTTTCCAGGGCGCCGACGAGTAGGATAGCGAGCGCGCCACCACGCCACACGGCGATGGCGTCGGCGGCAGCGGCGCGTGTCCTCGCGTCGTGGCTGTGCAGTGCCCCGCGTAGTGCTTCGGCCGAAGGGCCCCGATGTATCTCGCCGAGCGCCCTCACCGCCGCCGTTCGAATTCTCTCGTCGCGGTGGCCGATCAGCGGCTCGAGCTCGGCGACGCCTTCGGCGCGGCCGATGCGGCCGAGCAGTGCCACCGCATGGCGGGCTTCGTGTGCCTCGCGTCCGCGGAGCAGAGGAGTGACGAGAGGGTAGCTGTCGGGAATACCGCTCAACACGTCGTAGTAATACCCACGTACGCCGATCGCGTCGCCCTGGCGGAGTCGCTCGATGACGACGTCGGCAGCGTCGAGCCCGATATAGCGAACGACGGCGGTTACCGGCTCACGGGTGACCGGGTCGCGCTCGGCTAGATCGAGAAACGCCTCGAGAGAGCGGCGGGGAATCGCTCGGCGAACCCTGATGGCGAACGTCCGCCGTTCGTCTGATGGCACTCGCGGGGTGATCCGGACGAGCGCCTGGGCCGCGTAGAGTGCGGCATCCCAGGAATGGGTGCGAACGCTCTGGCCCAGCGTGCCGTGGAGCTCGTTCGCGGCCGATCGCTGGTCGGCTATGAGCTGCAAGCGCCGCTCTCCCGTGTGTCTCCGGTCACTGGCTCTGCGGCGTTCCACCCCGGCCCACCGCATGCGCGGAGATTGCCTGCGCTCCTCCCAATGGCGCCGCTCGGCGAGACGAACCTCAGACGCCAGACTGTTGATCTCGAAATGATCTTCGATGTCGGTGCCTGACATTCCCTGTCCGGAAGCCGCGAGCAATGGGACCGATTCTGCCTGAATGCGAAGGGTACTCGGGATAGGGGTGAAATCGTGGGAGAGCGCTCGTGCGAGGGCGAGCAGCTCGTGCGCTTCCGCTCCGGCCGCGATCCGGAGAGCATCGATGTGCCTGGCCAGGAGCCTGCTCTTCAGAGGAAATTCTGCAGGAATAACCGACCATTCGACGCCTGCCTCGACCTCCACCGGCAGGTCTGTGACCGCGGCGACAGAGGCCGTCAAGGCCAAATCCTGGGCTGCATCGTTCCCCGGCTCGAATCGCAGGAGAGCGACGAGATCGCCGAACCGCTTGATAAAGGTGGACTTGTGATCCATGCGCCGACCCCTTGGCCGAAGGCCTCCGGTAAGGTGCGCCTTCCGGATCAACTTTGCAACTCTCGGCCTTTCGAGCCCGCCACCGCCGTACGGCGCCGCTGGACGCCCTCCGAGTATGCCTTGACGGTCGCTGGCAAATTGGTACATTGGCACAATGCACCCCGCCTTTCATAGCAATCGCAACCGCGCCGCGAATTACTACGTGTTCACGTAGGATATCGAGCCGTTTCGGGTGCATCAGCGCCATGGCAGTTCCCGGCCCGCTCGATTCAATCGGCGGGTTTTTTTATTGCCGCAGGGTCCGAACCTCACTTCATCTTCGGGAGACACTATGAGGCGAGCGTTGGTTCTGGGGGCCACTCTGGCGGTCGCGAGCGCGCTGGTGAACGCGCGACCCGCGAAGGCGCAGGAAGTGGGGGCCGACATTGGTCTGTTCAGCGCGTACGTCTGGCGCGGCCTGAGCCTGACTAACAAGCCCGTGGCCGAGCCTGACCTCTACGTGACGTTTCCGGCCGGCCCCGCCTCGATAACCGTGGGGGGCTGGGCCAACTTCGACCTCGGCAAGTATCGCAATTTGAACGACGACATCAGCGAGAGCGGGGGTCTGTCCGCGTTCAATCTGTCCGAAGTCGATCCCTACGCGGAAGTCGCCTTTCCGGCAGGCAAGGCGACACTCACCGCCGGAGTGATAGGGTACATCTATCCCAACACGGTCAAGTCGGCCACGTTCGAGCCCACACCGGGCCTGCTGACCAAGGAATCGAATACGGTGGAAATTTACGGCAAGGTCGAGGTAGATGCGCCGCTCAGCCCGACGCTCTCGGTCTACTACGACGTGGACAAGATCAAGGGTGCCTACATCGAGGCCGGCGTATCGCACTCGCTGCCGATCAACGAAAAGGTCGGGGTAGATCTAGGGGCGGTTGGGGGATTCAGCGCGGGACAGGGCCTCAACGACTCGAACGCTGATGAGTCCCAGAACTTTGCGGATGACGGTTTCACTCACCTCGATATATCCGCGGGACTGCCGCTGACGGCTGGCGTATTCTCAATAACCCCGGCGCTCCATCTTGTGATCAACGGCGACGACTTCACGAAAGTCACGTCGCCCACCAACACCAGCGACGCAAAGGTCTGGGGCGGTGTCACGGTCAGCTGGTCGAAATCCTACGGCGAAGAGGAGGCGGTGGATTCAGCGGAGTAGCTGCTTCACCTGAGCTTGGCGAGCTCTTTCGCGACTCGCCCGATGTCGCGAAAGAACTCACCCCGGGCCGCTTCACGGCCTTCGCCCGGCGTTCGCAGTACCGACGACGGATGGACGGTCGCCAGCACTGCTCCCGCCCATCCCGACTGCACCACCTTGCCGCGGCTCTCGGTCACCCTGAAGGCCTTGCCCAGCAGTGCCTGCGCTGCCGTGCTGCCCAGGGCCACGACCAGCCGCGGTTGCACGAGCCGGATTTCCTCCTCGAGCCACGGATGGCATGCACGGATTTCGCCCGCGTTTGGCTTCTTGTGAAGACGCCGCCGGATCGTTTCCTTCCGCGCAAACTTGAAGTGCTTGACGGCATTCGTGATGTATACCTTTCGCCGGTCGATACCGGCTGCCTCGAGCGCCAAGTCGAGAAGCCGTCCCGCAGGCCCGACGAACGGGCGCCCGGCACGGTCCTCTTCATCTCCGGGCTGTTCTCCGACCAGGATCACCTCCGCTTCAGCCCCGCCCTCGCCGAAGACCGTCTGCGTCGCGTCGAGCCAGAGATCGCAGCCGCGGCATTTCTCCGCGGCTGCTCTCAGTCCGGTAAGAGTGGGAAGCGGGGGAATGAATTCCGCGGCGGAGGTGGCCACCTTCATTGACGGTCGTGTCTCTCCGGCATCGGCTCGTTTTCGAGACCTCCGCTTCCGGCAGAGCCAAACCGGGGCGCCGCGACTTTACCGGAAATCGTGTAGGGCGGCTCGTGCGTCTCGGCGTCGATGTACTTCTCCGGCTCCGTGTCGAACTTCTGGCGGCACACGTCGGAACAGAAGTAGTACTCGTGGGATTCCAAGGTCGAGCGGAGCTTGGGTGTGGGGTACACCTCCATGCCGCAGACCGGATCTGTCGCTTTATCCATGATTCCTCCGTGCAGGGGATGCGATACAGTACAGCTCTTGAGAGCAATGTTCTCGCGACTCCCGCCGGTTTCGGTGATCCCAATCACCCTGACACCACCTCCTTGAATGTGTCTTCCAGCCGGTTGAGCATCTCGTGCAGCAGGTCCATCGGAATGCCTAGCGCAGGCTCGATGCGAATGACCTGTGCCTTGGAATAGGTCCCGGCCACGAGAACACCCCTCTTGAAGAGGCCCGCGGCGACCTTCCACCCGGTCTCCTGATCAGGGAATTCCATTCCGATCAGGAGCCCTTTGCCGTGCGCCTCGTCGAGCACCTGTGGATATCTGCGCTGGAGCTCGGCCAGCTCGCGAAGGAGAAACTCTCCCTTTGACGCGGCTTGGCCGGGAAGATCCTCCTCGAGCGTCACCTGGATCGCGGCGAGTCCCGCCGCGCACGCCAGCGGATTGCCGCCGAACGTCGTGGAATGAATGATCGGGTTGGGGATCATCACCTCCCACACCGTCGGAGTCGCGATGAACGCCGAAAGCGGCATCACGCCTCCTCCGATGGATTTGCCGAGGCACATGATATCGGGCACTACTCCCCAGTGGTCCACGCCCCAGAGCTTTCCGGTGCGTCCCATTCCGGTCTGGATCTCGTCGGCGATGAGGAGCGCGCCGTAGCGCGTGCATAGCTCGCGCGCACGAGGGAGGTAGTCGTCGGGAGGAACAATGCCACCGGCCTCTCCCTGGACCGGCTCCAGAACGACGCCCGCAATGTGAACGCCGACGGCGTCGCACCTCCGCAGCTCGTCCTCGAGCGCGTCCGCGCTTCCGTAGGGAACGAAGCGTACGTCCTGCAGACCGCTCTGAAACGGCTCGCGGAACGAGGCCTTTCCCATCAGCGACAGGGATCCCATCGACTTGCCGTGGAAGCCGCCGAGTGTCGAGATGAAGGTGTCGCGCCGCGTGTAAAGGCGGGCCAACTTGATCGCGCCTTCGATGGCATCGGTACCGTTGTTGATGAAGAACGAATTCTGCAGATCGCCGGGCGTGACCTCGGCGAGGACGCGAGCGAGCGCCGCCCGCCAGGGCTCGAGCAGCTCCTGGCTATTGAGCGCCATGCGCCGGAGCTGATCGGACACCGCCTTGACGACGGTGGGGTGATTGACTCCGGCGCTGAAGATGCCGTATCCGCCCAGGCAGTCGATGTACTCGCGGCCGAGCAGGTCGTGGAGGATGGCGCCCTGACCCGACCACTCCAGCGCGGCGAACTGCCCAGCCTGGGTGACCGACTTGCGGTAACTGATGAACCCACGGTTGTAGTAGCGCTCGTAGCTATCCACCGTCTCCGCGATGAGAGTCCGTTTCTCGTCGTCCGACATCTCTCGGCCGGCGATCAGCTCGAGATACCGTCCGGTGTGCCGCAGGACTTCGTCGTTCGGCAGACGCAATTGATCGGCGCTCCTCTCGGGTGTGACGCCTAATTCATCCAGTCCCTGAGCCTGTAATACCCGCCCACGAGCGGGAGAAACCAGGGCCGGCCGCGGTAGCACGGCACCGGGCGGAAGGCGGTCGTTATTCGCGGCATCGGCGCCGCGCCGCCGAGCGCCTCGCCCATGCGCGCGCCGAGCCAGGTGGACATGGCGACGCCGTGCCCGGCGTAGCCCATCGCGAAGTGCAGTCCATCGAGCAAGCCGGCGTGGGGCATCTGGTCGATCGCAAAGGCGACTTGTCCGCCCCAGGCATAGTCGATCGTGGTGTTCGCCAGCTCCGGAAAAACTTCCGCCATTGCGGCTGCCAGCACAGCCGCGCTCCGGGCAACGGGAGTCGGGGCAAAAGCCGCGCGCCCACCGAAGACCATCCTTCCGTCGGGTGAGAGCCTGAAATAGTAGAGCAGGTGCTTCGTGTCGCTCAGCACACGACCGCGGGGCACCAGTGTCGACGCGACGGCCGGGTCGAGGGGAGCGCTGGCGATCAGGTAGCTGCCCACCGGCACGATGCGCCGCTGGAGTCGGGGGAAAGCCGAACCGGTATAGCCATTGGTTGCCACGAGTACTTCGCCGGCGCGATGCTCACCTCGTGACGTCTCGAGCACGAGGAGGCCACCCTCCCGCCTCACACCGCTGACCTCCGCCCCCTCGATCAGTGTGGCGCCCGCGCGTGCAGCCGCTGCCGCGAGTCCCTGAACATACCGACCCGGATGGAGGCTGCCGGCCGCGGGATCGAGAAGGCCTCCGTGGTATCGAGCCGAGCCGACCTCTCCGGCTAGATCGCGCGGGCCGAGTACCTGCGTCTCGTGCTCCATGGCTGTGCGGAGAAAGCGCGAGTCCTCGGACAGACCGCGCAGATGGCCCGGCTTGGCGGCGAGCGTGACGCCTCCGCAGCGCGAGTAGTCGCAGGCGATGTTCTCCTCCGCGATCAGCGTCTCGAGGTAGGAGACCGCCTCGAGCGAAAGGCGAAAGAGACGCCTGGCCTCGTCGAGCCCGAGCCTCCCCGCCAGCCGGGCTATCGAGGGCTTGTACCCTGAGAGGACCTGCCCGCCGTTCCGTCCACTGGCGCCCCATCCGACCGAGTGACGCTCCAGGACCGTTACCGAGGCGCCGATTCGGGCCAGTGCCCTGGCGGCGGCGAGCCCGGTATAGCCTCCGCCGACGATCGCCACGTCTGCGCGCTCGGGAAGCGGCGCCTCCCCCCGGGGCGGCTCGGGCGCCGTTTCGGCCCACAGGCAACGCTCGATCACCGTAGCCCGGCGACCGCCTCGATCACCGAGCCCAGAACGGCCAGCCCTTCGTCGATGATGGCGTCGGAGGCGGTGAGCGGCGCGAGCACCCGGATCGTGTTGCCGTACGTGCCGGACGAAAGAAGGATCAGACCCCTCTCCAGCGCCGCCCCAAGCACGCGTCCGGTGAGAGCCTTATCTGGTGTCCGGCTCTCGCGGTCGGTGACCAGCTCCATGGCGATCATGGCGCCGAGCCCGCGCACGTCTCCGATGCAGGGATACCGACCCGCCCACTCGCGGAATCGTGCGGCGATCCGCTCTCCTACGCGCTCCGCTCTCTCGGGAATGCGCTCGGCTTCCATCGCATCGATGACGGCGATCGCCGCGGCACAGGCGAGCGGGTTGCCACCGTACGTGCCGCCCAGTCCCCCGGCCTCCGAGGCCTCCATCACGTCGGCCCGACCGGTCACGGCGGCAAGCGGCAATCCTCCGGCGAGCGACTTGGCGGTAATGATGACGTCGGGCACCAGATTGTAGTGCTCCGAGGCGAAGAGCTTGCCGGTGCGCCCGAAGCCCGTCTGGATCTCATCGGCGATGAATAGGATGCCGTGTTGCTTGGCGAATGCAGCGAGCATCCGCACGTACTCCATTGGCGCCGGAACGAACCCTCCTTCGCCGAGCTCCAGCTCCATGATCACCGCGGCCACCGATGCCGGGTCGACGGTTGCGGCCAGGTGCGCCTCGAGCCTCGGCTGGTCCGCCAGGCAGCATCGCCCGGCTTTCGGACCCTCCCCGCACCGGTAGCAGTAGGGAAATGGAATCCGGTAGATCTCGGGGGCGAAGGGGCCGAATCCCTTCTTGTAGGGAACCACCTTGGAGGTAAGCGCCATCGCGAGATTCGTGCGGCCGTGAAATCCGTGCTCGAAGCAGAGTATCGCCGGCCGCCCGGTAAAGCTTCGCGCCACCTTGACCGCGTTCTCCACGGCCTCCGCACCGCTGTTGACGAAGAAAGTCCGCTTGTCGTGCCTGCCCGGCGTGATCCGGTTGAGCCGCTCGGCCAGCTCGACGTAGGGCTCATAGGTCGACACGGGAAAACAGACGTGCGCGAACCGGTCGAGCTGGCGGCGCACCGCCGCGACGACGCCAGGGTGGCGGTGCCCGGTGTTCACCACACCAATACCGCCTCCGAAGTCGATGAGCCGGTTGCCGTCCAGGTCGGTGATGACGGCGCCTTCGGCCTGCGCGACCGCGATCGGCGTGACTGCCGGTACGCCCCTCGGGACCGCGCGCGCGCGCCGCGCAAGGAGCGCGCGACTCCTGGGCCCGGGAATCTCGGTCTGGAGATGGATGACGCCGGACATTGGAGCCTCGGGAGTGGGGGGCCGACTACTCCAGGATAGAGGGCCCTTCGAGGTGTTGTCAAAGCCCGCGCTCGAATACATCGCGTTGCATAAGTATTCTGCGCCGCTGCGTGGCACGACCCCAACCCGTTTACCGGCAATGCGGTACCCGAGTGTATGAGATTCCCTTCGAAACCTGCTCTGTCACTGGCAGGGCATGGGGGGGCTGGACAGGGGGTGGGGGGCGACGGCTAGTATGGCTATACGCCCCCGCACCCCGGGACGGCGTGTTTGCATCCTCCGACAACGCGGAGGGTCCACTCTCGTAGCTGACTTTCTCCTTGAGCTACGAGCCCCCATCAGCGGCGGGGGCGAGGAGGCCCAGCCTCCGGACCGAGTGCCGCGCCAACAATGAAAAGAGGAGTGTGTGAGAGTCCTGATGTTAGGCGCCGGCGCGGTGGGGACCGTGTCCGCCCTAAAATTCGTGCAGGAGGCGGTGCTCGAGAAGCTCGTCATCGCCGACGCGGTATCCGCCCGCGCATCCCTCCTAGCGGACCGGCTCAACGATCCTCGTGTTTCCGCGTTGCAGGTGAACGCGGGCCACCGAGCCCATGTCGCCCGAACGATACGGGAGACCGGCGCCACCATTGTCCTGAACGCCGCGTTGCCCGCGACCAACATCGAAGTGATGCGAGCCTGCCTCGAGGCCGGCTGCCATTACATCGACCTGGCCAGCGGCGGCACCGACGACGACGGTATTCCCAAGCTCGAGGACCAGTTTGCCCTCGATGCCGAATTCAGGCACACGGGCAGGATCGCGTTGCTCGGAATGGGCGCCGATCCGGGCACGACCAACGTCTACGCGGCCTACGCGCGTAAGCATCTGCTCGACACAGTGACGGAGCTTCGCGTGCGCGACGGCGATAACTCGGTCTGCCAGGGAAACACCGGATTCATTGCGGCGTTCAGCCCCTGGGTCTTCATCGACGAGTGCTTGTGCAAGGCCGTCTCGTTCCGCGATGGCCGCTATTGTCTCGAGGAACCGCTCAGTGGCTTCGAGCCGTTCGATTTTCCGGAGCTCGGCGTCCTCAACTGCTACTATGTGGACCACGAGGAATCGAAGACGCTGCCCCGGTTTTTTCCGCAGGCGAAGGTCGTGGACTTCAAGCTCTGCATGGACGACGTCACCGTTGAAACGCTGCGGGTCATGAAGCGGCTGGGGCTGTCGAGCAAGACAAGGGTGCAGGTGGGCGACGCGTCGATCGCTCCGCGTGACCTCGTCGTGTCGCTTCTGCCCGATCCCAAGGATTTGGCCGGGCGGATGCGTGGAAAGACCTGCGTGGGCACGCTGGCCAGGGGCCTGAAGAACGGCCAGCCTCGGGCATTCTACATCTATAACGTGGCCGACCACGAGACCGCCTACACCGATCTTGGCGTGCAGGCGACGGCGTACCAGACGGGCATTCCGCCGGTCATCGCGGCGCGGCTCATCAGTGACGGGCGGTGGACCGGCCCCGGCGTGCGCTCACCCGAGGAGTTCGACCCCGATCCGTTCATGGAGCGCCTCGCACGCGAAGGTATGCCTTGGCACGTGCGCGACGACTCGGCCCGGAGCGAGCTTCCTCGAGTCAGGTCGCTCGGGGTTCGAGAGACAGTAGCAGCGTAAGTGCGATCACCACGGAAGCACGGAGGACACGAGAGGTCATCGGAGGCAAGACGTCATTGCTCTTTTCGTGATCCTCCGTGTCTTCCGTGTTTCCGTGGTGATGCTTTGTGGTAGGATGATGTTTCTGTGGTAGATTGATCCAGCCTACCAGACCACACGAACAGCAGACCGGCGAAGGCGAGGCGTCGAATGACGAGCACTGCCGCGGCGAAGACCAAGGCCCGCAAATCCGAAGTGACCCACTACAAGATGTACATCGACGGAAAGTTCGTGGACGCGAAGGGCGGCAAGACCTTCGACGTGTACGACCCGTCCACCGAAGGCGTCGTCGCTACCTGTCCCGGGGGCGGAGCCGCCGACGTCGACCGCGCCGTGAAGGCGGCCAGTCGCGCCTTCTACGAGGGCTGGCGCACCGTGTCGGCCCAGGAGCGCGGCCGCATCCTCTTTCGTCTCGCCGAGCGCATCAGGGCCCGAAAGGACGAGTTGGCGGAGATCGAGACGATCAACTCGGGCAAACCCATCGTCGAGTCCGAATACGACGTGGACGACACCGCGACCTGCTACGAGTACTATGCCGGGCTGGCCACGAAGATCAACGGCGAGGTCCTTCCCGTTCCCGCCGACGCGATCGCCTTCGCGATGCGTGAGCCGGTGGGAGTCGCCGGTCAGATCATTCCCTGGAACTATCCGCTGCTGATGGCGGCCTGGAAGATCGCGCCGGCGCTCGCGGCGGGCTGCGCGGTCGTCATCAAGCCCGCCGAGCAGACTCCGCTCTCGTTGCTCAAGCTTGCGGAGGATTTCGAGGCGGTCGGCCTGCCGCCCGGTGTGATCAACGTCGTGACCGGTGACGGACCAGGCGCCGGAGCGCCTCTCGTCGCCCATCCGCAGGTCCGGAAGATCGCGTTCACCGGCAGCGCGTCGGTGGGAAAGATCATCATGCGCGAGGCCGCCGAGCAGCTCAAGCGCGTCTCGCTCGAGCTGGGCGGCAAGTCGCCCAATATCTTCTTCAGTGACGCCGATTTCGAGAACGCAGTCGACGGTGCGCTCTTCGGCACCTTCATCAATCAGGGCGAGGTCTGCTCGGCGGGAAGCCGAGTGCTGGTGCAGAAGGATATCTACAAGAAGTTCGTGGACGCCGCGGCGGCAAAGGCCCGGACGATCAAGCTCGGACGCGGTCTCGACCGTGATACCAAGATGGGTCCGCTGGTGAGCCTCGAGCAGCGCGACCGGGTCGCCGACTACCTCAAGGTGGGCCGTGGCGAGGCCAAGCTGGCTGCGGGCGGCGGTGTCCCCAGGCAGTTCGACAAGGGGTGGTACATCGAGCCCACGATCTTCTACGACGTCGACAATTCGGCCAGGATCGCCCAGGAAGAAATCTTCGGTCCCGTGATGAGCGTCATCCCGTTCAAGGACGAGGCCGACGCCATCCGGATCGCGAACGCCACGCCGTACGGATTGGCCGCGGCGGTGTGGACGCGCGACATCTTCAAGGCCCTTCGGGTGGTCAAGGCGCTCGAGGCGGGAATCGTCTGGGTCAACCACATGCAGCCGACGTTCGTCGAGGCGCCCTGGGGCGGCTACAAGGCGTCGGGCTTCGGACGGGAGCTGGGCCACTGGGGAGTCGAGGAATATCTCGAGACCAAGCAGGTGTTCATCAATCTCGACGAGAAACCGATCGGCTGGTACTGAGGATCCGTGCCTGCCACGGCGATCGAAGAGATCTATGCCGCCCTCCTGCAGGCTCTCCTCACCGCGGCGGTAGCGTTCCTCTGCACGTTTCTCTATCAGCGCTATCGCAAGCCGTACTTTGCCTGGTGGGCCGGAGCGTGGGCGCTGTACGTGGTACGGATCGGGGCCATCGTCTGCTTCCTTCTGAGCGGCAACCGGATCTGGCTCTACTGGCACCAGGTGGTCACAGGTTGGACCGCGCTTGCCCTGCTCTACGCGGCGCTCGTTTTCTCGCAGGCCATTCGCTGGCGCCCGTGGTATCTCGCCCTCATCCTGTTCCCGCCGGCCTGGTCGTTCATCGCCATCTACCGCCTCGACCAGTTTCTCTGGGCCGCCGGGCCCGCAGTGTTGTTCCTGAGCCTTGCTACTCTGGGCACCGGGTGGGCCTTCTACCGCTACCGCCGTCGGGTGGCATCGAGCGGCGCCACGCTTCTGGCGGTCTCCTTCGTTCTCTGGGGACTGCATCACCTCGACTATCCGTTCCTGAGAGCGCGGGGGGCGTGGGCGCCCTGGGGGTATTACCTCGACATCCTCTTCACTATGGCCATCGGAGCGGGCATCATGCTGCTGGTGCTCGACGATCTCCGTCGTGGACTGAGCGCGCTGTCCGCCCTCTCGGGCGATCTTCAGTCGGCGGGACGCGAACAGGACGTTCTCTCCGCTCTGCTTGCCCGGCCACTGACGCTCCCAGCCGTGCGAGGAAGCGCCCTGTATCTCTATCTCGATGGCCGTCCGCGCCTCGCACGGAGCGCTGGCGTGTACACGGAGCTCAACGGCGCCGAGCCGACCGGGCCTGCCGCGCTGGTGCTGGCGCGGGCACTCGAGACCGGGCGTCCCCAGGTGAGCAGCGCCTGGCGTAACGGCGAATCCCGGCCCTACCCCTACGCCGCGGTGCTGCCACTCCTCCGCCGCGAGGAGGTGATCGGGGCTCTCGTGCTGGTGGGCGAAGCACGCGATCCCTTTACCGCTCTGGATGACCGCTTCCTGGTGGCGCTGGGCCAGCAGGTCGGGGCCGCGCTGGAGAATGCCGATCTCTATGCCCGCCTTCAGGCGCGAACCGTCGAGCTGGCCCGGCTTTCGGCGCGGATGATCGAGCAACACGAGGAGGAGCGCCGCAGACTGTCACGCGAGTTGCACGATGAGACCGCCCAGGTGTTCTCGGCAGTCAAAATGGAGCTGGGCGTGTTGCGCGAAGGCGCTCCGGCCGGCCAGGCGGCGCGGCTCGATCAGATCCTCGGCCTCATCGACACGGGGATACGCAGCATCCGGAGCGTCACCAACGATCTCCGCCCCTCGCTGCTCGACGACCTGGGCCTCGTTCCCGCACTTCGCTCACTCGGTGCGGACTTCGGCGAGCGCAGCGGCATCGCCACCGAGCTGACGTCGCCGGGCGCCCTCCCTCCCCTCTCGGAAGAGGCGGAGCTGGCGCTGTTTCGCGCGCTACAGGAGGCCCTGTCGAACGTGCTCCGCCACGCCGATGCGCGTTCCGTTCGCATCGATCTCTCGGTGCGCGAGGCGGGAGTCATGCTCCAGGTTCAGGACGATGGACGCGGACCACCCGGCATTTCTCTCGACCGGCTTCAGCGTGCGGGACACATGGGCCTCGCCGGAATGCGGGAACGCATCAGCGCTCTCGGCGGCAGCGTTCGGCTCTTCGGCCGCGCCGGCACGGGCGCCTCTCTCGAAGTCGTCGTCCCCTCGGCCCAGCAAGAGCAGACGTGACCGATTCCTCGATCCGGGTTCTCGTTGCCGACGACCACGCCATCGTGCGCACCGGCATCCGTCACGTGCTCGAGGGTGAGCCCGGGTTCTCGGTGATCGGTGAGGCCTCCACCGGAGCGGAGACCCTCGCCCTGGCCGTCGAGTTGCGGCCGGATGTCGCCCTGCTGGACATCTCGATGCCCGGGGAATCGGGGCTCCGGACCACGGCGGAATTGCGGCGGCAGTGCCCGGAGACCCGGGTACTGATCCTCAGCATGCACGACAACACCGAGTACGTGCTGGAGAGCGTCCGCGCCGGCGCCCACGGATATCTCCTCAAAGACACGGCCGCCACCGAGCTGCGGGGGGCGATCCGCGCGATCCGGAGGGGAGAGTCATACTTCAGCCCACCGATCGCGAAGCGACTCACGGCGGTGGTTCGGGGGCAGCGGGAGTCCGAGACGCCGGCGGGCCTTTTGTCGCAGCTCAGCGGCAGAGAGCGCGAGGTGCTGGAAGGCGTGGCCCGGGGCCGGACCAACAAGGAGATAGCCGCCGAGCTGGGCATCAGCCACCGGACCGTCGAGACGCACCGGGAGAGCCTGATGCGAAAACTCCGGCTTCGCACCGTTGCCGATCTGACCCGATTTGCCTTGGAGGCGCGGGTGATCGGTGGTGAGCCAGGATTATATTGAGGCATGGGAAGGGTCAAGACCGGTATCGTCATGATGAACCTCGGAGGGCCGGCCACTCTCGACGAGGTGGAGCCGTTCCTGCTCGATCTGTTTGCCGACCGGGAGATCATCAAGCTTCCGCTGCAGAAATGGCTGGGCCCGTTCATCGCCCGCCGAAGGGCTCCCAAGGTGCGAGGGTTGTACGCCTCCATCGGCGGTGGATCGCCCATCCTCCGTCACACCACCGCCCAGGGCAAAGGCATGGTCGAGCGACTCGACCGCCTCTCTCCCGGCACGGCGCCGCACGGCTTCTACGTGGCGTTTCGGTATGTGCGGCCCAACAGCGACGACGCGCTCCGGGCCATGGCGGCCGATGGCGTGGAGCGAGCCGTCGCATTCAGTCAGTATCCCCAGTTCTCCTGCAGTACCACCGGTTCGAGCCTCAACGAACTGTGGAGGGCTCTCGACCGCACCAGCCTCCGGGGCGCGTTCGAGTGGAGCATCATCGACCGCTGGCCCGTGAACGATGGCTTTATCTCCTCGATGACCGGCACCGTGCGCGAGGGCCTCGGACGATTTCCCGCCGACGTTCGCGACAAAGTCCTTCTCCTCTTCAGCGCCCACTCCTTGCCGCTCGACGTTATCGATCGTGGCGACTCGTACCCCCAGGAAGTCGGGGCCGGCGTGCAGCGCGTCGTGGAGGCGCTCGGCGCGACCAACCCCTACATCCTGGCCTACCAGTCGGAGGTGGGGCCCGTCCGATGGCTCGGCCCCAGAACGGAACAGGTCATACGGGAGCTGGGACAGAAGGGACACAAGAACGTGCTCGTGGTGCCGATCGCCTTTACCAGCGACCATATCGAGACGCTATCCGAGCTGGACAAGGAATACGGCCACGTGGCCAGTCAGGCGGGAATTACGCGGTACGAGCGGGTTCCGGCGTTCAACGACCGGCCCGATTTCATGGATGCCCTCGCCGGAATCGTACGAGAGCATCTGGCAGGCGACAGGATCTGTTCGACGCAATATCTCACCCGGTGCGCCGGGTGCGTCAATCCGGTTTGCCGCCAGATTCCGGCGTCGGCGACTCGGGCCGAAGCGGCTCCTCGGGCAACCGCAGAGATCGGCTGACCGGATACAGCACCCGACGCACCAACCGCTCGGCCATCTCCCTGACCACTTCACGCTCGCGCTCGGAAAGCTCGGCAAGCTGATCGAGCGCCCATTCCGTTTCCTGCGCGGCTACCTGGGCGCCAAGCCGGTGCAGCTCGCTGAGCCGCGGAGCCGCGGCGTGTCCGTGCAGACTATGGTCGAGATGCATCATCTCGTGGGCGAGGATTCGCTCGGCATCCGCCAGGGCGTCGGAAGGGGCGTCGGAGGCGGGGCAGCAGAGCCGCTGGAGATCGTCGAGATCGAGTAACCGCACGCCGGCAACTTGCCGGGCCGCCGGCTCCACGTTCCGGGGTACGGCGAGGTCCAACACGAGAACCTGGCGGTCCTGCCGCCCGGACACCGCCGCTTCGAGCAGCGCCGCGGATACCACGGGCCGCGCCGACGCGGTGGCCACGGCCACGATATCGGCGCCGGCGGCAAGCGCGGGCAGCTCCTCCCACGTGTGCGGAGTGGCATTCCATGCCGCGGCCAGGGCGGCGGCGCGCCCGGGGTGCCGGTTCACCAGGATCACATGAGTGGCACCGCGCGCATGAAGGGCCCGCAGCACGCCTTCCGCGGCCTCACCGGCACCGAGGACAACCACCCGGCACCCGGCCAGATCACCTCCCTGATACGACGCGGCCAGATCCACTGCTGCCGAGCTGACCGAGGTCGGGTGGCGCCCGAGCATCGTTTCCCGTCTCACCTTGCGCCCTGTCGAGAGCGCAGCGGAGAACACGAGGTCCATCTGTCGTGTTGTGGTGCCGGCGGCGCGGGCAAGGTCGTAGGCGCGTCTGACCTGGCCGAGGATTTCCGTCTCACCCAGCACCTGCGAGTCGAGCCCCGCAGCGACGGTGAAGATGTGCTGGATCGCGGCCGCTCCCTCACGGCGCTCCAGCGGGAGTGCGTCGGCCACGCCACGTGCTCGGGCGAACTCACGGAACGCAGGCTCGTGGTCACCGTCGCCATACCAGTAAAGCTCACAACGGTTGCAGGTGGAGATGATGAGTGCGGTGAGATTTTGCTCATCGAAGCGTGCCAGCCAAGCCGTGATTTCGACTGGCGTCAGCGCGAACTGCTCGCGCACCTCCACACCGGCTGTATGGTGGCTGAGGCCAACGACATGGAGAGGAGGCTCTGGGGGCACGCAGTAAGGGTACTCGGCCGCCCCGTTGCCGGGCAATCCGCAGAACTACGGAGAAGGGCGGTCAACGGTGCTATCGCCCAAAAAGCCGCCCGATCACCCCCGGGCCGGTCGCTGCCTCGAGGGCAAAGGCGAGCTCCGACATGGTCTGAAATCGGTCTCCCGGTTCCAGGGCCAGGCATCGCTCGATGACGGCTTCGAGCTTGGAGGGAAGATCGTCGCGCGTCTGCCGCAGCCGGCGGGGCGATCCGCGCAGCCGGGCGATCATCGTCTCCTGCGCCGACTTGCCCGCGAAGGGGAGCTGGCCGGTGAACAGCTCGAAGGCAAGAATACCGATCGCGTAGACGTCGCTCCGTCCGTCGAGCTGCTTGCCCCGGATCTGCTCGGGGCTCATGAACTCGGGAGTGCCGAGCACTATTCCGGTGGCGGTGAGCTTGGCGAGCTCAGGGCCGGCCAGGCGCTGCTTGGCGAGTCCGAAGTCCATCACAACCGCCCGGACGCCTAATTCGCTGCCATGTTCCGGCACGAGCATGATGTTCTCGGGCTTGAGGTCACGATGGACGATACCCAGCTCGTGGGCTTGCTCGAGCCCGTCACAGACCTGCACCAGCAGGGGGATCCCTTCGGACACCGCGAAAGGGCCTTCCCTCGTCTCCCGCTCGCTGAGCGGCTCGCCATCGAGAAATGGCATCACGAGATAGAGCATCCGATCCTGCGTCTCGCCGAGGCGGAGAATGGGGCAGACGTTCGGGTGATTCAGCCGGGTGGCGATCGCGGCCTCGCGCCGAAGCCGCTCGACGGCGGCAGGATCGCGTGAAAGGCGGGGGAGGAGAATCTTGAGCGCCACCTGGACCCCGTTCTCCATATCGAGCGCCCGGTAGACGTAGGACATGCCGCCTTCGCCCATCCGGCGGTCTACCTGGTACCGGCCGTCGAGCAACTTGCCCGCCAGCGTGGCGTAGCGATCGGTCTCTTCCGCCGTCAGCGGAAGGGCATCGGGCGGCGCGTCGTCCGGAAGGTCCGCGTCGCCATCGCTCACCTCGACCAGTGGCGAGCCGTCCTTGACGCAGTATCTGGCCGGGGCCGAATACGATGTCTGACACCGGGGGCAGCGGCGATTTTTCAATCGCGTATTCGGTTCCGGCCGTCCGTCTTGGCCCGATACATGTGTCGGTCGGCGAGTCGGAGGAGCGACTCGCCGTCGCTGACGCGCTCGTCGGGGTAGGAGGCGATGCCGACGCTGATGGTCACGCGCACCGTATGGCCGGCCTCGCCGAAGTCGTGCGTCGCGACCCGGCGCAGGATGCGCTCGGCGAAGTTCCGGGATTCGGCGTTGGTGGTCTCCGGGAGAAGAACGACGAACTCCTCTCCGCCATACCGGGCCACGATGTCCACCGAGCGCTGCTCCCGCTTGAGGAGGTTCGCGAGCTGCTTCAGCACCCGGTCGCCGACGAGGTGCCCGTGCGTGTCGTTGATCTGCTTGAAATTGTCGATGTCGATCATCAGGGCCGTGAGCATGGTGGCATAGCGGGCGGCGCGATCCATTTCCTGCTCCAGCTTTTCCATCAGCGCGCGTCGGTTGAAGCAGCTGGTGAGCGGATCGGTCTCGGCCAGATGCCGCATCTGCTCCTGGCCCATGACGGCGTTCTCGAGGTCGTATGCCCGCTCGAGCGCCGCCACCGCCGCACCGATCACCTGCTCGGCGAAGCGCACGTCCTGCTCGTTGAGGGGACCGTCTTCGGTGGTCGTGCGCAGAAAGAAGACCCCCGCCGGCTCCTGCTTCAGTGAGAACCTGAGGGCGATTGCCGACCGGGTCTGTACCGGCTTCCCCTCCACCACCCATTCCTGCCTGACGCCGGTATAGAGCGGATCGGTGGTCGTGTCGCGGACGAGGACGACGTCGCCGCTCGTGAACGCGCGCTGGATCTCGGGGTAGCGCTTGAGGTCGACGGGCAGATTGTGCAGCATCGGGTTCTCGAACGCGGCCACCACCGTGCCGGTGTCGTCTTCGGGGCCCGCGATGACGATGGAGCAGCGCGAGATGTTGAGACCCTGCGCCACCCGCCGCACGAGGATCTGGTAGATCTCCTCCGGTTTGAGCGACGTGGTGACCTCGTGCATGATGTCCATCATCTCCGACCGCGAGCGCGCTTCGGCGCGCGCCTGATTCAGCTCGCGACCCACCCGGAGGTGTGCCTTGACGCGGGCGAGCAGCTCGCGAACTCTGAACGGCTTGGGGATGAAGTCGGCCGCGCCGAGGCCGAGCGACCGCACGGTGGCCTCCTCGGGCGGCATCGAGGAGATCATCAGCACCGGCAGATCCTTGAATCGCGGATCGGCCTTGACCTTCTGCAGGAGCTGAAGGCCGTCTACGCGCGGCATCATGATGTCGAGAAGCAAGAGATCGAACGATTCCGCCTCGAGATGCTCGAAGAGGCGCTCGCCACCGGGAATGGTAAGCACCTCGTACCCGTTCTCCTTGAGAATCCAAGACAGCGTCCGCGACAGCGCCTGGTCGTCGTCGGCCACGAGAATCTTGGGAGCGAGTGACACTCAGCCTACCATGCCGGCGTAGACATCGGGGTCGACATTGCCGCCGCTCACGACGATGACCACCGTTCCGTCGGCATGTACTTTGCCGGCCATGAGCGCCGCGACTCCGACCGCCCCCGAAGGCTCGGCGGTGATGTCGGCTTCGTGGTGAAGGAAACGCACCGCGGACTTGATCTCGTCCTCGCTCACCTGGATGGCCTCGCGCACGACGCGGCGAAGGATGGGAAAGGTGATCTGGCCGACCGACCGGGTCAGGAGCCCGTCGGCGATACTGCCGGTGCGCTCCAGCGACGCAGGTGCCCCGGCGGCCAGCGCCGCGCTCAACTTGGCGGCGCCGGCTGGCTCGATGCCGATGAGATGGGTGGCCGGGCGCAGCTCCCGGACCGCGATCGAGATTCCCGCAAGCAAGCCGCCTCCGCTCACGGGACAGAGGATCGTGTCGACCGTGGGGCACTGCTCGAGGATCTCGAGACCGCACGTGCCCTGGCCGGCCACGACGTCGGGATGGTCGTACGGAGGTACCATCGCCAGTCCCTCCCTGGCGGCGATCTCCTCGGCGCGGCGCAGCTGCTCGGCGCTTCGGACCGCCCCGGCGAATACGACCTCACCGCCGTGACGCCGCACGCCCTCCACCTTCACTCGGGGCGCCGACGACGGCATGACGACCACGACCCGAAGCCCGAACGCGCGCCCGGCAAAGGCGAGAGCCTGCCCGTGGTTTCCGCTCGACTGGGTGATCACACCGGAGGCCCGCCCCGCGGCCGCCACATGCGACACGGCATTGTACGCGCCGCGAATCTTGAACGCGCCCACCGGCTGTAGCTGCTCGCACTTGAGCATCACCGGCACGCCGGCCATGCGGGAAAGGGCAGACGCTTCGACCACCGGAGTCCGGATAGCGACGCCCTCCACGACGAGGGCGGCGGCGCGGAGCGCCTCGATGCCGACCGTGGTGTCGGCGGCCGCCGTCACTCTTCGGCCGCGGCGGAGGCTTCCTCATCGCCGCCACCCACCGCTTCGACGACGGCTTCTTCCTCCTTCACCACGCGGGCCACGTCCACCACGGTATCGCCGGCATCGAGGTTCATCACCTTGACGCCCTGCGTGTTCCGCCCGATCACCCGGATGCCGTCGACCGGCAGCCGTATGATGACGCCGTGCCGCGTGATCATCATCAGCTCATCATCGGGGATCACTTCCTTGAGCGCGACGATGTACCCCGTCTTGTCGGTCTTCTTGAGCGTGATGATGCCCTTGCCTCCGCGTTTCTGCACGCGGTAGTCGGACAGCTCGGAGCGCTTTCCGAATCCTTTCTCGCTCACCACGAGCAAGGTCGCGTCACGGCGGACCACGACCATTCCGATCACTTCGTCACCCTTGTCGAGCTCGACTCCTTTGACGCCGGTGGTGGCGCGCCCCATCTCGCGCACGTCGCCCTGGTGAAACCGGATGCTCATGCCGTCCTTGGTGGCCAGGACGATGTCGCTGTTCTGGTCGCACACCTGGACGTCGATGAGCTCGTCGCCGTCCTCGATGTTGATGGCGCAGATGCCGGTGGTTCGCACATTTCCATACGCTGAGAGCACCGTCTTCTTCACGGTGCCGAGCCTCGTCGCGAAGATGAGCGACTTGTCGTCGGCGAATTCCCGCACCGGCACCAGGGCCGCGATCTGTTCGTTGGGCTTGATCGCAATGCAGCTCACCACCGGTTTGCCGCGGGCGGCGCGGCCCGCCTGCGGAATCTCGTGCACCTTGAGCCAGTAGACCTGCCCCGTGTTCGTGAAGAAGAGCAGGTAGTCGTGGGTGCTGGCGATGAAGAGATGCTCGACCCAGTCGTCGGCCTTGAGGTCGGCGCCGTTCAGCCCCCGGCCGCCCCGGCGCTGCCGCTTGTAAGTAGTGACCGGGATCCTCTTGATGTATCCAGTATGGGAGATGGTGATCACCATGTCTTCCTCGGCGATCAGATCTTCCACGGTGAACTCGTCCTGGTCGGCGACGATCTCGGTACGGCGCTCGTCGCCGAACTGGTCGACCACCTCGGCCATCTCGGACTTGAGGATCGCCATCCGCTTGGGCTTGGAGGCCAGAATGCTCTTGAGGTCCTTGATGATGGCCCGGACTTCCTTGAGCTCGGCCTCGAGCTTTTCGATTTCGAGGCCGGTGAGCTTGGCCAGCCGCATGTTGAGGATCGCATCGCTCTGCTTTTCGCTGAGCCCGAACCGCTTGCGCAACCGCGCATCTGCCTGCGGGGTGTCTTCCGACCCGCGGATGATCTTGATCACCTCATCGATATTGTCGACGGCGATCTTGAGGCCCTCGAGAATGTGCTCCCGGGCCTCCGCGGCGTTGAGGTCGAACTGGGTCCGCCGTACGACGATCTCGTGCCTGTGCTCGATGTATCGCTCGAGCAGTTCCTTCAGGTTCATGATCTTGGGGGCGCCCTTGTCGAGCGCCAGCATGATCACGCCGAAGGTGGACTGCATGGCGGTGTGCTTGTAAAGCTGGTTCAGCACCACGTTGGGAATGGCGTCGCGCTTCAGCTCGATGACGATCCGCATTCCCTCCTTGTCCGATTCGTCGTTGACGCCGCTGATGCCCTCGATCTTCTTGGCCGACGCCAGCTCCGCGATGGCCTTGACCAGGTTCTCCTTGTTGACCTGGTAGGGAATCTCCCGGACGACGATCTGGGACTTGCCGCTCGACTCGCGCTCCTCGATCTGCGCACGGGCCCGCATCACGATGCGCCCGCGGCCGTTCTCGTAGGCCTCCTTGATCCCTTCGCGGCCGTAGATGTACGCGCCAGTAGGGAAGTCGGGCCCCTTGATGACCTTTCGCAGGTCGGCGATGGTGGAGTCGGGACTGTCGATCAACAGCTCCACCGCCTTGGCCACTTCGCGCAGATTGTGCGGCGGGATGTTGGTGGCCATGCCCACGGCGATGCCGGAGGATCCGTTGACGAGAAGATTCGGGATCTTGGAGGGAAGTACGGTCGGCTCCCGGAGCCGGTCGTCGAAGTTGGCCTGGAAGTTGACGGTGTTCTTGTCGATGTCTTCCAGCATGGCGATGGCCACGCGGGTCAGCCGCGCCTCGGTGTACCGATACGCCGCCGCCGGATCGCCGTCCACCGAGCCGAAGTTTCCCTGGCCGTCCACCAGCGGATAGCGAAGCGAGAACTCCTGCACCATTCGCACGAGCGCGTCATACACCGACCCGTCGCCGTGCGGGTGGTACTTGCCGAGCACGTCGCCCACGACCGTGGCCGACTTCTTGTACGGCCGCCCTGGCACCAGGCCGAGCTCATTCATCGCGTACAGGATTCGGCGGTGAACGGGCTTGAGGCCATCCCGAACGTCGGGAAGGGCACGGGAGACGATGACGCTCATCGAATAATTGATGAACGACTGTTGCATCTCCTCTTCGATCAACCGTGGCACGATGCGTTCGCGCGAGTTAGGTGCGGTCATGAGTGTCGGGCTGAGGCGAGAATTCGGGGTGGCAGGGGCCCTGCCGGGGAATGCTGAAACGTAGCCGGTCGGGGGAGCCGCGACAAGTCCAAGGGTGAGCTACAACTTATTTGAGGGCAAACGTTTAGAAGGAGCGGATGACATCCGCACCAGGGATGACATCCGGTCCCCGGCCTATTGCTTACAAGGTGCCTCGGGATCGGGCTTTGGCTTGTCGACGACGAGGCGGTGATCGAGATCGGCCACGTGCCTCGCGAGGTCGCCGACGAACGATGTCACCTTCGCAAATTTGTCATAGTCGAGGTATTGCATCTCGTCGGTTACCTGATGGTAGTCGCGGTGACCGCCGGTGCTGAAGAAGGCGATAGGAATGCCGTAGCGGGCGTACATGTAGTGGTCGCTTCGGCAGTAGAAGTTGTCGGGATGTCCGTCGGCGTCGTACGTGTAGTCGAACACCAGCCCGTGCTTGCCTTCAATGTTCACCCTCTCCGCGAGATCCCCGAGCTCGGTAGACAGGCGCCGTGAGCCGATCGCCTGAATGTACCCGGCGCCGCCCTTCGATTCGTCGCTGGGACTGCCTCGGGCGATCATGTCGATGTTGATCTGGGCCACGATCGAATCCCTCGGCACGGTCGGATTGTCGGTGAACCACCGGCTGCCCTGGAGGCCCGACTCCTCACCGGTATGCCACACGAACAGCAGTGAGCGTTTGGGATGGGCACCGGTCCTGGACATCGCCTCGGCAATCTCGAGTAATCCCATCGACCCCGAGCCGTCGTCGTCGGCGCCATTCACGATCGAATCGATCCTTGCCGGGCGGCGACGGCGGAGGCTGTCGCGGATGGTCGTGATCCGCGTCCATTGCTCTGCCGTGGGTGTGCCGGTGGGGTCGTTCGCGCCACGTGGCCGCACCACGGTGTTGTATGCCCGGAGCGAATCGTGGTCGACAGGCTCGACAATGCCGATCGCGTCGTTGTGCGCTCCGAGCGCGACGTACTCTCCCCGAAGCGCCGGGTCGGAGCCCTCCAGGATGGCCACCACGTTGGTTGCCGGAAGGTCCGCGCCATTGAACGCCACGTCGCCCTGGATGGCGGTGCCGGTGTCACCCGGCCGAAGCTGGTCGAGTGGCTTGCCGAAGATGGCCGGGACGCTCGCAGTGGGGAGGAACAGCGTCCGCGGCTGGGTCGCCTCCGCGGGCTCCTTGCTCTTTTCCTTTACCACGAGGTGCGGCGTGCGGAGAAACTGGTCGTGCGCCTGCAGTATGCCGTCCATGTCGGTGATCGCGATTCCGGCGATCAGGCCGAGGCGCCCGTCCGGTCCCAGGTCGGGCGCGCCGAGTGACGTGGCCTCGGGGTGGCTTCGGAATACCACGACCTTGCCGCGCAACGCCTCGCGGTCGGGGAGATTGGTGGTGTCGGCGGCAGATCCGATGTAAATCGTTTGCGCGCCGTCGATCGGCCGCGTCGGCGCATCGAATGCAGCTTGATATGGGTAGTAGCCGTGGAAGGCGGCCAGCATGGCCGAACCAGCCCGCAGCGTTGCCTTTGTGGTGTCCACCGCGTAGCTCACCAGTGGAACCCGCTGGAAGAACCTGCCGCTATCACCGGCAGGGCGAAGGCCCAGTCTCGTCAGCTCTCCGGCGATGTAGGCGTTGCCTTTGACGTTTCCGGCGGTGCCGGCCCGCCGCCCGAGCATCGAATCGTCGGAAAAGATGGATTCGCGAATCCTCAGATCGGCCGGGCTGATGGCGGCCGTCGTGGCCGCCCGTGGGACCGGCGCCCCTGCCGTTCCGGTGCCGCCACATGCCCCTGCAGCCGGGAGTATTGTGAGCGTGACGATCCAGGCGCGGTGCATAGACCTTCCGGGTAAGGGGGAGATATAGCAATCCCCTTACTACAGCGGACGGTCGCCAAACGTTTCAGGCGGTGCCCGGGCGCGGGCTTTCCCTTCTCAGCAGCACTGTCTCCTCACCCCATCCGACTACCGGCTCGCCGGCAGGCAGTCTGATCTGGCCGATCGGGTGGCCGCAATTGTCGAGCACTTCGTATATCGTCACCGGGTCCCTGCTCGTAACCTGAACCATGTCCCGCCTCGTTGGTCTCATTGGTTGTCCTCGGCCGCATCGGCCTGCAACGTATCGTGAGATGCCCGAAGCGGGCCGAAGGGTTGCGTCGAGTTCTCGGCCAACCATTTCCAGGCGACCTGTGTCAGAGAACCGGTCACCGCCCGCGACCCTCACACGCTGGAGCCTGTGGACGACCGAGAGCTGATCGGCCGAGTATTGGCAGGCGACCCCAGTGCCGAGCGCGCGCTGTACGACGCGCACGTGGGCCGGGTGTTTCGCCTCGCGTACCGGATGGCGGGGGACCTCGACCGGGCCCAGGACTACGTCCAGGAGACCTTCATCCGGGCGTTCCAGCGGCTCGGCGAGTTCAGAGGTGAGTCGGCCCTCTCGACCTGGCTCTGTTCGATCGCGATCTCGATCACGCTGAACGGACTCAGGCGGACGCGCAGGTCGCGCGAGCGGGAGATCTCGCTCGACGACGCGCCTCCGATGGGCAGAATGTCGAGGGAGGCCGAGCCAGACCTCAAGGAGCGCCTCGCCAAGGCGATCGACGCGCTGCCCGAGGGATACCGAACGGTGTTCGTAATGCACGAGGTGGAGGGGTACACGCACGAGGAGATCGCCGAAGTCCTCGGCGTTCAGTCGGGCACCTCGAAGGCCCAGCTCTTTCGCGCCAGGGCAAAGTTGCGCGAGGCCCTGGCCGACTTCGCGAGGGAGTAAAACGGATGAGCGAACAGGACGAGGAT